>CAMPHU010000027.1 GCA_946886065.1 uncultured Massilia sp. | reverse complement strand
TCGATGCTCAAGAACCGCCCCGCCACCGGATCATAGTACCGCTGCTGCATATACGTCAGCCCGGTATCGGCATCATTCACATGTCCCGTGAACCCGATGGTCGGCGCCGCGCCGGAAGCCACATAGCCATACGGCTCATACCGCGTCGTGCTGATGAGCTGCCCGGACGCATTGGTGCGCGCCACCGGGCTGCCAAGCCCGTCGGTGTGAATATAGGTCACGCCGCTGGCCGCCGGCGCCACCGTGGTCATGGTTTCGGCATACTGCTTCGAGCCGCCGGAACCGCTGGCGGTCCAGGTACAGGTCGAGGGATAGCCGACCCAGGAAGCGCTCGCGGTGCCCGAGGCGCTGCCGTTCACCGGCAGGCTTTCGTTCCCGGTGAAGCCCGTGCCGCTCGCCGTACACACCCGCGTCAGCGAGGTCGCGTTGGTCGTGCTCCAGGTGAGCGTGAACGACTGCCCCGCGGTCATCGTCGACGGCGTCCGCTGCACGCTGACGGTGGGGGCAGGAGAGGCCGCGGCCGACGTGGTCAGGGTGCGGCTGAAGGTCGTCGTGCCCCCTGCGCCGGTCGCGGTCCAGGTGCAGGTCGAGGGATAGTTGACCCAGCCGGATTGCGCCACTTGCGAGCGCGAGCCGTTGACGGCCAGCGACTCATTGACGTTGTACCCCGTGCCGGCGGCGGTGCAGACGTGCTTCAGCGACGTCGCGTTGGTCGTGCTCCAGGAGGTGGTGAACGACTGGCCTGCGGTGAGGCTGGTCGCTCCGGTCACCGAAATCGTCGGCTTTGGCGTCGCCGCTCCGACCGAGATCGCATTGCTCGAGGTGCCGCCAAACCACTGGACGTATTCTTCGAGCATCTTCCACTGCATGCTGTAGCTGCCGGGCGCCGGCGCCGTCACGCGGAACGCGAACTGATACTGCTGCCCCGGCAAGACGTTGACGGGAAGGTCGACACGGCCGAATCCCCAGGTGGAGTTATCGGTCGGGTTCTGGGAACCGAGCCGGTACACCCCCGGTTTCCAGGTGGTCGTGCCCGTGTTCTTCACGGTCACGGAAACGTCGTAGCCCTGGCCGGTCACCATGTTCGAGGGCGCGCTGGAGCTGATGATTTGCGCGTTGTTGACCGGTGCGGGGGCGGTCACCGTGACGGTCACCGGGGATGTGGTGCCGAACCATTCCCGATACTCTTCGAGCATCCCGAAATGGAAGGTATAGCTGCCCGGTGTGGACGGCGCGGTCACCTGGAAACTGAAGGTTTTCAGGTCCCAGTAGTTGACCGGCGTCGTGCCGACGGAAATGCGGGCGATTCCCCAGGTCTGATTGTTCTGCGGGCTGAGCGAGCCGAGGTTGTAGTTGTCGTACGAGGTCCACACGGTCGAGCCGGTATTCCTCATGGTGACGGAGACGTTGTAGGTGCTGCCCGCCACCATGCTGGTAGGCACCGACTGGCTGTAGAGCGCCGCGCCGTTGACTTCTCCCTCCGGTGGCGGTGGAAGCGCGGTGGGCGCGGCGATGTCGTAGCTGCCGCCGGGTTTGGTCTGTGCGACCGCGGATGCGCCTGAAAGCAGCAAGGTCAGGAACACGAGCGCCGCGAGGCATAGCTGCAGCAGCCTGGATGAAAGGTTCATGGATGTCTTCGGGGACAACGGATGGCAAACGGGGGACATCAGTTCACCTCCGCGATCAGGTGGTTGTTCAGGTAGATGTATTTGGTGCCGGTGGCGCCGGTGCGCACGGCGTACATCAGCCGGCCATCGTTGCTGTACACCTGCACCTTGTTGACGTTGTCGGTGCCGACGCTACTCGTCCTCCGGCCATGGCCGTCGTAGAGATAGGTGGCGCGGCCGTCCGCCTGCGTCATGCGGTTGGCCAGGTCGAAGCGGTAGAGTTGCGCGCCGCGCTTGGTGACGTTCCCCTGCACGTCGTAACCGTAGGCGAAGTTGAATGCCGCCGGGCCGTTCGAAATGCTGTCCAGGCGGTTGGTCGTCGGGTTGATCGTGTGCAGGGTGCTGCGTGCGTTCTGGCCGCCCGAGATCGAGGTGCCGGTCAGGTTGTCGATCGCATCGTAGGTGTAGACGGCCGTCCCCCACAGCGAGGGCGCGGAGACGCTGGTCAGCCGGTCCAGCCCGTCGTAGCCCATTTGGCGGGTCGCCAGGCCGCTCAGCAGGTCGGTAATGCCGTCGACGTTGCCGTTGCGGTCGTAGGTATACGACTCGTTCAGGACGCCTGCATCCGTCGATTGCAGCGGCAGGCCGCGGGCGTTCTGGCTGAGCGTCCGGCGGATGCCGTTGCCGTACACGAAGCCGGCGACCGCGCCGTTCGGGTGATAGGTGATCTGGGAAGCGTAGCTGCCCACCTGGCGCGCTTCGCCGAGCGCGTTCGGGTTGTAGGTCACAGTCAGATTGGTGACGGGGTAGCGCACTTGCGCCAGCGAGCCGTTGGCATCGTAGCCGCGGTCGATGTTGTAGGTGCTGCCGCCGTACACCAGGCTCTCGCGCTCCATCAGGCGGCGCTTGTTGTAGGTGTAGGTCCACTGCGTGCCGCCCGAGACCACCGTCGAGGGCAGGCTGTCCGGCGTGTAGGTGCGGGAGATCCCGGCGCTGCCGTCCCCGAAGCTCGTCGAGGTCAGGCGGTTGCGCGTGTCGTAGCCGAAGCTGGTTTTCCTGGCGGTGGATGCCGATGCGGTGCTGGTGTCGCACGAGGTGGGCGAGGTCAGGGTCAAGCCGGTTGCACGCCAGAGGACATTGTTGGCCGCGTCATACTCCTGCACCGTCGCGCCGGTTTCCGGTTCGATCGTCTTGCACAGCAGCTCCGCCGCGTTGTACACGTAGCGGCGGGTGACGCTCTTGCCGGCGCCGCTGCGCGTGATGGTGGTCGGTTTGCGGAACACATCGCGTGCGATGGCGACGTTCACGCCTTCAGGCAGTGCGATATTGCTGATCGAAGCGGCGCTCGGCTCGTCGAAATCCTGGTAGCGGTAATAGGTCGTGTTCCCACGGGCGTCCGTATGCGCCGTTTCGAAGCCGCTGTTGTAGAAATACGAGGACACCAGGGAGCCCAGTTCGCTCGTGCTGGTGGTGGTGGTCGGACGGCCGAGCGCATCGTACTCGTTGGTCTGGCCGCCGCCCAGTTCGGCGTAGCTGCGTTTCGGGTAGGACGTAAATGACGGCCGCGAACTCGAATCGTAGGTCTGCCTGGTGATGCGCATGGTGGCGGCCGGATCGGCGATATCCGAGCGCTCGGTGTACACGGGGCGCAGCAAGGCATCGTAATAGGTCGTCGTCAGCGCATTGCCCACCTTGACCTGCTGGCGCCAGTGCCCGGCCGCCAGGTCCTGGTGAGCGGAGCCCGACTGCCAGAACGACACCGTCGCCGGCGTCCAGGCCACCGTATCGGCCGTGGGGTAGGTGACGGACGCCAGCCGTCCCATCACGTCGTAGCCGAAGCTCGTGGTGAAACCGGCTTCGTTGGTCAGCGACGTGATCTTGCCGATGTTGTTGACCACCGCGCTTTCGGAGGACGCGTCATGGTAGCGGATGTTCTGCGGGATGCCGCGCTTGTAGCTGGAATAGGTCGTGGCCTGGTTCTTCCCGTCCGTGACCGTTTGCAGCGTACCGTCCGCGTAATAGGTCATGGAACGCTGCAGCTTGCCGAATTCACTGACGCTGGTGAGCGTGGCCGTGGCGCTGTTGTAGACGTTCTGCACCATGAGCTTGCCGGTGCCGGCATCGGTGACTTGCCTGACCTGGCCGATCACCCATTTGGCGAGGTTGTCCTCATAGGTCGTCGACTCGGTCCGCGCGTAGCCCAGGGTGCTGCTGCGCGTTACGTTCGTGGGGCGTGCCAGGGTGTCGAAGGCGTTGGCGCGCCATACGAAGTCGACATTCTGCTGCGTGGTCGTGCGCACTTCTTCCGGACGGTTCCTCAGGTCGGTGCCGCCGTCGCCCAGCATCTCGTCGCTGGTGCCGTCCTGCACAGGGTAAGGACCCGCGCCCACATCGCGGTACTTGATGCTGACCGAACGCAGCGCGCTGCTTCCATTCCAGCCGCTGTCGATCCGTTCCAGCTTGCCTTCGCTGACGAAGTAGCGGTTGCCGTAGGTGTAGCGGGTCACCGTTCCTTCGGGGTCCGTGACATCGACCGTCTTGGTGGTGACGCAACCGTTACATGGCGAGAAGCTTCCGTTGGGAGCGCCATAGTTGTAGTTCCAGGTCAGGCCCGAGAGCCCGGGGCCGCTGATCGTCTTGCTCGTCAGCGAATTCGTGAAGTAGAAGATGGGGACCAGGTAGCGCTTGTCGATGCAGCTTTCCTGGACGTCGCTGCGGCCATGTTCGGTGGGCTTCAGCGTGAACGTTCCGGTTGCGCCGGACGGATGCTGCATCGAACCCGTCAGCGTCGTCGGGAACGGAAGAGGATGGATGCTGCAATAGTCGGAGCCATCGTTCTGGTACTGGACGTCGGCGATCAGGGGGGTGATGCTGCCCAGTTCCCAGCGCGTTCCGTCGGGCTGCTGGACCCGGACCAGGTCCTTGAAGCCATCGGGGTTGTACTCGTAGTTCCAGGTGCGGCTTCCGTCGCTGACCGACTTGATGCGGCTGGTGTCGCCGTTCGCGTCGGTGACGTAGGCGATGGTCAGCACCCGGCCGTCGCTCGATGCGATCTGCTTCAGGTTGGCGGGACGGGCGGGGTCGTAGGTGTAGGTGACGGTATTGCCGAAGCGGTCGATCACCTTGGTCGGCAGGATCCGGACTTCGGTCATCGGCAGGGTGGCGGTGATCACGCCCATCGGCGTCAGCTCCCCGCCGGAAGCGCTGGCGGTGGACTCGCTCTCTGTCTTCGAGAATTCAGCGCTGCCGCTTGCGAGCGGCGAGGGCGCATCGCTGGCCTTGACCAGGGTGCGGGCCTGGTAGGTGACCATCCAGTCGAACTTGTAGCGTGTCCCGTCCGGAGAGACGGCGACGAAGCCCTGGCCCAGCGACTTGTCGGCACTCGCGTCATTGGCCAGTGAAGGAAGGCAGCCGACCGCCCATTTGCCGCTGGTGACGACCGGGAAGGACGAAACGCTCACACCGTCGATGCTGAAGGCGCCGGGCGTGGTGGGGTTGTCCAGTGCGCGCCTGAGCAGCTGCTGGTCGCCATGTCCCGGCACATACATGAAATTCCCTTGCCAGAACTCGGACGGGGTCCAGATCGAGGACCCGTTCAGGCCGCGTGTCTCGGGAGGAGCGCCGAAGTTCGAGCAGCGGGCGCCGCTGCCGTCGGAGCTCTTCCAGCCTTCGAGGCTCAGGCTGCCTTTGGCGAATACCCCGTGCATGTAGGGCAGGTCGATGTCCCAGCGCGAGAACGGGTGATCCTCGAACAGGTGGCGTCCTGCGAGCAGCCTGCGTCCGAGGGCGACGGGCAGACTGTTATTGCCCGGCAGGCTGACGTCGGTCTGGACGAACTCCAGGCCGCCGGTGTACATGTTGACCTTGTCGCCGAACAGGTCGCTGCCGATCGCGGCCACCGCGCCCGGCGCCTTGATCAGCTTGTATTGCTCCTTGAAGCTGGTCGTGCTCTGGGCCGATGCGCCGGTCGACCACAGCATCAGCGATAGTGCGATTGGAGTGAGGGCGAGTGTTCGTGGAACCCGATCCGCGCCTGTGGGCGCGGGTAACTGTAGCGGAAGCGGCATGCTGTGTCCTGTAGAGGTGACGACTCTGACGCGCCTGGCATGAAGTACAGCGTTCCCACCGATCTGCCGGCGAACCAAAAGACGATCTGTTGATCGAGTTGAAGCAGCGGGCCAGAATACATATGTTTCATTTGTGAAATCTCTCCGAAAATAACTTGTCGCAAATCAATGCGCCGTGCTTAATTTGCGCTCCCGGGCACAGCCTCGGTTTCCCGTCTGGACCCTGCCGTCACTACAGCTCCGCTGTAAGCCTGTAGCTCGCGGAACCATGTAAAAATTTCTAATCATCGTGTAGGAATTGAACTACACTGGAGGTTCGTGTTAGCGCTACCTATGGCGCTCCTCCTAGGAGAGTCAAGCAGTTGCACCAAGGGGGATTCACCTCGGGCAGAAAGGGTCATTGATGGCTGGAAAATGACCTGTAGCTGCCCGGAAAATGTGGCGAAAACAGCATGTTAGGATCGGGGCTACTCCGCGAGCGCATCGATTTGCCATGCCCGTTCGCGCCGGACCGTGACCGACAATTTATTGATTGCCATGCATAGTAAAGACCTCAAAAAGCCGGACGGACGCAATCTCACTCTCTACAGCAACCAGCCGATCCCGGAAGGGCTCACGGCGCCCAGTCCCTTTCCCGATCCCCAGCATGCCAATCCGCACCTGCGCTGGCATCCGCTGCGCGGCGAATGGGTGACCTACGCGGCTTTCCGCCAGAACCGTACTTACCAGCCGCCGCCGCAGTACAACCCGCTGGCGCCGACCAGGGACCCCGAGCACCCGACCGAGATGCCGGCCGGCGACTACGAGATCGCCGTGTTCGACAACCGTTTCCCCTCGCTGGCGCTGGAATCGCATGACCCGCCGACCCTGACGGTGCCGACCGCGCCCGCCAACGGCCATTGCGAGGTGGTGGTGTTCACCCAGAGCCCGGACGCGGGCCTTGCCCATCTGCCGCTGTCGCGCATTGCGCTGCTGCTGCAGGTGTGGGGCGACCGCACGGTGCGCATCGGCAGCCATCCGCACATCCATTACGTGCTGCCTTTCGAGAACCGCGGCGCGGAAGTCGGCGTGACCTTGCACCACCCGCACGGCCAGATTTATTCCTACCCCTTCGTGCCGGCGGTGCCGGCACGCATGCTGGCCCAGGAGCGCGAGTATTTCCTGCAGCACGGCACCAGCCTGCTGTGCGACATGGCGCGCGACGAGGCCGCCGACGGCAAGCGCGTCCTGTACCAGGACGACCATGCGATCGCCTTCGTGCCGGCCTGCGCCCGCTACCCTTACGAGGTGTGGGTGATGCCGACCGCGCCGTGCAAGGATTTCGCGGCCCTGACCCCGCCCCAGCGCGAGAGCCTGGCGCGCGCGCTCAAGACCGTGCTGCTCAAGTTCGAGAACCTGTGGAACCGTCCTTTCCCCTACCTGATGGCCTGGTACCAGGCGCCGACGGACGGGGCGGAACATCCGGAAACCCAGCTGCATTGCCAGTTCTATCCGCCCTACCGTACCCGCGACCGCCTCAAGTACCTGGCCGGCACCGAGCTGGCGGCCGGCATGTTCGCCATGGACGTGCTGCCCGAAACCACCGCTTATGAGCTGCAGCAGGTGGAGGTAAACCTGGAGGAGCCCGCATGAGCGGCGGCCTCGATGTGCGCAGCGCCGAGGTCAGCGACAAGCTCGCCTTGCTGCGCGCCGCGCTCCAGCAGGCGGGCGCGGGGGCGATCCGCTTGCGCGGCATGGACTGGTTCGCCTGGGTCACGGCCGGCGGATCGAGCGCGGTGCTGCATGCCGCCGAAACCGGCGTGGCCGAGGTGCTGGTGACGCCGGAGGAAGCCTGCGTGCTCACCGACGAGATCGAAGCCGAGCGCCTGCGCAACGAAGAAGTCCCGCCGGGCTTCACCTTTCACATCGAACCATGGGCCGAGCCCGAGCTGCGCGCCCGCTTCGTGACCAATGCCGCGGCCGGGCGCGCCGTGCTGTCGGACCGTCCCAACAATCTCAACGGCGCCCCGGAGCAGCCGCTGCCCCTTGGCTTGCGCCAGCTCCGCATGGTGCTGGGGCCGGCGGAGCAGGAGCGCTACCGCGCCCTGGGCCGCGAGGCCTCCGAGGCGATGAGCGAAGTGCTGCGCCGCGCGCGCCCGGAATGGACCGAATACGAACTGGCCGGGGCCGGCGCCGACGCCTTGTGGCGGCGCGGCATCCACCCGGCGCTGGTGCTGGCGGCCGGCGAGCGGCGCCTGCCGCTGTACCGCCATCCGACTCCGTCGCAGGAACGCATCGGCCGGCGCGCCATGCTGGTGTTCTGCGCGCGCCGCCACGGCCTGTACGCGAACCTGACCCGCTGCGTCAGTTTCGGGCCGGCGCCCGACGGGCAGCGCGCACTGATGGACGTGGAGGCCACCGGCCTGGCGGCCGTGGTGCCGGGCAAGTCGCTGTCGGCGGTGTACCACGCGCTGGCCCAGGCCTATCGCCATGCCGACCGCGAGAGCGCCATCCGCGAGCACCACCAGGGCGGCATCACCGGCTATCTGGCGCGCGAGATCGTCGCCACCGCGAGCACCGCCACCCAGCTGGAGCAGGGCATGGCGTTCGCGTTCAACCCCAGCTTCGAGGGACTCAAGATCGAAGACACCTTCCTGCTCGGCCCGCAGGGGCTCGAGAATCTCACGTTCGACCCGGCCTGGCCGGCGCTGGACGTACATGGCCGCAAGCGGCCGCTTTGGCTGGAGGCGCAATAACCATGCTGACTACCGACACCTTCTTTGGCGGCGCGCCCGAGGTGAACGCCTCGGCTCCCGGACGTGTGAACCTGCTGGGCGAACACACCGACTACAACGACGGCTACATGCTGCCGGCCGCCACGCCGCAGCGCACGCTGGTGGCGATGAGCCGCAGCGGCGACGACCATTTCCACTTCTATTCGCCGACCATGGACGCCACCGTCACCTTCGCGCGCGACGGCAGTGCGCCGCAGGGCTACGGCAGCTATATCGAGGGCTGCATCCGCCTGGTGCAGGCGACCGGCATCGAGGTGCCGCCGCTGCGCGTCTATGTCGAGACCAACCTGCCGGTCGGCTCAGGCCTGTCGTCCTCGGCGGCGCTGGAAGTGGCGACCCTGCGCGCGATGCGCGCGCTGCTGGGCTTCGAGCTCGACGACGTCAGGCTGGCCCAGATCGCGCAGCGCGCCGAGATCGAATACGCGCACGTGAATTGCGGGATCATGGACCAGATGGCGTCCAGCCTGGCAGACCAGGAGACCATGCTGTTCATCGACGCGCGCACGCTCGAGCACCGCCTGGTGCCGCTGCCGGCGGATGCCGAAGTGATCGTGATCGACTCGGGCGTGGCGCGCAAGCTGGCCGCCAGCAAATACAACGAGCGCCGCGCCGAATGCGAGGAGGCGGCGCGCAAGCTGGGCGTGCAGGCGCTGCGCGACGTGGCCGACCCGCAATCGGTGGAGAGCCTGCCGTCGCCGCTGCGCGAGCGGGCGCGCCACGTGGTGCAGGAAAACCTGCGCGTGCTGGAAGCGGCCGGCGGCGTGAGCGCCGAACGCTTCGGCGAACTGATGAACGCGTCGCACTTCAGCCTGCGCGACGACTACGAGGTATCGATTCCCGAGCTCGACGAGCTGTGCGCGGCCTTGCGCGCGGCGCCGGGGGTGCTCGGGGCGCGCCTGACCGGCGCCGGCTTCGGCGGCGCCTGCGTGGCCCTGTGCCGGGCCGGCCACGCGCAAGAAGCCGCCGCCATCGCGCTGGCGGCCTACAACAAGCATGGACGACAGGGCCGGATCCTGATTCCGGTTCCGACTGACAGAAAGGACAACAATGAATCAGTTTGAATACCCCCGTCCCCAGCTGGTGCGCGACCAGTGGCTGAACCTGAACGGCAAGTGGCGCTTTGCCTTCGACGATGAAGGCCGCTACAGCATGCCCGACGGCGTCGCCGAATGGACCCATGAGATCACCGTGCCGTTTGCGGTGGAAACCGAAATGAGCGGCATCCAGGACACCGGCTTCCACCGGGTCTGCTGGTACGAGCGCGACTTCGAGATGATGCCCGGCGACGGCCGCACTATCCTGCATTTCGGCGCGGTCGACTACGCGGCGCGGGTGTGGGTCAACGGCCAGCTGGTGGCCGAGCACGAGGGCGGCCACACGCCCTTCGCGGCCGACATCACCGGCGCCATGAAGGCCGACGGCAAGCAGACCGTGACCGTGTGGGTCGAGGACGACCCGGCCGACCTGGCCAAGCCGCGCGGCAAGCAGGACTGGCTGCTGGAGCCGCACTCGATCTGGTATCCGCGCACCACCGGCATCTGGCAGACCGTGTGGGTGGAGCAGGTGGCCCCGACCTACATCGCCTCGCTGCGCTGGACCCCGATCTTCGAGACCTACGAGATCGGCTGCGAAGTGTTCGCCGCCGGCGACATCCAGCAGGAGCTGTTTGTCGAGGTCAAGATCTGGCACGGCGAGCAACTGCTGGCGGACGATTACTACAAACTGCTGGCCGGCGAAGCGAACCGCAAGATCGCCCTGTCCGACCCCGGCATCGACGACTCGCGCAACGAGATCCTGTGGAGCCCGGAGCGTCCGACCCTGCTGGACGCCGAGGTGACCCTGCGCTGCGGCGACGTGGTGCTGGACCGCATCCGTTCGTACACGGCGCTGCGCTCGGTGTCGATCAACCGCGACCGCTTCATGCTCAATGGCCGTCCCTACCAGCTGCGCCTGGTGCTCGACCAGGGCTACTGGCCCGAATCCTTCATGACCGCGCCGTCCGACCAGCACCTCAAGCGCGACGTCGAACTGGTCAAGCTGATGGGCTTCAACGGCGTGCGCAAGCACCAGAAGATCGAAGACCCGCGCTTCCTGTACTGGGCCGACCGCCTGGGCCTGCTGGTGTGGGAAGAGATGCCGTCGGCCTACCGCTTCAGCTCGCGGGCCATCACGCGCATGGTGCGCGAATGGACCGAGGCGATCCAGCGCGACTACAGCCACCCCTGCATCATCGTGTGGGTGGCCTTCAACGAGTCCTGGGGCGTGCCCAACCTGACCCTGACCCAGGCGCACCGGAATGCGGTCGAGGCCTTGTACCACCTGACGCGCACGCTCGACTCGACGCGCCCGGTGATCGGTAACGACGGCTGGGAGGCCTCGGCCACCGACATCCTCGGCATCCACGACTACGACGCCGATCCGGAGAAGCTGCAGGCGCGCTATGCGGTCACCGATCCGGTGCGGACCCTGTTCGATCAACGGCGTCCGGGCGGCCGCATCCTGACCCTGGACGGCTTCCCGCACCGCGGCCAGCCGATCGTGCTCACCGAGTTTGGCGGCATCGCCTACGATCCGAAGCAGGATCCGGAAGCGGACAAGACCACCTGGGGCTATACCCGCGCGCATACGGCGGAGAGCTTCCTGGTCTCGTACCGGCACCTGCTGCAGGTGGTGAACGAAACCTTCATGTTCAGCGGCTTCTGCTACACGCAATTCACCGATACTTTCCAGGAGGCGAACGGCCTGCTGAATGCCGACCGCACGCCCAAGCTGCCGCTGGAGGTGATCAGCGCAGCCACGCGCAACGTGAGCATGCAACGCAGGGAGCCCGAACCGACGGGCGATCCGGCCATGCCGGAGGGCATGCATCAGCATCCCTGAGTGACCGGCGTCTACACGGCCCCGCCCGCTGCACCGATGTGCAGCGGGCGGGGCTTCTTATTTGAAAGTGGGCCGTCGCGAAGGAAGGCCGGTGCCGATGATCGCCAATGCGGCAACGCATCGCCAATGCCTCAGCGCGCCTGGCGCGGATGCAAAACGCGGCAGCACGCCTCGTCGACGAGGCGTGGTTGCGTTATTTTCGGCGCGCCGGGCGCGCCGGGCGTCAGCGGTGGATAACGCCGCTTTCCACGTGCACCCGGTCTCCGCTGCGGAAGTCGGGGATCGCATCCTGGGTGACGACCTGGGTGCTGCCGTCGTCCATGCGCAGGGTGATGCGGTAGGCTTCGCCGGCGCCTGAGCTGCCGGTTGTGCCTGCCGTGCTGCTGCCCACCGCGCCGGTGGCGGCGGCGGACTTCGGTACCGGCTCGATGGCCAGGACGGTGCTGTTCGGCATGCTGGCAGCGCTTTCCTGGGGCTGGGCGCCGGCCGTGCTGGCCGTGCCGCTGCCCATGGCGCCGCTGGTGCCGGAGCTGCCGCTGGTCCCCATGGCGCCGCTGCTGGTCGAGCTGCCCAGGGTGCTGCCGCCTGTTTCGCCGGCATCGTCGGTGCTGCGCATGCCCTTGCAGCCGGACAAGGCCAGCGCGACCGCCAGCAAGCCCGCCAGGACCACGCTCTGTTGTTTTCGCTTCATGATCAGACTCCTCGTGTTATCGGTTCAGTGGGTGTGCGTGACGATGCAGCGCGCCACGCTGTTAAGAGGCACGAACACTGCTGGCGTTCCAGCTCACTCGGATTGAATTCAGATTAGATCAAGAAGACGGTAAATGCACGGAACTCCGTCCGCGCAAATTGATCATTGCTGGCGGGCAGGGAGGGCTTTCGGAACCCACAGGGCGAGGATGGTGGAGATGATGGAGGCGGCGCTCACGTCGACCAGCCAGTCGCGGATGTCGCCCGAGCGGTAGGACAGGAAGCTCTGCACGAACTCGTCGCAGGCGCCCATCAGCGCAACCGCCAGCACGGCCTTGAGGGCGCGCACGGCGGCATTGCCGGTGCTGGCGAAGAACCACAGGCTGGCCAGGAAGGCATAGGTCAGGCCATGCAGCACCAGGCCCGATGCATATTCGCCCACCTCGGCGCGGGCGCCGGGGATCGAGCCCGCGATCAGGACAGCCGCGAACAGGGCCAGCGCAACCGCACGCAGGGTAAGGCGGTATTTTGGATCACTCAGGAGCGAGAGCAAGGCGGGCATGGCAGGCAGGACTGGGAAAAGCCCAACGATACCATGCCGCATGGGCCCTTGCCCACACGCTCCTTCGGCTCAGATAGTCAAAGCGGGGGTGCCGTTGGCGTAGTGGGCGTCGAAACAGGATTCGCAGTCGGCGCAAAACAGATGGGCGATACGCACGCTGGCCTGGCGCAGCACGAGTTTGAGATGGGTATGCCGGCACTTCGGGCAGACTTCGCGCACGTTGCCGAAGGTCAGGAGATTGAGTGGCACATTGTCGCCGTCGAGTTGATCGACCACGATATGCGGATTCAGTTCGCTGAGGATAAGGTCGCCGGCCTGGTGATGGCGCCGGCTGGGCACGGAGTCGTTACCGGGCGAATGCGATGCGGGTTGAGGTACACGTAAACTCATAGGACAAGCTCCCCTTTATCGTTTCGTCGACCGCAGCTCCTGCTTTCTACGGATGAGAAAATCGGGAGTGCGAGCTTCATGATAGCCAAATCCGGGGCGGCTTCAAGCTCTACCGCAACTTTTTTTCCGCATGTTTCTCATCGGCAGAAAAAAATGCCCATCAGTAAGTGATGGGCACAACCCAAGATCGGGCCAAGAGACGCAAAATCCGGTTGGTGTGCTGCGCCCCCGGCGCACCACACCTGCTGCAACCACGCATATCGGTTACGTGTATTGCAGGTGGGTTCAGTATAGGGATGGTTTGTGACGAAGGCGTGACAGATATCAAACGGGCGCAGGGAGAGGGAACTTCGCGCAGACGTAACGGTCGAGTTTCCCCAGGGCGGCAGTGATCATTGAGCGCGATGGATTTCCTCCGCAAGGCGAGGATTGCGGATAAGCTCCGTGCCCCGGCTGTCTCGTGACCTGAAGCATCCACCCGGCGGAGACTCCCCGCCGAACGGGGCCGCTCTACTCAGCAGGCATTCTGCGATAGCGGAGAAGCAGGGCGCTGCCATGAACGATGAAGGCTTCAGCGCTTGCAGCTTCTGCAACTCAGCTTTCGGGGTCGTAGAAGAACTCGCGAAGTTCCTGGGGGCAGCGGCAGGCTGCGGCGAGCTTGGCCGCCCATTGAACGGCAACTTCCCTGGACGGGAGCTCGAGCACGCAAAAGCCCCCGTCGAACTCCCTCGTCTGACGGTATGTCTCGTTTGTGCAGCTCCCATCCGCCGCAACCATCGCTGGAGCGACATCGCTGTTGATTCCGCCGCCGAACACGTAGACTCCGGCAGCCTTTGCCTCCCGGATCACCGTATGCGACGCTTCACTTACAGCAGCCATGTCCTCGGCAGGGACGTCCATTGCGCTCGCAGGAAAAGAGATCAGAAACTTTGTCATGTCGTTGCTCGAAAGTAGGACCTCGCCAGGTATTCAGGAACATGAAGTCCATGTTGCAGGCGCGCGGCGATCAGCCTTCTTGGCATGACCGGGCCACGCACGATGCGTTCGACAGCCACCGTCCACCGTGTCCAGCTCGGCATGCAGACACCATCCGCCGGACAGGCCGTCACGCCTTCAATGAACGTCTCGTTCAGAGCACGGCCGGTCAACGCGGACTCCTCGGCATGTAACCGGGCCATGGGGACGACGATAACTACCAGCTAACGCACATAGTTGACCATTGAGTCTTCGGTATCGGGTACGCGGCAGTATCTACATTGATAGTGGGCACACCTATGTCGACCGTCCGCTGCTGGCAATTCTCGTCGGTTGGCAGGTTCACTATAAGAGCCTTATTGCTCTAAAAGCAAGTCGAGATTTGTCCGGCGAGCTGAACCGCTTCCATGGTGGCGCGGCCGAACGTGGGCAGAAGGGACGGGAGGAGTCCGGACAAAAAAAAGCCCGCATTGCGCGGGCTTGAAGACTATTTTCTTGGAGGAGAATAGTGGAGACAGGTGCATTATGCTGCGCCGCCGAATATCAGTCCAATTGACAATACGGATACCAGACATTCGATTCGGAAATATCTTATAAGCACCCGGCTTTTCCTACTCGCGCACGGGCACCGTGTAGTTGAGGGCCATGCGCCCGCCGTCGGCGTACAGGGTTTGCCCCGTCATGTAGGACGCATCGTCGCTGGCCAGGAAAGCGCAGATGGACGCGATTTCCTCCGGCTCGCCGCAGCGGCCGAGCGGCGTGCGCGACAGGATGGTGCGGCGCGCTTCCGGGCTCCCGAGCACGGCCTGCTTGGCCAGCTCGGTCAGGATGGTGCCCGGGCCGATGGCGTTCACGCGGATGCCGTGCTGGGCCAGGCTGATCGAGGCCACGCGGGTCAGCTGGTTGACGCCGCCCTTGGACACGACATACGGCACCTGGTTCGGAATCGTCAGTTCGGCGTTGACGCTGGACATGTTGATGATGCAGCCTCCTTCGCCGCGCTTGACCATGTCGCGCGCCACGGCCTGGCTGCACAGGAACATGGATTTCAGGTTGATGCGCAGCACGCGGTCGAAGTCTTCTTCCTGCAGGTCGAGGAAATCGGCCGCGTGGGTGACGCCGGCGTTGTTGACCAGGATGTCGACGCGCCCAAAAGCGTCCAGCGTGGCCCGCACCATGGCGTCGACTTCGGCTTTCTGGCTGACGTCGGCGCGGTAGAAGCGCGCCTGTTCGCCCAGTTGCGCGGCGGCCTCCGCGCCTTCGGGACGCAGGTCCACGAGCATGACGCGCGCGCCTTCCTGCACCAGGCGCCGGGCGCAGGCCAGGCCGATGCCCTGGCTGGCCCCGGTGACGATGGCGATCTTCTGTTGGAGTTTCATGGCGGCCTTTCGCAGTGTCGGAAAGCCGCCATTTTACCTACATGACCACTACAACATCAGCGGTTTGTCTGGCAGTTCGTTGGGACGCGCGCCCTCGGCCGGGAAATGCTGGCGCAGCAAGGCGTTGACCTGGCCGATGGCGGCCAGGCTGGCATCGTGGAACCTGCCCTGCTTGAAGCCGTCCGTCATCGTGCGGCACACCGCCTGCCAGGTGGCGCTGTCGATCTTGCGGTCGATGCCGCGGTCGGCCACGATGTCGACCTTGTGCTCGGCCAGGTTCACGTAGATCAGGACGCCGCAGTTGTCCTCGGTGTCCCAGACGCCGCAATCCGCGAACAGGGCGATGGCGCGCTGGCGGTTGGTGACGCCGTCCCAGGCGCAATCGAAGGGCAGGGCGCGTTCCACCACCAGGCGCACCTCGCCGCGGTGGGTCTGCTCGCCGGCCGTGATGGCTTCGGCGATCGCCTGCAGGGTAGCGTCGGGAAAGGCGCGCTTGGCCTCGGCCTTGCTGCTGGTGAGGTGGCGCCATGCCCGGCTCAGTTTTTCTCCAAAGCTCATTACCAATCTCCCGAAGCGCCGCCGCCGTCGAAACTGCCCCCGCCGCCGGAAAATCCGCCGCCTCCGAATCCGCCGCCGCCGCCGCCAAATCCGCCGCCTCCGCCGCGATTCATGCTGCCGATGATATTGCCGAGGATGAAGCCGGTGGTGGCGTTGCCCAGGCCGCTATGGCCCCAGCCGGGGCCGATGCGCGAACGGCGGCGCGGCCGGAACATCGAGCGCAGCAAGGTGAAGCCGATCACGATCGCCAGGATGCCAAACAGCGAAAAGCCGCCGCCGTCGTCCGCCGCCTGGCGCTGCGGCAGTTGTTGCTGTTGCTGCGGCGCCGGGAAGGCCTCCTGGTTGAGCAGGGTGGCGATCGCGCCCACACCCGCCACCAAGCCTTCATAAAAATGGTTCTGGCGGAAGTGCGGGGCGATCACGTCCTGCAGGATGCGTTTCGACTGGGCGTCGGTGAGCACGCCCTGCACGCCGCGGCCCGCTTCGATGCGCAGGCGGCGCAGCGCGCTCGGATTGTCGCGCGCCACCAGCAGCAGTACGCCGTCGTCCACGCCCTTGCGGCCCAGCTTCCAGGCGTCGGCGACGCGGATGCCGAACTGCTCGATGGCCTCGGGCTCGGTGGATTTGACCAGCAGGACCGCGATCTGGCTCCCGGTCTTGGCTTCGTAGTCGGCCAGCACGGTTTCCAGGCGCTGGCGCTGGTCGGCCTGCAGCATGCCGGCCTGGTCGATGACGCGCCCGGTGAGCGGCGGCACTTCCTTGAGCTGCGCGAAGGCCGGGCTGGCCAGGCTCAGCGCAAGAACCAGCGCCCACAGGGTACGCAGCAGGTTTCGCATCTTATTTGCCGAAGTCGACGGTCGGTGCGGTCGAGATCGCTTTTTCGTTCTCGACGGTGAACGAAGGCTTGGTCTCGTAGCCGAACACCATGGCGGTCAGGTTGTTCGGGAACTTGCGCACGGTGACGTTGTAGTCCTGGACCGCCGCGATGTAGCGCTGGCGCGCCACGGTGATGCGGTTCTCGGTGCCTTCCAGCTGCGACTGCAGGTCGCGGAAGCTGGTGTCGGCCTTCAGGTCCGGATACTTCTCGGACACCGCCATCAGGCGCGACAGGGCGCCGGACAGCTCGCCCTGCACCTGCTGGAATTTCTGGAAGGCTTCCGGATTGTTCAGCACCTCGGGCGTGATCTGGAAGCTGGTGGCGGCGGCGCGGGCGCGGGTCACGGCTTCGAGGGTTTCGCGCTCGTGCGAGGCATAGCCCTTGACGGTGTTGACCAGGTTCGGGATCAGGTCGGCGCGGCGCTGGTACTGGTTGACCACTTCGCCCCATGCCGCCTTGGTGGCTTCGTCCTTGGTCTGGAACTCGTTGTAGCCGCAGCCGGTGAGCAAGCTGCCTGCCACGAGCAGCAGGCTGAGAAAACGGGTCCAACGGGAGAGGAGGGAAGGCGTCATGATGGTTGTGTCCATACAAGTTGTTGAATAGTCAAAATATACATGAAACAAACATCTCCTGGCGCATCCGCGGACCGGGAAGGGCTGGGGAAGGCGGTGGCGGTACAATAATGGGTTTGCAATGACATCCTATCAAGAGGCTCCGACGTGAATTTCATCAATAAGCTATCCGCGGCATGGACCCGCAACAATTCGCTGCTGTGCGTCGGGCTGGATCCGGATCTGTCGCGCTTCCCGGCGCATCTGCAGGGGCAGCCGGACGCCATCGTCCAGTTCTGCAAGGCCATCATCGACGCGACCGCCGACCTGGCCTGCGCCTTCAAGCCGCAGATCGCCTATTTCGCGGCGCTTGGGGCGGAAGACCAGCTGGAGGCAATCTGCCGCTACCTGCGCGCGACCTATCCGCACATCCCGCTGGTGCTGGACGCCAAGCGCGGCGACATCGGCGCCACCGCCCACCAGTACGCGCGTGAAGCGTTCGATCGCTATGGGGCGGATGCGGTGACCGTGAACCCGTACATGGGCTTCGATTCGGTCGAGCCCTACATGGAGTGGGCGGACCGCGGGGTCATCGTGCTGTGCCGCACCTCGAACGCGGGCGGCTCGGACCTGCAGTTCCTGGACGTGGGTGGACAGCCGCTGTACCAGCACGTGGCCCGCCTGGTGGCGGAGAAGTGGAACCGCAACGGGCAGTGTGCGCTGGTGGTGGGGGCGACCTTCCCGGAAGAGATTGCGCAGGTGCGCAGGCTGGTGGGGGATATGCCCCTGCTGATTCCCGGCGTCGGCGCGCAGGGCGGGGATGTGGAGGCGACCGTCAAGGCGGGGCGGACTGCGAACGGTACCGGGATGATGATCAATTCGTCGCGGGCGATTCTGTATGCGAAGCCTGCGGAAGGCGAAGACTTTGCTGCGGCGGCGCGTCGGGTGGCGATGGAGACGCGGGATGCGATCAATGCTGCTCGTGGCTGAGTAAGGGTTTGTAGTACTGCGGTGGAACTTGGGTCCCGGCGAAGGCCGGGACCCAAGTTCAATGAGCCGCCACCACCCGAATCAGTACCTCGCCGGCGCCACCATCTCCACATAATCGTAGAGCGCCCCCAGAATCTCCTCCGCCCGCTCATCCGCCGTCTCCGACAGCGCATCGATCTCCCCGAACAGCTGATCCACCGTCCTCGCCCCCGCCGCCCCGTCGAACAGGCGCGCCGCGCGATGATCTTCCCAGCGCTGCATTTCCTGCTCCGACAAGCTATGCGGGAAGTTACGCGCACGGTAGCGGAACAGCAGTTCGCTCAGGCGCTCGTCCTCGAAGCTCGGGCGCTGCTGCGCCAGCGCCGCCGGGGCTTCATGGCGCAGCGCTTCCAGCTTGCGCCGGTCGCCGCTGCTCACGAAGCCGCCATACAGGTCCTCGTCCACATCCACTTCTTCGGACGCCGCAGGCTTCTGGAACACCTGCGCCCACACCGCCTTCATGTCGCGCCCGCTTGCCGCCAGCGCCGCGTGCGCGCGGCCGCGTTCCAGGTCGATGTCCCAGCGCGTCGCCAGATCCGGCCGCAAGGTCTTCAAATTCCCGACCAGCATCGGCGACTTGTTCAGGTGCACGCTCTTGACCGGCAGGCGCGTCATCCCTTCCGGCATGTCCGCGCTGCGCGTGAACATGCGCATGCGGATCGTCTCCACGTCCAGGGCGAACAGCTCGGATGGATCGTGCCGGCAGTCCCACACCAGGATCTCGTTCTTGTTGGTCGGATGCTGGGCCAGCGGCCATACCAGGCCCAGGCAGCCGTGTTCGACCGGGAACATGCCGGAGACGTGCAGGAAGGGCTGGCGTTGCGCCGGGTCCAGGTGCAGGCCCATTTCGGCCGCCACGCGGTCCTTGCGGCGCAGCTCAAGGCAGAAGTCGAACAGGCGCGGCTGCTTCTCGCGGATCAGGCGCGCCAGCGCAATGGTCGCGCGCACGTCGCTGAGCGCGTCGTGCGCCGCATCGTGCGACAGGCCATTCGCCGCCGTCAGGTGCTCCAGGCGGAAGCTCGGCTTGCCGTCCTCGCGGCGCGGCCACTCGATGCCCTCGGGGCGCAGCGCGTACACCATGCGCACCACGTCCAGCAGGTCCCAGCGCCCGCAGTTGTTCTGCCACTCGCGCGCATACGGATCGATCAGGTTGCGCCAGAACAGGAAGCGCGTCACCTCGTCGTCGAAACGGATCGTGTTGTAGCCCACGCCGATGGTGCCCGGCTCGCTGAAGGCGGCCTCGATGATGCGCGCGAATTCATGCTCGGGCACGCCCTGTTCCAGGCATTGCTGCGGGGTGATGCCGGTGATCAGGCAGGACTGCGGATCGGGCAGGAAATCGTTCGCCGGCCGGCAGTACACCATGATCGGCTCGCCGATTTCGTTCAGCTCGGCGTCCGTGCGGATCGCGGCGAACTGGGCCGGGCGGTCGCGGCGCGGGGTGGCGCCGAAGGTTTCATAGTCGTGCCAGAGAAAGGTATGCGTACTCATGCGTATTCTTGTTGTGTTGTGCGTCCGGCGTCATGTTGGCACAGATTGGCGGCCAAGTCAGCCCAACCGGGCAGGCGTCAGATGCAAACCCGGTCGCGCCCGGCTTCCTTGGCGCGGTAGAGCGCGGCGTCGGCGGCGGCCACCAGGGCGCGCTCGTCATCGCCCGGCGCCAGGCTGGCCACGCCGAAGGAACCCGTCATGTGGGGCAGGGGCAGGCGCATGTCGGGAAAGACCACGGCTTCGCGCAGGCGCTGGCACAGGCGCTCGGCCACCATCGTGGCGAGCTGGGCGCTGGTGTCCGGAAGCACCGCCATCATTTCTTCGCCGCCGTAGCGCACGGCAAAGTCGGACGGGCGCAGGGCGCCGCGGATCACGCCCGCGGCGGCGGCCAGGGCCGCGTCTCCAGTGATGTGGCCGTGGGTGTCGTTAAAGCGCTTGAAGTGGTCGAGGTCGATCATCACCAGCGACAGCGGGCTGCCGTCCTGGGCCGAGCGCGCCACCAGCTTGGGCAGCATCTCGTTGAGCCAGGCGCGGTTGTACAGGCCCGTCAGGGCGTCGTTGAGCGAGAGCTGGCGGTAGAACTCGCCCAGCTTCTGGCGCCGCCGCAGCAGGGCGTTGGCGGCGCGGACGCGGAAAGACAGCAGGCGCAACAGGTTGCGCGCCAGGACGTTGGAGCGGTCGATCAATTCCCATACCAGGTCCGGCTCGATCACCAGCAGTTCGCTGTCCTCCAGCGCGGTGATGGCCGCCAGGTTGACGGCTTCGTCCAGCACCGCCTGCTCGCCCGCGCTTTCGCCGGGCAGGATGCGGCTGGTGCCGCCCTCGTCGCCGGTATGCACATCGGACGCGAGTTCCAGCAGCCCCGACAGCACGCTGTACACGCGCGCCCCGCCGCCCGAGATAAGCCGCCCGCGCGCCATCCCCACCACCGCGCAGGAGGCCAGCGCCGCCGCCACGGCGGGGTCGCGCTCGCCGCGGAATAATTGCAGGTCGCCGGCGGCGAAGCGGGAAGCACCGAAGGTGCCGATGTGTTCCAAGTGATCCTCGAGCTGTCTATACGTCATTACATCAACGGAATAATAACGCATTGCAACTCCGGAGCGGTGGCTGGCGTTTCATAAACAACAGTGGTCCAATAGCGACCATGACAACATCCAGCCTCCACCTTACCGACGCGCTCGGCCAGCTGCACGCTCCGGCGCCCGGGGCGCGCATCGTGTCCCTGGTGCCGTCGATCACCGAACTGCTGTGCGAACTGGGCCTGGCGCCCCAGCTGGCCGGGCGCACCGGTTTCTGCATCCACCCGCGCGAGACGGTCGCCGCGATCCCGAAAGTGGGCGGCACCAAGGACGTCAACCTCGAGAAGATCCGCAAGCTGGCGCCTACCCACGTGATCGTCAACATTGACGAAAATGAAAAACCGACCGCCGACAAGCTGGCCGAGTTCGTGCCGCACGTCGTGGTCACCCATCCCCTGGTCCCGCAGGACAACCTCGCCTTGACTCGCCTGATGGGCGGCATCTTCGGCGTGGAAGACAAGGCCGAGGCCTGGTGCCGCGACTTCGGGCGCGCGCTGGCCGAGCTGCGCGCCTTGCCGCCGGGCCCGCCGCGCACGGTGCTGTACTGCATCTGGCAAGACCCGTGGATGAGCGTGTCGAAGGACACCTACATCGCCGCCATGCTGGCCGAGCTCGGCTGGCGCATTCCCGACCTGGGCGAGGCCCGCTATCCGCGCTTCGCGTGGTCGGAACAGCTGGTCGGCCAGCTCGACGCGGTCCTGCTCTCGACCGAACCCTACCGCTTCACCGACGCCCACGCCAACGCCCTGGAAAAGCAGATCGGCATCCCGGTCCTGCTGGTCGATGGCGAGATGATGTCCTGGTACGGCAGCCGCGCGCTGGCGGGCGTGCGCTACCTGCGGGAGCTGCGGGGAATGCTGGAGGGCGGGCGCGCGCCCTGAAGCGGGCGTGCGCCGCGGGGAAGCTGACGCGGATCAGGAATCCGTCAGGTGCTTGTCGGACAGCGGATCGTCGATGGCCGGCGAGGTGTGCTTGTTCTTGTCCTGCAGGCGCCCGATGGCGCTGTCGAGGGCGCGCGCCAGCTTGCCACCCGCGTTCTGCACCGCCTGGTGCAGGTCGGCCGCGTGCTCGTGCACGACCACCGGCGCATAGCCGGATACGCGCGCTTCCATCATGCAGCTTTGGCCGCCGTCGGCCTTCTTTTCCTTGACCTCGTTACTCAGGTGCACGTCGACACGGGTCACGTGGTCGCCGAAGCGTCCGATGGAGGAGCGCACGACGGACTCCACATGGTCGTCCAGGCCTTGGTGCTTATCGATGGTGTTGTCGGTATTGACATTGATTTGCATGGGTTTGCTCCTGTTGTCACGTTCAGTCCATCTTACACGTCCCCTTGTTTTCACCGCGCCCGGTCTGCACAAGGGCCGGTGTTGGATTTTGCTCAGATGAAACAATGCGTGAGACTGTACTAATTTTTAGTACGTAGAATCGGTGCCTGAGTTCACTCGCCTTGTTCCCTGTTCAGTTCTCCTATGGCACACGTATTCAGGCATCCGCATACAGGCCGGCGCGAGACCGTCGGCGTCCGCAGTTCCCTGTGCGTGCTGGTGGCGGGCATCGCCTACCTGGCGTACAAGCGGCAGTGGATGCATGCCGTCATGGCCGGCATCATCCTCGCGATCCCCGTCTACCTGTGCTGCAGCAGCATGCTGAGCTTTACGCTGCCGCTGGTGTCCATTGCCTATTCCCTCGCCATCCAGGACATTCTCGTCGCCGATTACCTGGAGCGCGGCTGGGTCGAACTCGGCCCGGCCGGAGCATGAAGCGCCCGGCAACCATTCTTTCCAACCTAGGTTCATCGTGTTATCCAATCTGAAAATCGGTACCCGGCTTGCATTGTCCTTCGGCGTCGTGGTGGCCCTCATGTTCGCCATTACGGCCATTTCCCTGAACCGGCTCGGCACGACCACCGACGCGATCGGCGCGGCAAGCGCGATCCGCCAGCAGCAACTCAAGCCGCTGTATGAAATCCGCGAGGCGCTGGCGCAGACCGGCATCGCGGCGCGCAACGTGTACATCGTGCAGGACCCGGTGCAGGCGCAGGCCGAGCTGGACCTGCTGGACCGCCAGCGTGAAGCCTACGTGCACAAGCTCGACGCGCTGGAACCGCTCCTGCGCGGCCGGGCCGAGTTCGACAAGGCCAGCGCGGGACTGCGCCAGATGGCGCAGGAACTCCTGCGCCCGCGCCAGCTGCGCGACAGCGGCGACACGGCGGCCTTCGCCGCTTTCCTGATCAACGAATGCAGCCCGCTGCGCCGCCGGATCGTGACCGATCTCGACGCCGCGATCGACGCCATCGAGGCCGACATGAATGCGGCGAGCGACAAGGTCGGCGCCGTCACCGAGCGCTCGCGCTGGATCGTGGTGGCCATCTCCGTGCTGGCAGCGGCGCTCGGCGCCGGCCTCGCCGCCGCCGTCACCAGCGGCGTCACCCGTCCGATTCGCCGCGCCTGCGCGTTCGCCCAGGCGGTCGAGCAGGGCGACCTCACGGTCGCACTGGAAGCGCGCTCGAAGGACGAGCTGGGCGCGATGATGGGCACGCTGCACGGCATGCGCCTGGGTCTGGCGCGTATCGTGCAGGAGGTACGCTCCGGCGCCAGCGAAATCTCGACGGTCACCGACGAGGTGGCGACCGGCAACCGCCACCTGTCGCAACGTACCGCGTCGCAAGCCGCGTCGCTGGAACAGACCGTCGCCGCGATGGAGTCGCTGACCAGCACGGTGCGCAACAATGCCGACGCGGCGCAGGCCGCGGGGCAGGTGGCGGCCGCGGCCTCCGCGGTGGCGGTCGAGGGCGGCGCCATCATGGACAAGGTGGTGGAGAAGATGAACACCATCGATGCGGCATCGGCGCGCATCGTCGACATCATCGCGGTCATCGATGGCATTGCCTTCCAGACCAACATCCTGGCCCTGAATGCCGCGGTCGAAGCGGCGCGCGCCGGCGAGCAGGGACGCGGTTTCGCGGTCGTCGCGGGCGAAGTGCGCAACCTGGCGCAGCGCTCGGCGGTCGCGGCCCAGGAAATCAAGGCCCTCATCGGCGAGTCGGTCGCCGCCATCGGCGACGGCTCGGCGCTGGTCGGCCGGGCGGGACAGACCATGGAGCAGATCGTCGCCAACGTCAACCGCCTGGCTGGCGCCATGCGCGACATGGCCGACGCCAGCGACAGCCAGGCCACGCAGGTGCGCGAGATCAGCCAGGCGCTGGGCCACGTCGACGGGCTGACACAGCAGAACGCCGCCCTGGTGGAAGAGGCCACCGCCGCCGCGCAGTCGCTGCACGAGCAGTCGCAGCACCTGCAGGCGCAGGTGGGGCGGTTCCGGACCGCGGCGCCTTCCGCCGACGTCCTGGCGCTGGCCTGAGGGCCGGCGCGCCGTTCATTTCCGGTGCCGGCTGAAGAACTGCCACATCAGCTCATTGGCATCGATGTCGCGCGTGGTCTTCCCGATCGGCAGGCCGATATTGAAGGGATCGGCGCCCGGCCAGGTATGGCCGCCGTCCTTCACCGTCACCAGCGCCACGCCGCGTTCGCCGTCGGCCTGTTCGAGATAGGTCACGTCGGTGCCGTCGCCCTTGTCGGCGTCGATCGTGCGTGAGCGCGCCGGGACCGAGGCCAGGCCATTGCGTTCGGCCCAGTAGCGCTGGCTGTCCTCGGCGGACAGGTAGCCGGTCGGTTTGCCGCCGTAGGCCACCACCTGGTCCGCCGTGCCGTGGATCAGCATCACGCCGACCTTGCCCATCTTCGTGTGATGCTGGACCAGCGGCTTCGGCGTCGGCCCGCCCACCGAGGCCACGGCCGCGAACACCTCCGGCAGATCGGCCGCGAGGCGCAGCGCGAAGAAGCCGCCGCGCGACAGGCCGGTGGCATACACGCGGCTGCCGTCGATGCGGTAGTCCTGCTTGAGCTTCGCCAGCAGCGCCTGCGTGAAGCCGACGTCGTCGGTCCCTTCCAGGTAGGGCATGTCGAAGCCGACGTTCCAGTCCTGCTTGATGCCTTGCGGGTAGACCACGATGAAGCGGTGGCGGTCCGCCGTCCGGTTCATCTGGCTGTACAGCATCTGCTCGGTCATGCTCATGCCGCCGCCGTGGAAGTTGAAGACGACCGGATAGGATTGCTGCGCTTCGCTGTGGTAGGACGCGGGCGTGTACACGATGTACTTGCGCTTTTCTTCCTTGTGAACGAGCTTGCCGGCTTGGGCCAGCGCCGTGCTGCAGGCGCAGGACAGGGCGATCAGGGCGATCAGGATTTTCATGGACGTGCTCCTGGTGAATGGAGCAGCCAGCGTAGTCAAGCGGCGGTGAAATCGCGGTGAAATCCAGCGGGTTTCAGCCGGCAGGGCGGATCTCGACGCGGTAGCTCGACGGGCCCGGGTGGACGCCGAGCTCCCAGTGCATGGCGCGGGCCACGCGCGCGAGCAGGTTCTGCCCGTGCGAAAAGCCCTGGATGCGGCCCGGCTCTCCCTCCGTCACGGTATTCGCGATCACCAGCCGGCCGTCGGCCCAGCTCAGGCCGAGCCGCGCCTGGGGCCCGCCGTGGAAGAGGGCATTGCCCACGCAGTTATGGACCAGCAGCGCGGCCAGGTGCGGGTTGCCGGCGACCTCCAGGCGTTCGGGCAGGTCGAGCGTCCAGCGGCCGGCATCCCAGCGGCCTTCCTCCAGCACGCGCAGCAGGCATTGCTCGATGCAGGCGCGCAGGTCGAAGCGCTCGCTGCCGAGCTGCTCGGCGCGGGCGAGCGCGAACAGCACGTCCACCGTATTCCTGATCTCGTCCAGCCCGGCCTGCAGCTGCGCCGCTTCCGCGTCGCCGACAGGGCGCGTGGCGAGCGTGTTGTTCATGATGGTGAGCGGCGTGCGCAGCTCGTGGCCGACGTCGCGCGTGAATGCGTGCTCGCGCTGCAGCGCGGCCTGCAATTCGCTGAAACTCGTTTCCAGGCGCCCGGCGAGATAGCCGATTTCATCGCGCCGGCCGCGCGCGCTGAAGGCGATCGGGCCGCCGGGGCGCAGGGCGCGCGCTTCCGCGGCGAGGGTCTGCAAAGGCTGGACCAGGCGCCGGGCCAGCAGCCAGGCCAGCAGCAGGGCCAGCGCGATCAGTCCCAGCGCCACGAAGATCAGCACGCCGCCCACATCCTGGATCACCTTGGACACCACCAGCAGGGGAGCCACGTCGGCCAGCAGCCAGACGCGCCGCGTGCCCAGGTCGAGCGCAAGCAGGTGGTAGTGGCGTCCGCCGCCGGCGAACACCTCGGCGCGCCGCTCCGCCGGCCCCGCAGCCTCCCGCACGATGGCGGGCAAGGCCGCATGGCTGGCGTAGACGGCGATCAGGTCGCTGCGCGCCGGCGGAATGCTGCCGTGCTGCGCCACATGGCGCGCGATGGCGCGCGCTTCCCGTTCCAGCAGGCGCTCGACCAGCATGTCCTCGGTGACGTAGGCGATCACGACCGCCAGGCCCGTGTAGCACAGGCAGATCAGGACCGTGAAGCCGGCCAGCGCCGTGAACAATCCCTGCCGGATCGACTTAGCCATCCTGCGGCGCCGTGTCGAGCTCGAGCCGGTAGCCCAGGTTCAGGATGGTCGCCAGCAGCTTGCGACCGGATGCCTGTTCCAGCTGCTTGCGCAGGGTGTAGATGTGGGACTTGAGCGCATCGCTGTCCGGCGGTTCGTCCCCCCACAAATGCCGGACCAGGGCCGAGCGCGGGACCGGGTGCGGGTATTCCTTGCACAGCAGGAGCAAGATCCTGAACCCGGTCTGGGTCAGCACCAGGGGTATGCCCGCGTAGGCGGCCCGCATCTCGCGCGGCAGCAAGGTCAAGGGCCCGACCTGCATCTCCTGGCGCAGGTGCAGCTGGCCGCGCCGCGCCAATGCCTCGCAGCGCAGGGCGAGCTCGCGCAGGTCGAAGGGCTTGGTGAGATAGTCGTCGGCGCCGTCGCGGAAACCGCGCGCCTTGTCCTCGAAGGCGTCGCGCGCGGTCAGCATCAGGACCGGCACGTTGCTGGGGGCGTTCGACTTGATCTGGCGGCAGACTTCCAGGCCGTCGATGTCGGGCAGGTTGAGGTCGAGCAGCACCACGTCGTAGGCATGGCGAGTCGCCAGCTCGATGGCGAGGCGGCCGGTGGCCGCATGGTCGGTCTGCCACTGCAGCCCATCGAGGAAGCCGGCCACCTGGCGCGCAATCGTCGGATGGTCTTCGACCAGCAATATGCTCAGCGAGGGACGGTTCATCGGTCGGGCAGCCATGGGTCAGGAACCACGATTGTAGCGCGGCTAGGTTCCGGTCTTGTGGTCCTGCGCGTGGTGAGGGAAGCGGTCCATCCTGGAGAGCACGGGAAACAGCACCGCCCACAAGCCGGTGACGAACAGGGTGGCGGCCCCGCCCAGCAGGATCGCGCGCACCAGGCCGAGCCAGCCCGCCGTGACGCCGGACTCGAACTCGCCCAGTTCATTGGAGGCGCCGATGAACACCGAGTTGACGGCGCTGACGCGGCCGCGGATCTCGTCCGGCGTTTCGTACTGCACCAGCAGGTGGCGGATATAGACGCTGACCATGTCGCCCGCGCCCAGCAGGAACAGCGCGCCCAGGGCCACCGGGAAGCTCGCGGTCCAGCCCAGCACCAGCGTGCACAGGCCGAAGATGGCCACGCCGCCGAACATCCAGGCGCCGACCCGGCGCGTGATCGGGAAGAAGGCCAGGGCGATCGAGCACAGCGCGGCGCCGGCGCCGGGCGCGGTGCGCAGCAGGCCCAGGCCGGTGGGGCCGGCGTGCAGCACGTCGTGGGCATAGGCCGGGAGCAGGGCGGTGGCGCCGCCGAACAGCACCGCGAACAGGTCGAGCGAGATCGCGCCCAGCACGATGGGGCGGGAGCGCACGAAGCGCAGGCCTTCCAGCAGGGTGTGCCAGCTGACCGGCGCCTTGCTCACGGTCTGCTGCACGCTGCGGGTGGCGGACATCAGGAGCACCGCGACCGCCAGCAAGCAGCTCGACGTCATGTGCACCGTCTGCGGCCCGAACACATAGAGCAGGCCGCCGATGATGGGGCCGGCGATCACGGCCACGTGGAAGCTCGAGGAACCGAGCGCCACGGCCTGGCTGAAGTCGCGGTCCGGCACCAGGTTCTTGAGCACCGCCTGCGATGCCGGCATCATGAAGGCGCGCGCGCTGCCGAACAGCACCAGGATCGCGAACACCGGCCACACGACCCGGCTGCCGCTGGCCGTGAAGGCGACCAGCATCAGGCTGCACAGCAGCTGGGCGGCCATGCACAGCAGGACGATGAGGCGGCGGTTGTGGCGGTCGGCTACGTGGCCGGCCCACAGGATCAGGACCAGGAAGGGCGCGAACTGGGCCAGGCCGATGAGGCCCAGGTCGAACAGGCTGCCGGTGATCTGGTAGACCTGCCAGCCGATGGCGACGCTTTGCATCTGGACCGCGAGGGTGCCCAGGAAGCGCGCGGACAGGTAGAAGGAGAGGTTGCGGTTGCGCAGGACGGCGAGAGACATGGGGTGGGCGGGCATTGCGGGTCGAGCCCGCTATTCTGCACGAAACCCCGGCTGCACGCCGTCGGGGCGTCACATCACGGCTGCGCCAGGTCCGCTTCCGAGGTGAAGGCGTCGGCGTAGAACTCGTCGGCCGGCAGGCCGCACTGCGCGCTGTAATCGTTGCGAGCCGAATCGACCATGATGGGCGCGCCGCAGGCATACACCTGCCAGCCCGAGAGGTCGGGGATGTCCTGCATCACGGCCGCGTGCACGTAGCCGGTGCGGCCCTGCCAGTTGTCCTCGGGGAGCGCGTCGGAAATGACCGGCACGTAGCGGAAGTCGGGCAGCGTGGTTTCCCAGGCGCGGCACAGTTCGTCCATGTACAGGTCTTGCGGACGGCGGCCGCCCCAGTACAGGCGTACCGGACGCTCCGACTTCAGGTGCATCAGGTGCTCGACCAGCGCCTTCACCGGGGCGAAGCCGGTGCCCGAGGCCAGCAGCACGATCGGCTTGTCCGATTCTTCGCGCAGGAAGAAGGTGCCCAGCGGGCCTTCGAAGCGCAGGATGTCGCGCTCCTTCATGGCGCCGAACACGTGGTCGGTGAACAGGCCGCCCGGCAGGTGGCGGATGTGCAGTTCGAGCGGGCCGTCGAAGGAGGGGGCGTTGCCGATGCTGTAGGCGCGGCGCTTGCCGTCCTTGAGCAGGAATTCGATGTACTGGCCGGCGCGGTAGGCCAGCGCTTCGTTGGCCGGCAACTGCAGGTTGACGATGGCGACGTCCGGCGCGGCCTTGCGGATGGCGGCGATCCGGGTCGGCATCTTGCGCACCGGGTAATCGCTGCTGCCGCCCACTTCGCGCGCCTCGATCACGAGGTCGCCTTCCGGCACGGCGCAGCAGAACAGGGACATGCCCTGGGTTTTCTCGGTGTCGCTCAGGGCGCGCTGCTGGTGCGGCTTGTGGTCCACCGCGCCTTCGAGCACCTTGCCCTTGCACGAGCCGCAGGCGCCATTCTTGCAGCCGTAGGGCAGGCCGATGCCGGCGCGGATGGCGGCGGCGAGGACGGTTTCGTCGGCTTCGCAGGTGAACTGGTGGCCGCTCGGCTGGACGGTAACTTGGTAGGTCATGCGATATCGTCGGTTGTGCGCCTGCTGGTGCAAGCTGTTGATCTGATGGAGTTTTACTGCGAGTTTTACTGCGAGTGCCACTCCATAAGGGCGCCATTCTACACCGGCCCCGCCGGGGCCGGGGAACGCCCCGGCGGGCGCTGTGCTAGAGTACCCGGCTCCGATCCGCTCAGCCTTGCCCCGACCCATGCCCCGATCCGCCGCCTTCGACCGTCCCCGCCTGCTCGTCGTCGGTTGCGGCGACGTCGGCATGCGCCTGCTGCCGCTGCTGAACGGCCGCTTCCGCGTGTTCGCCCTCACCAGCCAGCCGGAGCGCCGCGCCGCCCTGCGCGCCGCCGGCGCCGTGCCGGTGGTGGCCGATCTCGACCGCCCGCACACCCTGGCGCGCCTGCGCGGCCTGGCACCCTGGGTGCTGCATCTCGCGCCGCCGCAGCAGCAAGGGCCGCAGGACCTGCGCACGCGCCGCCTGGTGGCGGCGCTGGGCCAGGTCAGGCGCATGGTCTACGTCAGCACCAGCGGCGTCTACGGCGACTGCGGCGGTGCGCTGGTCGGCGAGCAGCGCCCGGCGGCGCCGCGCAATGCGCGCGCGCTGCGCCGCGTCGATGCCGAACGGGTGCTGCGCGCCTGGGCCATGGCCACCGGCGCCCGGCTGGCGATCCTGCGCGTGCCCGGCATCTATGCGCAGGACCGCTTGCCGCTCAAGCGCCTGGAGCAGGGCACGCCGGCGCTGCGCGCCGAGGACGACGTGTACACGAGCCATATCCATGCGGACGACCTGGCGCGCATCGTGCTGCAGGCGCTGCGGCATGGACGGCCGGGGCGGGTCTATCACGCGGTGGACGATACGCGCATGAAGATGGGCGAGTATTTCGACGCCGTTGCCGACGCGCTTGCGCTGCGGCGTCCGCCGCGCCTGCCGCGCGCCGAGCTGGAGAAGGTGGTGTCGCCGGTGCTGCTGTCCTTCATGTCCGAGTCGCGCCGGCTCGACAACACGCGCATGAAACGCGAGCTGAAGGTGCGCCTGCGCTATCCGGACGTCGCTACCGCGCTGCGGGCGCTGGCCGTACAATAGAGGCGCCATGAAAAAACCGATGACCTACGAAGCATACCTGGACGAAGTCACCACCCTGATCGTCGAAAAATACAATCTCGACGACGCCGCCGCGATCAAGATCGTGGTGGATGCCCAGGATGCCGGCTATTTCGTCGCCCACGACGACAAGCCGGCCATGCGCAGCCTCGACCGCGCGCATGAGGACGCGCGCGCCCTGTACCAGGCCAGCGCCTTCGCCAAGCCCAAGCGGGCGAAATAAGCCTCGCCTCCCAGGCCGCCGCCCGCGCAGCCTGGTCCCTCCTTCCCGATTCCGGCCATGCAAACGCAGGGCCGGCGCCGCGTCACGTCCCCTGCATCGGCAAAAACCAGCGGCCTTGAGCAAAAGTTAAGCAATGTATGTATCATTTCGCAATCCGCGAAAAAAGCCATATAAATGGTGCTGTTCTGGCTCCAGGTGCTAACTTTCGCTGTAAATTCCGAGAATTTAATAAATTAATAATATTCCTGAAAGAGCCGCCATGCCGATCCGCCGCCTGCCTTCCGAGGCACAGTACGACCCCAACCGCGTCCTCGACGCCATCATCGACAAGCTGCGCCTGAAGAACGACGCCGCGCTGTCGCGCGTGCTGGAAGTCGCGCCGCCGGTGATCAGCAAGATCCGCCACAACACGTTGCCGATCGGGGCCACGATCCTGCTGCGCATGCACGAGGTCAGCGACTTCAGCATCCGCGAACTGCGCGCGCTGATGGTCAAGGCCGATACCGGCTACGCGCCGGCCTGAGAATCCGGAAACGCCCGCGACCGGGCGGCGGACCGGAGTCCGCCGTGCCGGCCGCGGGAAAGGGCGGTGCGGTCAGGCCGCCAGCTGTGCCTTGCCGGGCGACGCGCACCATGCGGTCCTGACGGCTTCGGTCAGCACTTTTCCGGGCGACGCGCACCATGCGGTATCGCCGCCCTTGGCGACGGCCTTGCCCGGCGAAGCGCACCACGCTGCATCGCCGCCCTTGGCGACGGCCTTGCCGGGCGACGCGCACCATGCGGTATCGCCGCCCTTGGCGACGGCCTTGCC
>CAMPHU010000026.1 GCA_946886065.1 uncultured Massilia sp. | reverse complement strand
AAGCCTTCCGTGACGAAGGCAAGGACGTTCTGTTCTTCGTCGACAACATCTACCGTTACACCCTGGCCGGTACCGAAGTGTCGGCACTGCTGGGCCGTATGCCGTCCGCGGTGGGCTACCAGCCGACCCTGGCCGAAGAAATGGGCCGCCTGCAAGAGCGTATTACCTCGACCAAGACCGGCTCGATCACCTCGATCCAGGCCGTGTACGTCCCTGCGGATGACTTGACCGACCCGTCGCCTGCTACCACCTTCGCCCACCTGGACTCGACCGTCGTTCTGTCGCGTGACATCGCTTCGCTGGGTATCTACCCGGCAGTGGATCCGCTGGACTCGACCTCGCGCCAGCTGGACCCGCTGGTCGTCGGTGAAGAGCACTACAACACCGCGCGCGCCGTGCAGGGCACCCTGCAGCGCTACAAGGAACTGCGCGACATCATCGCGATTCTGGGCATGGACGAACTGGCGCCGGAAGACAAGCTGGTCGTCGCACGCGCTCGTAAGATGCAGCGTTTCCTGTCGCAGCCGTTCCACGTCGCTGAAGTGTTCACCGGCTCGCCGGGCAAGTACGTTTCGCTGAAGGACACGATCAAGGGCTTCAAGATGATCGCTTCGGGCGAACTGGACCACCTGCCGGAACAGGCCTTCTACATGGTTGGCACGATCGAGGAAGCCATCGAGAAAGCCAAGAAGCTGGCTGCCTAAGCTGCTCTTAACCTGAAGGACAGACATGGCAAACACTATTCAAGTGGACGTGGTCTCGGCCGAAGAGCAGATCTTCTCCGGCCAGGCTGAATTCGTCGCGTTGCCGGGTGAAGCGGGCGAGCTGGGTATCTACCCGAAGCACACCCCGCTGATCACGCGCATCAGGCCGGGTGCTGTGCGAATCCAGGTGGCCGGTGGTGGCGAAGAGTTCGTCTTCGTCGCCGGCGGCATCCTCGAAGTGCAGCCGAACGGCGTGACCGTGCTGGCCGACACCGCGATCCGCGGTAGCGACCTGGACGAAGCGAAGGCACTGGAAGCCAAGAAGCAGGCTGAAGAGCTGATGCTGAACAAGGAATCGAAGATCGACTACGCGAAAGCCCAGGCCGAAATGGCCGCGGCGATCGCGCAGCTGGCAGCGATCCAGAAGCTGCGCTCGAAGGGCCGTTAAGCCCTTGACGTGGCATCAAGAAAGGCAGCCCTCGGGCTGCCTTTTTTATTTGCAAGTCCCAGGCCCCCGAGCATCAAGCGGATGCCGGCGCTGCCGGACGGATGCGGCGAATCAGGGCTTGCGGGCAGTCCAGCCCCTGAAAGTGAAGGCACAATAGAACAACTCGACGTTCACGAAACCGGCTTCATGGAGCAGGCCGGCATCCTCCTGCGGCGAGAGCACGGGAAGCCGTTCCCTGAACGCGCGCATGCTGTTTTCGGCCTGGCCCACAGGCACGCCGGAGACGATGCCGTAGGCTGCGTTGCGCCGCAACCAGGTCTCCTGATGGGGCGCGGTCTGCGGGAAGCTGTGATGGGCGACTACGAGGACCGCCCCTGGCTTGAGCCGGCGGTACAGCTCCTTCAAGGTGGCGAGGCGTTCGTCCCTGGGAAGAAAGTGCAGTGTCAACAGGCAGGTCGCGCCGTCGAAAGGGCCCTCGGGCGCACTGTCGATATAGCCGTGGTGCAGCGCGACCCGGGAGGCGAGCTCGCCCAGCGTCGCGCTTGCCAGGCGCAGCATCTCGCTGGAGGGATCCACGCCGTCGAAGCGCCAGCCCGGCTGCATCGCGGCAAAGGCCTGCAGTTCGAGGCCGCCGCCGGCGCCGAGCACCAGGATACGGGCCGCGGCGGGGGCATGCTCCGCCAGCAGGACGCCGGCCATCTTGTGGAGGTCGCCCAGGCCGGGGACCAGCCGCGCAGTCTTCTCGCGATAGTCCTTCACGGCCGCCGGGTCGGAAAACGGCGTCATCGGGCGGCCGCCTCGGCGGCCTCGTCAGCGGCCGGCTCCGGCCAGAACAAGGAGCGGTGGACCTGGATGCCGGCCATGGCGCCGCTGCCCACCGCCAGCGATACCGAATGGGGAACGCGGGCGACATCGCCGCATGCGAATATCCCGCGCACCGAGGTCTTGTTCTCGGCGTCGGTGCGCACCTGCAGGCCCAGCGGCGTTTCCTCGAGCGCGCATCCTGCCGCCTCGGCCAGCGAGGTCGAGGGAACCGAGCGCGCCGCCGTGAACAGGCCGGCAAAGCGCAACAGCCTGCCATCGGCGAGCCGCACGTCGGCGTGTTCCTCGATCCTGTCGATGGCCACGTCCTCGATCGCCACGCCGCGCCGCTCGAGGCCGGCGCGCTCGTCCGGGCCCGGCGACACCGCATGGTTCAGCAGCAAGGTGACCTTGCCCCATTCGGTCAGGAACTCGGCCTGGTGCAAGGACATGGGACCGGTGGCGATGACGCCGATGCGGCCCTGGTCGAGCTCGTAACCGTGACAGTAGGGGCAATGGAAGATGCTGTTGCCCCAGCGTTCCGCCAGTCCGCTGATTGAAGGAAGCTGGTCGGCCACGCCGATCGCCAGCAGGATGCGGCGGCCCCGATGCGCTTGCCCTCCGCTGGTGGTGACGGTGAAGTCGTCGGCTTGCCCGGATACGCGCTCGGCACGGCCCTCGTGCCAGGACAAGGTCGGGTAGGCGTCGAGCTGGCGGCGCGCTTGCGCCGCGATCGCGGCGGGATCGGCGCCATCCTGGCCGAGAAAGCCGTGCGAATGGCTCGCGAAGCGGTTGCGCCGCTCTCCCGCGTCGATCACGAGCACGGATTTGCGCGCGCGCAGCAGTTGCAAGGCCGCGGCCATGCCCGCATAGCTTCCGCCGATGACGATCAGGTCGTGTTGCATTGCTTAGCTCCTGTCAGCGCGTGCTGCCGCATGCCGGCGCGCAAAGTCGGCGGCGAGGTCGGCAAGCGTGATTTCCGAAAACCGGCGCAGCAGCAAGGCCTCGGCCTCGGCAAACGTGTCTTCGAGCGCGGCATTCACCGCTTGCTCGACCAGGCATGCCGGCGCCAGGTTGCGATTGCCGATCGCGAACAGCGCCGTTTCTCCCAATGCATCGTGCAACTGGCGCAGGGTCACCGTACCCAGGTCGGCGACCAGGCGCCAGCCTCCTGCGTGACCGCGTTCTGAGCGCACGATCCCCGCATCGCGCAAACATCCCATGGTGCGGCGGACAACGACGGGGTTGGTGTCCAGGCACCGGGCCAGGGCTTCCGACGTGACGGGTCCATCATGTTCGGCCATGTGGAGCAGGGCATGCAGGACGGATGATAAGCGGCTGTCTCGGTTCATGTAACTTATGATGTTACCTTTGAGTTCCCGTGTCAAGCGCCGCGCACGCTACGTTTGGAAGCGCGGCGGTAATTCAGGTAGAGTCGGTCGGGACCAGCGCCCGCAGCGGGATGGCCCAGCCAGCCATGCGCAAGCCCTACCTATCCGTCGAGCCCATCATGCCGAACATTCAAGCACCTGGCGAAGGGGAGCAGGCGCCGAAGGAAGCGTCCTTCGGCCGCACCCTGTATCGCTTCCTGTTCTTCGACTGGCTGTTCCGCGACGTGAACGCCGCGCGCAACCTGTTCGAGCGCCATGCCGCGCGTGAGCACAATTACCGCATGAGCCGCTACCTGCCGCTCTACATGCGGCGCTGGTCGGTGCTGGCTGCCTGCGATTTCACGCTGGGCTTCCTGTTCGAGCGGGTGCTGCAGGCGACGGTGCTGTCGGCGTGGTTCTTTACGTGGTCTTGCCTGACCCTGACCGGGATTGCCGTGATGACGGTGATGTGGGTGTTTATGGCCGCGAAACTGCCTTGAGCGCATCGGCGTGGCCAGAGATCAGGCTGGGTGAGCGCGATGGCAGCAGTGAGTGCTAACTAAACGCGGGCAAACTTGGATCCCGGCCTGCGCCGGGATGACGTTGGTAGGTGTAGGCGATTAACACCGGTAGCCACTTTAGCTGGCTTAAAAACCGTCGTTCCTGCCATTGGCAGCAACGACTTCCGGCGAAGGCCGGAACCCAATTCCTCAGCATAGTGAGAGGCAGCCTTGCACCACTCACGGTGAATGGCGCGCCTGCTCCCCCGCCAACCTCAACGCCACTTTGTGCCGGAAATAATCCTCCTTCACATACCGGTACAGATTCGCCCCTGGACACACGGTCTTGTCCGAGTAATCCCGGTGGCTGCGAATATCGTCCAGCGACACCCCATACTTCTTCGCCAGCATCGCCATCACGTCCACGACCGCATCGAGCTGGCGCTGGTTCGGCTCCACTTCCTCGAAATTGCCCACCACCTCGATCAGCGCATGCCCGGCCGGGTCGTATTCGGTATTCGTATCGCCCGCGAACTCAATGGGACGCGCCTCGTACACCCGCCCTTCGAGATCGATCACGTAATGGTAGGGAATATCGAGCCAGCCCTTGGTGGTGCGCGACCAGCTCTGCAGGCGGCGCAGATAGGCCTGCGCATCGGTCCCCGGCAAGAAAGGCTCGCCCTGGTGATGCAGCGTGATCTGGCTAATCCGATGGCGGCGCGCCTTGGCCGCATCCGCCGGCGTGCCGCCCCACGCCGCCACGGGCACGATGGCGCTTTCGACGCTGGCCAGCGGCTGCTGGGCAAGGGCAGGGGAGGCCGCCAGCGCGGCAGCGAAGCAGGAGAAGGCAAACAGGCGCATGGGATACCGGGATCGGGAACGAGTCCGCATCTTTTCACGTTTGCGCGCGCCACGCCAGCGGCGATGCAAACCTGATAAGCTAACAAGGAACCTTGAACTACTCCCCATCCACCATGAGAAGCATCGCCCAGATCCTCAACGAGAGCAAAACCATCGCCATTGTCGGCCTGTCGAACAAGCCGGACCGCGCCAGCTATGGCGTTGCCGAATACCTGCAGGGCCACGGCTACCAGATCATCCCGGTCAACCCGAGCTATGCGGGCCAGACCATCCTCGGCGAGAGGGTCTGTGCCACCTTGCAGGAAGCCGCCGACACCCTGGCCACCAGCGGCCGCCGCATCGACATCGTCGACTGCTTCCGCAAGTCCGAAGACATTCCCCCGATCGCACGCGAGGCCATCGCCGTGCGCGCCGGCTGCCTGTGGATGCAGCTCGGCATCGAGAACCAGGCCGCCGCCGACCTGGCGCGCGCCGCCGGGCTGGACGTGGTCGTGAACCACTGCATCAAGATCGAGCACCGCAGCCTGCAGGCCTGAGGCCATCCACGCAAGGGCGGCTGCGTTACAATCGTGGCCATCCTCTTTGTGGAACCCTCACCATGACCAAGATCCTCGCTCTCGCCCTGGCCACCCTGGCCGCCGCGAGCATCACCCCGCCTGCGTTCGCACAGACCGCCACCCCAGCGCTGAGCGCCCGTCCGGCGAGCTGCCCGTCCGTCCTCAAGCACACCTTCAAGCGCCTGCAGGACGAGGCGCCGCAGGACCTGTGCCAGTACGCCGGCAAGGTGGTCCTGGTGGTGAACACCGCCAGCTACTGCGGCTTCACCAAGCAGTACGAAGGCCTGGAGAAGCTGTACGCCAAGTACGGCGGCCGCGGCCTCGTGGTGCTGGGCTTCCCGTCGAACGACTTCGGCAAGCAGGAGCCGGGCAGCGCGAAGGAGATCGCCGACTTCTGCTTCAATACCTACGGGGTCAAGTTCCCGATGTTCGCCAAGAGCGTGGTCTCGGGCCCGCAAGCCAATCCGCTGCACGCGGAGCTGGCCAGGATCACCGGCAAGGAACCGAAATGGAACTTCACCAAGTACCTGATCGGCCGCGACGGCAAGGTGCTCGAGCATTTCCCGAGCAAGGTCGCGCCTGAAGACGCGCAACTGGTCGGCAAGATCGAACAGGCGCTGGCGAATTAATCCAGGATCAGCGCACGCAGCGGGCCGCGCAAGGCATTGCACACGACGAGGTCGTCGGCCTGCTCCAGCATCTCGCGGGTGATGACGCGCTCGCTCGCATGCCAGGCCGGCGCCGTCAGCAGCACGCTGCGCATCACGCCCGGCAACAGGCCGCAGGACAGCGGCGGGGTGTACCAGGCGTCGCCGAAGCGCACGAAGACGTTGCTGCGCCCACCTTCCGTCAATTCCCCGCGCTCGTTAAAGAACAGCATGTCGAAGGCGCCTTGCGTCTCGGCCGCCTTCCAGGCTGCGTCGTAGCGGCTGCGCAGGCTGGTCTTATGGCGCAGGAAGAGGTCATCTGACTGGGTCGGCTCCGCCGCCAGCACGACCATGACGGGTTCGTGCAGCTCCACGATGGCGCCGGATTGCAATTGCAGGCCGTTTGCGTGCGAATTCGACAGGCGCATGCGGTATAGCTGGCCATGGGGCAGGGCCAGGCAAGCCTCGACCAGCATGCGCCGCGCTTCCTCGCGCTCGAAAGGCAGGCCGAAGTAGGCGCAGGAGCCCGCGATGCGGTCGAGGTGCTGCTCCAGGTGGCGCGGCCCGTCGTCCCACGACGCGCGCAGGGTTTCGAAAATCTCGAACTCGTTGAGCAGGCCGGTCAGGAAGCGCGCTTTCAACTGGCATTCGGCGAATTCGGATTGCGGATCGCTGTCGTAGACGATGCCCGCGCCCACACCCAGTTCGCCACGCCGCAAGCCGTTCTCCGGCGCCTGCAAAGCCAGGGTACGGATCGGCACCGACAGGCAGAAGTCCCCAAAGGCGCGGCCATCCTGCGGCGGATCGAACCAGCCGATGGCGCCCGTGTAGATGCCGCGCGCATCCGGTTCCAGTTCGTGGATGATTTCCATCGTGCGCCGCTTGGGCGCGCCCGTGATCGAGCCGCAAGGGTAGAGCGCCGCGAAAATCTCGGGCAAGCTGGCGTCCTCGCGCACACGCGCCTGCACCGTGGAGGTCATCTGCAGCACGGCGCCGTAGCGCTTCACCTCGAACAGCGCCGGCACTTGCACGCTGCCGGTCTGCGCCACGCGTCCCAGGTCGTTGCGCAGCAGGTCGACGATCATCAGGTTCTCGGCGCGGTTCTTGGTGTCCTGCGCCAGCGCCTTGGCGCGCTCCTCGTCCACCGCCGCCTCGCCGCTGGCCGGCGCCGTGCCTTTCATCGGCCGCGCCAGCAGGGTACCGGCCTGGTGGCGCACGAACAGTTCGGGCGAGAAGGACAGCACCGCGCCGCCATCCGGCAGCGCGATCAGTGCGCCGTAGGGCACCGGCTGGCGCGCGCGCAGGCGGGTGTAGAGCCCGAACAGCGGACCGAAGGCGTCGAAGCGCAGGCGGTAGGTGTAGTTGACCTGGTAGGTGTCGCCGGCCGCGATGTAGTCGCGGATGCGATTGATGGCGTCGGTGAAGGTCGCTTCGTCGACGTTGGCCTGGATGCCCGCAACGCCGGCTGCTTCCGAACTGGCGCGGGTTGCGAGCCAGGCTTCGACCTGGGGCGCCGTCATGCGTTCGCAGTGCGAGAACAGCAGCACCTGCGCCAGCGGCCCATCCAGCGGCCTGGCGGGCAGGCCCTGCAAGTGCGCGCCCAGTTCGTAGCTCAGGAGCGGAACCGCGTACAGGCCGCGTCCCAGCGCCTGCTGGAGCTCGTTGAGCAGGCGCGGCCACCCGGCGGCGTCTTCGCAGCGCAAGCTGCCCACGTGGCCGTTGTACAGCCGGGAACCGGCTTCGTGGGTTTGCTGGCCTGCGCTGGCGTCGTCCAGCAGCGCGAAGACTTCCGGGGTGTCCATTTTTATGCAGCGAGCAGTACCGACAGCTGCAAGGTGGTGTTTTCCGCGGGGTTCTGCTTGAAGCCGCTCTTGGCGAAACGGTGCCAGCGGCCGGTGACGTAGCTCACCAGGAGGCCGGCGCGCGCGGCGACATCGGCTTCCTGGCCGTGGCCCTGGGTCACGGCCACGCGCAGCGCCTGCTTGAAGGCCAGCTCGATCTTGTCGTAGAACTGGTTCATGCGCGCCTGCAGGCGGTCGTCCTCGCCCACCAGCGCGTCGCCGATCAGCACGCGGGTCATGCCCGGATTGCTGGCGGCGAAGCCGAGCAGCATCTGCAGGATCGCGTGAGCCTGCTCGACGCCGCCTTCCTCGCGCTCGCTGATCTGGTTGATCAGGCCGAATACGGTGGACTCGATGAATTCGATCAGGCCTTCGTACATTTGCGCCTTGCTGGCGAAATGGCGGTACAGCGCCGCTTCCGAGACCGACAGGCGCGCCGCGAGGGCGGCCGTGGTGATCTTGTCGCCCTTCGGCTGCTCGAGCATCGAGGCCAGGGCCTGGAGGATTTGCAGCTTGCGCTGGCCTGGCTTGGTGCTTGCCATGGATTCCCTAATCGTTATTGTGATGTTTAGCGCAACCGGTGCAGGCGTGCAGGAAGTTGCCGTACGGATTTTACTTTGACATCGACGTAACCGGGGCGTTTCAGGGTCCGCGGCAATGGCGCACGGCCAATCGGATCGCTCATGCGCAGGTATTGGGTGACCCAGACCGTGCGCAGGCCCAGCTGGCTGGCGCTTTTCAGGTTGGCCAGCGTGTCCTCGACCAGCACGCAGCGGCGCGCCGATACGCCGTGCTGGCGCAGCAGGCGGCGCAGCATCAGCTTCGAAGGCTTGGGGCGCAGTTGGCCGTGCACATGCATGTTCTCGATCGCGATGTGGTGGCTGAAGTGGTTGTGCAGCTTCAGCCGCCGCACGATCTCGGTCGAATAGCGCGTCGGCGCATTCGTCAGCAGGATCTTGCGGCCCGGGAGGCGGCGCAGCAGGCGCCCCAGGCCGCGCTCGGCGCGCATCATGCGGTCCAGCGGGCCGATGTCGTGGGTCTCGTGCAGGAAGTCGGCGGCGCGCACCTTGTGGTGGCGGATCATGCCGAGCAGGGTGGCGCCGTAGCGCTTCCAGTAGCCCAGGCGCGCGGCATCGACGGCGGCCTGGTTGGCGGGCATGCCGTTCTCGCCCAGCACGCGGGCGATGTAGATGTTCATGTTGGCGCTGATCGCCGGGAAGATGGCGTACGAGGCGTCGTGCAGCGTGTTGTCCAGGTCGAATAGCCAGACCGGCGCGCGGAGGGTCGTCGAAGTAGCCACGATGTGAGCATGAAGCAGGATGGTTGCAACATGCGATTATAGCCATCCGGGCGCGACTGCGCAGCGGAAAGGTCGATGACGAGCGGGGGAAGAAGAGATGGTGCCCTTGACGTGGATTGAACACGTGGCCTCTCCCTTACCAAGGGAGTGCTCTACCACTGAGCTACAAGGGCGGGTAGGCGCGGTGGGCAATGCCCACCGTGACGATCACTTATGGCTTTTTTCTGCCACAAATGTTTTAGTGCGACCGGATCATAGTGCCAAAAGCCTGTTCGGTCAAGACTTCCAGCAACAAACTGTGTTCGATACGGCCATCGATGATGTGCACGGTATTGACGCCCGACTTCGCCGCGTCCAGCGCCGACGAGATTTTCGGCAGCATGCCGCCCGAGATCGTGCCGTCCGCGAACATCTCGTCGATCTCGCGCGCCGACAGGTCGGTGACCAGCTTGCCGTTCTTGTCCTGCACGCCGGCGATGTTGGTCATCATGATCAGCTTTTCGGCTTTCAGGATTTCGGCGATCTTGCCGGCGACGACGTCGGCGTTGATGTTGTAGGCCTGGCCGTCCTGGCCGAAACCGATCGGCGAAATGATCGGGATGAAGGCGTCGTCCTGCAGCGCCTTGACCACGGCCGGGTTGATCGCTTCGATCTCGCCGACGAAGCCGATGTCGAGGAACTCGCCCGGCTTGTCCTTGTCCGGCATCGCCATGCGGCGTGCGCGGATCAGGCCGCCGTCCTTGCCGGTCAGGCCCACCGCCTGGCCGCCGTAGTGGTTAATCAGCATCACGATGTCCTGCTGGACTTCGCCGCCCAGCACCCACTCGACCACTTCCATGGTCTCTTCGTCGGTGATGCGCATGCCCTGCACGAAAGTGCCCTGCTTGCCGATCTTCTTGAGCGCGTTGTCGATCTGCGGACCGCCGCCGTGCACCACGACCGGGTTCATGCCCACCAGCTTGAGCAGGATGACGTCGCGCGCGAAGCCGTGCTTCAGGCGCTCGTCGGTCATCGCATTGCCGCCGTATTTGATGACGATGGTCTTGCCGTGGAAATTACGGATGTAGGGAAGCGCTTCGGCCAGGATTTGCGCCTTGATCTGAGGCGAGACCTTGGTCAGGTCACTGGTCTGGTCGTCGGTCTTCAAGCTGGTCAGATGAGCGTTCATGGAGGGTCCGAAAATAATGTCGCGAGATTTTACAGGCAAAAGCCGTGCAATTAGCGTAAAACGTGTGCAGATTATAGGGCGTCTTGTTGTATTTTATGGCAGTCCGCATCAGAGGCTCGCCACCGTGAATCCAGGTCTTTTCAAAAAATCAAGTGTTTCGCCCATCCCCGGAGTGGCGCAATGAGCGTCTGCACCCGCTGCGGCGCCGAATTCGGCTGCGCCATGGCCGATGGCGCGACTGAACCCTGCTGGTGCACCGCGCTGCCGCCCGCCGTCCCCGTTCCGCAGGAAGCCGCGGGCTGCTGGTGCCCGGCCTGCCTGCGCGCCCACATCGAGGCCGCTACGCAGGCGCGCCAGCGTCAAGGCGGCTAGCGCCGGGTGCGGAAAAAGCGCAGCATCTCCCGGCTCGCGTCCGGTCCCCTGCCATCCGTATAGCTGCCGAGCGCATTCCCGCCGAACCAGGCGTGGCCGGCGCCGTGCACCACCCAGTGCTCGGCGTGCACGGTGCCGTCGTGGTGGCGGTGCACGGTGCGCGTGTAGGCGTGGCCGTCCGGTACCCGGCCCGGTTCCACCGCCGGCCGCCGCGGCAAGCCGCGCGCCACCTGGGCCACCAGTTCCTCGCCGTTCGACGGATGCACCGTTGTGTCCTGGTCGCCGTGGAAGACGATGATCGGCAGCGCACTGCCCGGCGCCTGGCTCCGGCGGAATTCTCCCTTCATCGCCGCCAGCGCCGAGGACAGGTCGTTAGCCGAGGCGAAGGGCAGGCCGGAATGCACGCCCACCGCCGCGTACAGCTCGGGATACAGCGTGCCCATGATGGTCGCCATCGCACCGCCCGCCGACAGGCCCGCCACATACACCTGGCCCGCATCGACCGCATGGCGCGCCATCACCGCATTGGTCATGCCGGCGATGATCGAAGGCTCGCCCTGGCCGTGCTGCTGGTCGATTTCATTGAACCAGTTCCAGCAGCGCGAAGGGTTGGCCTGCTTGCTCTGCGCCGGATACAGCACCAGGAAGGCCATTTCCTCGGCCAGCGCGTTCATGCCGGTGCCGTTGGCGAAATCCTCCGGGTCCTGGGTGCAGCCATGCAGCATCACCAGCAGCGGCACCGGTTCACCCGTGTAGCTGCTCGGAACGTACAGCTTGTAGTCGCGGCTGCCCGCTTCGTTGGCGTAGCTGCCGTCGACGAACTTGCCCGGCAGCGCGCCGCCGCCGGCAAAGGGCGCCGGCATCACCACGGCCATGTCGCGCATTGCCGCGCGCTGCATGGCGGTCGCATTCTTCATCGCCTCCTGGATCACGGCGCCTGTTCCTGCCGGTCCCTTGCGCATCAGTGTGCGGGTTGCGGCGCGCACCTGGGCAAGCAATCTCCTGTTCAGTTTCATGAGCTCTCCTTGTGCGGGTGCATGAGATCAATCTCGGCCCGCGGGCTTACACGAACCTTTCAGGGTGTTGCCGGACGGCCCAACTGAAACAGGCGCGTCTTTTGTGCTTGCGTTACTCTAGGAACATGAATCCCAGCTTCCAACCTGGCCATCGTTTCGAATGGCAGACTACCGTGCCCGGGCGCGCTACCGTGCCCGAGCTTTACCACGATACCTTGTTTTGCAGAGAGATGCCGGACGTGTTGGCCACAGGCTACCTGGTCGGCATGATGGAACTTGCTTGTCTGCACGGAATGATGCCCTTCGTGGATTGGCCGCGCGAGCAGAGCCTGGGCACGATGGTGAGTTTCCGGCATCTGGCGCCGACGCCGCCGGGCATGACGCTCACCATCCGCGGCGAAGTGCTGGAAGTCGAGGGACGGCGCGTGCGCTTCCGGGTCGAGGCCTGGGACGATGTGGAAAAGGTGTGCGAAGGCACGCACGAGCGCTGCCTGATCGACACCGAACGCTTCGCGCAGAAGATGGCGAACAAGCAGGCGGCCTACGAGCAGCCTTCGACGTAATCGACGGCCGGCTTGAGGCCGGCGCGAACCCGTTTGAGCTTGTTCTTGCTGGTTTCGAAGATGAGCGCCTTGCCTGTTCCTTTGCGCAGGATGAGGTACTTGCCGTCCTCGTCGTACTTGTGCGGCTCGAGGCGCGCATGCGGATGGCGGCGCAGCACTTCTTCCGGCTGCATGGCCGCCGTCACGCCCGCGCTGTTGGGCACGACGGTCTTGGCGTCGGCGCGGGTGATGCGGCCTTGCTCGACCATGAAGCTGACGCGCGGGTAGCGCTTGAAGCGCACGATCGAACAGGCGCGCTCGCGCGGCCTCGGCGTGGCGCGCTGGCCGAGGCGCTTCTCGGCCGTGACGAGACGGTCGCCGAAGCGGATCTTGCCGTAGCCGTCGGGACTGAGCGTTTGTGCGCTGGCCGTGGCGCAGGCGAAGAGGGCGGCGAAAAGGAAACGCGGGACCATCGGAGATCTTTCCAGGCGTCGGGCAGGCCAGTATATCGCCGCCTTGAGTGAATCGGCAGCCGGTGTCCGGACGCGCGATAATGCGGTTTCATCTTTTTCGCTTTCATTCCCAGCGCATGAACCAAGATTTGCCTAGTCCCGTCCCTTCGCCCTGTATCAACGTGTGCCAGATGGCGCCCGACACCGGCCTGTGCCGCGGCTGCCTGCGCACCATCGACGAAATCGTCGCCTGGGGCACGGCGAGCGAAGACTACAAGCGCGCCGTGTGGGCCGAGATCCGGCGCCGCGAAGCCGGGATCGAGTGGGACTGAGATGACGCTGCCGCCCGCCATCCGCATCCTGGAGCGCGGCTGGCTCTCGTCCAACAATGTCCTCCTGCTCGGGCCGGAGGACACGGCCCTGATCGACAGCGGCTACGCCACCCACGCCGGACAGACCCTGGCGCTGGTGCGCGCCGCGCTCGATGGCCGTCCCCTCGATCGCTTGCTCAACACCCACCTGCATTCCGACCATTGCGGGGGCAATGCGCTGCTGCGCGCCGAACTCGGCTGCGACGTCGCGATTCCCGCGGCCGATGCCGTCAAGGTCGCCGCCTGGGACGAGGACGCGCTCAGCTTCCGCGCCACCGGCCAGCAGTGCCCGCGCTTCGCCTTCGACGCCACGCTTGTCCCGGGAGACCGCCTGGTCCTGGGCGGCCTGCACTGGGTAGTGCTGGCCGCACCCGGGCACGATCCGCATGCGCTGTTGTTTTTTTGTGCACAGGAAGGCGTGCTGGTGGCCGGGGACGCCTTATGGGAGGATGGGTTCGGCGTGATCTTTCCCGAGCTGACGGGCGAACCGGGCTTCGACGAGGTGGGCGCCACCCTCGACCTGATCGCCGGCCTGGATGCGCGGCTGGTCATTCCCGGCCACGGCGCGGCGTTCACGGACGTGGCGGCTGCGCTGGCGCGGGCAAGGCAGCGCCTGGACTACCTGAGCGCCGATCCGCTGCGCAATGCGCGCAATGCGGTCAAGGTGCTGCTCAAGTTCCTGCTGCTGGAGCGGCAGGCGATTGCGCTGGACGGCCTGCCGGCCTTGCTGGCGTCTATCCCTCTGGTCGAGCGCGTCCGGCAGGAGCAGTTCGGCATGCCGCCCGGGGAATTGGCCCGCTGGGCAGCCGAAGCGCTGGTGCGCGCCGGTGCGGCCCGCATCGCCGGGAACATGCTGCGCGACGTTTAGAGTCGAAGTACTAGCACGGTCGTTCTTTTTTCAGGGCTATAATGGCCCAGGATTCCGATCAACCGACCACCGAGAGCCATCCATGACGATGCCCCCCGCGCTGCAAAACCTGTCCCTTCCCGTCATTGCCTCGCCGATGTTCATCGCCAGCGGCCCCGCGCTGGTGGCGGCCCAGTGCAAGGCCGGCATCGTCGGCTCCTTCCCGGCGCTCAACGCGCGTCCGGCCGAGCTGCTCGACACCTGGCTGACGGACCTGCAGCGCGAGCTGGCCGACTACCAGGACGCCCATCCGGATGCGAAGGTGGGCCCGATCGCGGTCAACCAGATCGTGCACCAGTCGAACGACCGCCTGGCGCATGACGTCGAGGTGTGCGTGAAGCACCAGGTGCCGATCATCATTTCGTCGCTGCGCGCGCCGCCGAAGGAGATGCTGGACGCGGTGCACGCCTACGGCGGCATCGTGCTGCACGACGTGGTCTCGATCCGCCATGCCGAGAAGGCGCTGGAAGCGGGCGTGGACGGCCTGATCCTGGTCGCGGCCGGCGCCGGCGGCCATGCGGGCGCGCTGTCGCCGTTCGCGCTGGTGGGCGAGGTGCGCAAGTTCTTCAATGGGCCGGTGGCGCTGTCGGGCTCGATCGCGACCGGCGACGCGATCCTGGCCGCACAGGCGATGGGCGCGGACTTCGCGTACATCGGTTCGCGCTGGCTGGCGACCAGGGAATCGAACGTCACCGACGCCTACCGCGAGGCGATCGTCACGTCGAGCGCGGCGGACGTGGTGTACACCAACCTGTTCACCGGCGTGCACGGCAACTACCTGAAGAAGTCGATCGTGGCGGCGGGGCTGGATCCGGAGAACCTGCCGGAGTCGGACAAGAGCAAGATGAGCTTCGGCTCGGGCAGCGCCAAGGCCTGGCGCGATATCTGGGGCGCGGGGCAGGGCGTCGGCTTGATGGATGACGTGCCGACCGTGGCGGAGATGGTGGAGCGCCTGAAGAAGGAATACGCGGCGGCGCGTGCGCGGCTGGCGTTGTAAGCACACCGCTGCGCTCACTTTCACCCGCAGCCCATAAACGTCTTCCCCGCGCAGGCGGGGATGACGTGCATCAGCAGGTGGCTTTAACCCGGCTGCTTCAGGTCTTCCTGCCGGATAATCCACAACCCCGGCAAATTCCTCCAGTACCCGTAGACATCCATCCCGAACCCCACCACGAAGTCGTTCGGCACCGTCAGCCCCACCAGGTCCGCCTGGATCGGCTTCTTGCGCCCCAGGTCCTTGTCGGCGAACACGGCCACGATCACCTCGGCCGCGCCCATGTCGAGCAGGCGCTGCTTCACGTGCGCCAGGGTCTCGCCCTCGTCGAGAATATCGTCGACCACCACGATGGTACGCCCGGCCACGTTCTGGCGCGGGATCACCTTCCACACGATCTGCCCGCCCCTGTCCTCGTCGCCGTAGCGGCTCACGTGGATGTAGTCGAACTCGAGCGGGAAGTCGAGCTGGGGCAGCAGGTGGCCGGTGAACACCACCGCGCCGCCCATCACGCCCAGCACCAGCGGGAAGGCGGGATCGCCGTCCTTGCCGAAGCGTTCGTTGAGCCGGTCGGCGACATGCCGCACCGCGGCCTGGACTTGTTCCGCATTGACGATCTCGCGCGCATTGGCCAGCAGCGCACGTGCGCGCTCGTCATGGAACTCTGGCATAGGAATTTCTTGCATGGTCATACAGGTCGAATTGGTGGCCGGGCCATTATGCGCCAAGCCCGGCGGAGGCGGTGTTCCGCTTGGAACGGGTCCGGTCAGGAGGCGTCGTTGATCTCGCTTTGCAGCTTGCGCGTCAGCTTGGCGAACACCAGCTCATAGGAACGGCGCAGCAGCGCGGCCATTTCCCCGTCGTCCATCGAGGCTTCGCCGCTCACGTGGATCCACCTGGCGCGCGCCAGGTAGGGCGCCGGGCTGATCCCCGGACGGTCGGTCAGCTCCAGGAAGCGGTCGTCCTCGACCTTGAAGCTGAAGCCCTCGGCGGGCGAACTGGCGTTGGTGGCGGCGAACATCTTGCCGCCGACCGAGAACACGATGTCGTGGTCCCACTTGATATCCTCGGTACAGCCGGGGAAAGTCCGGCATACGTCCTTGGCCGCTTCGAAATCCATGTGCGTCTCCTGTTGCTGCCGGCGTCATGGCGCCGGTCTCGTGATGATTCAAGCGCCATCTTAACGCCTGGCGGCCGGATGCCAAGGATTTTGATGTCTTCGCGCAATAATCCGTCGCGCCACGTTCCCGGAATTGCGGCGTATCATACGTGCTTGGAAAACAACCCGATTCTCCGACCCATGCCCATCAACGACATCCGCGCCGAGCGGCTGGCCCAATTGCGCAGCGCCATGGCGCGCCACGGCATCGACGCCTGCATCGTCCCGTCGAGCGACCCGCACCTCTCGGAATACCTGCCCGGCCACTGGAAGGGCCGCGAATGGCTGTCCGGTTTCACCGGATCGGTGGGCACCTTCATCGCCACCGCCAGGTTTGCGGGTGTCTGGACCGATGGCCGCTACGTGACGCAGGCGGAAACCGAGCTGGCGGGTTCGGAGATCCAGCTGATGAAGATCCCGAGCGCGGCGAGCCAGATCCACGTCGACTGGCTGGCCGCCAACGTGCACGCCGGCGGCACGGTGGCGGTGGACGCGCGCGTGCTCGGCCTGGCCGCTGCGCGCCTGCTGCAGGATGCGCTGGGGGCGCGCGGCGTCACCCTGCGCACGGATATCGATGTGCTCGACGACGTCTGGAGCGAGCGCCCGGCGCTGCCGCTCGACCCCGTGTTCGAGCACCTGCCGCCGTTCGCGACCGTGGAACGCCACGACAAGCTCGCCGCGACCCGCGCCGCGATGGATGCGCATGGCGCCGGCTACCACTTCATCTCGACCCTGGACGACATCGCCTACCTGTTCAACCTGCGCGGCGCCGACGTCAGCTTCAACCCGGTGTTCCTGGCGCATGCGCTGATCGGCCGCGCCGACGCCACCCTGTTCGTCGGCGAAGGCAAGGTGCCGCAGGAGCTGCGCGCCCGTCTGGAGCTTGATGGCGTGCACCTGGCGCCTTATGCCAACGCCGCCCACGCCCTGGCCTCGCTGCCGGACGGCGCCACCCTGCTGCTCGACCCGCGCCGCGTGACGGCCGGCATGCGCGACGCGGTGGCGCAAGGCGTGCGCGTGGCGGAAGCGGTCAACCCGACCACCTTCGCCAAGTCGCGCAAGCTGGAATCGGAAGCGGCCAATGTGCGCGCCACCATGGAGCAGGACGGCGCGGCGCTGTGCGAGTTCTTCGCCTGGCTGGAGCCGCTGCTGGCCAACGCCGACCGCGCGCCCCTGACCGAAGTCGACATCGACACCCACCTGACGCAGGCGCGCACGCGCCGGCCGCATTTCGTCTGCCCGAGCTTCTCGACCATCGCCGGCTTCAATGCCAACGGCGCGGTCATCCACTACCGCGCCTCGCCCGAATCCTGCGCCACCATCGAAGGCGACGGCCTGCTCCTGATCGACTCGGGCGGCCAGTACCTCGGCGGCACCACCGACATCACGCGCGTGATCCCGGTCGGCACGCCTTCCGAGGCCCAGAAGCGCGACACTACCCTGGTGCTCAAGGGCCTGATCAACCTGTCGGCCACGCGCTTCCCGCGCGGCACCCGCTCGCCGATGCTGGACGCGATCGCGCGCGCGCCGATCTGGGCCGCCGGCATCGACTACGCCCACGGCACCGGCCACGGCGTGGGCTACTTCCTGAACGTGCACGAAGGTCCGCAGAGCATCTCGCCGTCGGCGCTGCCGGAAGCGCACACCGCGATGGAGCCGGGCATGATCACCTCGATCGAGCCGGGCATCTACCGTCCGGGACGCTGGGGCATCCGCATCGAGAACCTGGTGCTGAACCGCAGCGTGGAGAGCACCGAGTTCGGCGAGTACCTGGGCTTCGAGACCCTGACCCTGTGCCCGATCGACACCCGCTGCCTCGACGTCGGTCTGCTGCGTCCGGACGAGATCGCGTGGCTGAACGACTACCACGCGACCGTGCGCGCGCGCCTGGCGCCGCACGTCGAGGGCGCCGCGCGCGACTGGCTGATGCTGCGCACGGAGGCCATCTGATGGCCGGCGGACGCTCCACCCGCGCCAGCTCGGCGGTCGAACGGCTGAAGAAGCGCACCGGGAACATGGGCTATTCGATGGCCCGCACCGGCGACGGCCTGTTCTTCCTGGCCGAAGCGCCGGGCGCGCCGCCGCTGTGCGCCCCGCTCGAGCTGGACGACTTCGTCGCCTTCGTCAACGGCCTCGGTCCGCAGGAAGTGAAGCGGATCAGCAAGCACGACCTCGCCTTCGAGAAGCAGCTGGTCAGGAAAAAGCCCTAGGCGCCGCCATGAACAAGAACGAATTGCTGGCCACTTACTGGTCAGGGCCCGAGATTTTCACCAATGCGCTGATCCTGCTGCACCTGGCTGGGGCGCTGGCGCTCGGCCTGCTGGTCGGCTACGAGCGTGCCTACCACGGGCGCGCGGCCGGCATGCGCACCTATGGCCTGGTGTGCATGGCCTCGGCCGCGCTGACCATCCTGGCAGGCTACCCGGACTTCTGGTACGGCGGCGGCAACGCCGGCCTGCTGGCGCCGGTCGACCCGACCCGCATCATCCAGGGCGTGGTGACCGGCATCGGCTTCCTCGGCGCCGGCGTGATCATGCGCGAAGGCTTCAACATCAGCGGCCTGACCACGGCGGCCTCGATCTGGGCCTCGTCGGCGATCGGCATCCTGGTCGGCGTCGGCTTCTACCTGGCCGCGATGGGACTGGCCTTCTTCTCGTCGATGATCATGATCTACCTGAACCGCATCGAGAGCTTCCTGCCGGCGCGCCACGCGGTGGCGGTGCGGATGCGCTTCAAGCCCGACTTCCTGCCGCGCGAGGAGGGCCTGCGCCAGGCCGCGCTGGAACGCGGCTACGAGATCGCCGGCAGCTCGCTCACCATCAGCAGCGACAACGGCTGCCAGGAATGGCGCTTCGTGGCGCTGGCGCTGTCGCGCAAATCCGGCGCGCCGCTGCACGAACTGGCCGGCGAACTGGCCGCCTTCGAAGGCGTCGAGGCCTTCCAGCTCTCGCACGCCCGTAACTAAATCAAATAACGACATTCTCCAAAACCGGAACAGCCATGGAAGCAACAGACGTACAAGCGCAGGATGTCCTCGATTTCTGGTTCCTGCCGCCTTCGCACGAAGGCCACGGCAAGCAGCGTCCCGAATGGTTCCGCAAGAACGACGCCTTCGACGCGAAGATCCGCGAGCGCTTTGATACCACCATCGCCAAGGCGGTGGCGGGCGGCCTGCGCGAATGGGATGCGCTCGGCCCACGCGGCGTGCTGGCGCGCCTGCTGGTGCTCGACCAGTTCACGCGCAACGCCCACCGCAACACGCCCGATGCCTTCGCCGGCGACACGCTGGCCTTGGCGGCCGCGCGCCAGCTGGTCGACTCCGGCGCGCACCTGGCACTGTCGCCGGTGGAGCGTTCCTTCGCCTACATGCCCTTCGAGCACGCCGAGGACGCCCGCATGCAGGAACAGGCGGTGGAGCTGTTCACCGCGCTGTCGAACGAACATCCGGGCTTCGCGGAAACGCTCGACTACGCGCACCGCCACCGCGGCGTGATCGCGCGCTTCGGCCGCTTCCCGCACCGTAACGCTATTTTGGGCCGCGCCTCCACGCCGGAAGAAACCGACTACCTGCGCCAGCCTGGTTCGGGCTTCTGAGGTGGCGCCTGCATTGAACCTGGTCGGCGCCGGCCACGTCGGGCGCGCGCTGGGCCGCCTGTTCCACGCAAGCGGCGTGTTCGCCCCCCAGGACCTGCTGACCCGGTCTCCCGCCAGCGCCCGGCAGGCGGCGGACTTCATCGGCGCCGGCGCGCCCGCAGCGACGCTGGCCGGCATGCGTCCGGCGCGGGTGTGGCTGCTGGCCGTGAACGACGACCAGATCGCGCCCGTATGCGCCGCGCTGGCCGCCGCGCATGACCTGAGGGGAGCGGTGATCTTCCATTGCAGCGGCGCCAAGGCGTCCTCCGAATTGCAGGCGGCGCGCGATGCCGGCGCCCTGGTGGCGAGCGTGCACCCGATCCGCAGCTTCGCCGATCCCGGCAAGGTCGCGCGCGAGTTCGGCGGCACCTTCTGCGGCATCGAAGGCGATGCGCAGGCCCTGGCCGTGCTCGCACCGGCTTTCGAGGCGATCGGGGCGCGCCTGGTCGCGATCGATCCGGCCGCCAAGACGGTCTACCACGCCGCCGCGGTCTTCGCGTCGAACTACCTGGTGACCGTCCTGGACGCTTCGCTGCGCGCTTACCAGGCCGCGGGCGTACCCGAAGACGTGGCGCGCGAGCTGGCGCGGCCGCTGGCCGAGGAGACGCTGGCCAACGTGTTCCGCCTGGGGCCGGCCGCCGCCCTCAGCGGGCCGGTGGCGCGCGGCGACTTCGCCACCGTGGCGCGCCAGCAGGCGGCGCTCACCCAATGGGACGCGCCCACCGGCCAGCTCTACGAAGCACTGGTGGCGCCGACCGCCGGCCTGGCCGGGCGCAAGCCGCGGCCAAACTGAATCACAAGGAGAATATATGGTGCTGACCGCCTGGGCCTCGCTGGCCGTGCTGGGCGTGTATTTCTGGACCTGGGCGAACGCCGCCCGGGCGCGCGCGCGCTACGACGTGCCGGCGCCCTCGATGGACGGCCCGGAAGGCTTCCTGCGCGCCCACCGCGTGCAGATGAACACCCTCGAGCAGCTGCCGCTGGTGCTGGCGCCCCTGTTCCTGTGCGGCGCCTTCCTGGGCGACGTCTGGGCCGCCGCCGGCGGCCTGCTGTGGTGCGCCAGCCGCATCCTGTACGCGCTCGGCTATTACCGCGATCCGGCCAAGCGCGAAATGGGTTTCATTCTTGGCATGCTTGCCTGTGCTGCATTGATTGGCGGCTCAGTTGTGGGCTTATTGCTGCGCTAGAGCCAAGAAACTACAGAGAAAGATCGACAAAGTTCCCAGAGGGCAATAAGCTAAGCTGCTAATCACACAAAACACGGTTCGCGCGCCAATCGGAAAGCTTGCCGGCGCGGACCCTGGAGAAGGAGAACACCATGTTGTTTCTGAAGAGCACCAGCGTCACCAAGGCCCCAGGCATCTATGAAGTCGACGTCGCGGCCAAGCCGCCCGGCAAGACCTTTGGCGTGTTCATGGCGACCGACCCGGACAATCCGCCGCAATCCATCCTGGCCGGCCTGGCGGAACTGGGTTTCCGCAACATCCACGAGCAGCGCTACGTCCACAAGGACAAGGGCAAGGTCCTCGACCTGCATTTCCAGAAGGACGGCACCGACTTGTTCAATGGCTGGAAATCGGAAGAATGCACGGCCAACCTGGCCGCCCTCGACGCGCTGTTCGGCAATGTCGGCATCACGCTCGCTCCGCGCGTGATGAGCCTGGCCGAAGCCTACCGCTAAGCCGTGAGCTCGATGTGATACAGCGCCCAGGGGCAGGCCCCGAAGCGCTCGTTGAGGGGGCGCTTCGCCATGTCCGGCACCCGGTCGGCGTCGTAGACCGCCCATAAGGGCCCCAGCCCGCCAAGGGGCATCGGCTTGCCGTCCAGGTGGGTGGCGACGATCAGCCTCCAGGCGCGCACCTGGCGCATCTCCAGCGCCGCCGCATAGCCGTCCACCGCCCGCAGCACCACCTTGGCCGCATCGCCCGGCCGGGCGCCCGCCTGCGCCAGCACATCCGTCAGCAGGGGGCCGCCCAGGGCATGGGGCTTGCCGTCGTATTCGAGGGTAGGCCGGATCGTCTGCACGGGCAGGGCGGCCAGGGCGGCGAAATCCATGGCATAGGCCTTGGGAAAGGCCAGCTTCTGCTTGTGCATCATCTGGTCGAGCGCCGGGTCGAGCGCGCCGCGGTTGCTGCGCCCGATGGCGCCGGTGATCGTCAGCAGGGCTGGGCCGGGCTGGGCCGGTTTGCTTGCGGCGAACACGGGCGCCGCGCCGGCGAGCGCGGCGGCGCCGAGGAAGTGCCGTTTGTCCATGCGAGAATGTCCTTCCTGGGAAAGACGCCATCATAGCGTTGAATATTGCACAATGGATTTATTTAGCGCAGCCCCCGGCCTGATGCCGGTTCCACTCCCGGACGGCGAACTCGGCTGGCTGCAGCAGCTGCCGCTGCCCTGGACGAACGAGGAAGTGCTGGCGCGCCTGATTCTGGAAACGGCATGGCGCGAGGAAACCGTGCTCGTGTTCGGCAAGCGTCACCTGCAGCCGCGCCTGAGCGCCTGGTATGGCGATGCCGCCTACCGCTATTCCGGACTGAGCCTGGCGCCGGCGCCGTTCACGCCCTTGCTGGAGACCATCCGCGCCAGCGTCCGCCAAGCAACAGGCTGCGAATTCAACAGCGTCCTGCTGAACTACTACCGCAACGAACGCGACAGCATGGGCATGCATGCCGACGACGAACCCGAACTGGGACCTGAGCCCGTGATCGCTTCCTTGAGTTTCGGGGCCGAGCGCACTTTCATCCTGCGCCACAAAAGGACGAAAGAGACCCTGCGCCTGCCCCTGACGGACGGTGGGCTGCTCCTGATGAGGGGATCCACGCAACAGAATTGGTTGCATGGTATTAATAAAATAAGTAAGCCGATCGGGCCGCGCGTGAATCTAACTTTCAGGAAGATAGTCTGATCTTCACTCTTCGTCAGGTATCTTGGCGCTATTTTATCTGACTCAAAAGTCAGGATGTTACATCTTCTTACAGTTTTTACGGGTTTGGCAACGCTTTCATTTTTTGTCAATGCTATCTTGGTCCTATTGCGATTCATTGGGAATCGCGAACCAGGTAACAAGTAGAGGATCCATAATGAACAAGTTTATCCTTGCACTGATCGCGTCAGTCGCGGCGATGTCCGCCGCCCAAGCCCAGCAAGCTGCTCCGCGCGCCTATGTGGGCGTCGGTGTGGCCAGCGCCGACCACCAGGATTCCCTGCCGGGCGCTACCGGCGTCGATGCCGATGGCTACAAAGCCTCGGGCAAGCTCTTTGGCGGTTATGACTTCAACCGTACCTGGGGCGTGGAAGCCGGCTATACCGATTTCCGCAGCTCGGACGTGAGTTATTCGCTCGGCGGCGTGCGCGGTACCGGTGAAACGAAAGGCCATTCGCTGTATGTCGCCGGCAAGGCCAGCATGCCGATCAATGAGCGGTTCGTGGCGTATGCCAAGCTGGGCGTGGCGCGCAACAAGAACGAGCTCGAGACCGTCAATGCGATCATGAATCGCAGCGAGAGCAAGACCGAGGCGTATGGCGCACTGGGGCTGCAGTACAACATCAACCAGGATGTTTCCTTGATTGCCGAATACGAGCGCTACGGCAAGAGCAAGGATTTCGGCGCGAAGCCGAATGTGTGGACGATCGGGGCGAAGTACAGCTTCTGATTGGATCGCGTTGCAAAGCAAAAGGCCCTGCGGGGCCTTTTGCTTTTTGTTCGGACAGAGGCTGCAACGGGGTTAAAGCCGCGCCAGCGCTAAACCTTGTGGCCTTGTCACCCACGGCGGCACGATCAGCTCCGGCTCCGGCTGCACATGTCCCGCCGACAAGAAGCGGTGCAGCGACGACCATGGCCACTCGCGCGGCGCCACGCAATGCCCATGGCGCACCGCATCCGTGTGCACGTAATCGACCAGCGCCGCGTAGTCGGCATCCTCCTGCACCCGGTAATGCCGGTAATGCCGCTCCCACACCGCGCCATCGCTTGCGTCCGCCATGCCGGCCTTGCGCAGGGCTTTCGAGAACGCGATCTTGACCGCGCGCCAGCGGCTGGAGCAGTCGTGGTCGCCCGGCGGCAGGGTCCAGATCGTATGCGCGTGGTTGGGCAGCACCACCCAGGCGTCGACGTGGAAGGGCTTGCGCACGCGCGCCAGGCGCATCGCTTCGCCAAACGCGGAGATGTGCTCGGTCAGCAGGGCGCTGCCACGGTCAAGAAGGCGCACCGTGAAAAAGAAGGTCCCGCCAGGGACACGGTTGTCGCGGTAATCTGTCATGGGTATGTTGGATGCCCGGCAGCCGTAGCGACGGCAAGGCAGGACCAGGCGCTTGGACAGCCTCGTCGTCGGGAATTCTACACACGAACCCCTGAACCCCACGTTCCGTTTCCGGGCGTAAAAAAAGCCCACCGAGGTGGGCTTTTCCTTGAGAAACAACGATTTAGGTCGTGAGCGGCTTGTAGCGGATGCGCTTCGGCTTGGCGCCTTCCTCACCCAGGCGCTTCTTCTTGTCGGCTTCGTACTCCTGGTAGTTACCGTTGAAGAAGGTGACCTGCGAGTTGCCTTCGAAGGCCAGGATGTGGGTCGCGATGCGGTCCAGGAACCAGCGGTCGTGCGAGATCACCATCACGCTGCCGGCGAATTCCAGCAGGGCGTCTTCCAGCGCGCGCAGGGTTTCCACGTCCAGGTCGTTCGACGGTTCGTCCAGCAGCAGGACGTTGCCGCCTTGCAGCAGGGTCTTGGCCAGGTGCAGGCGGCCGCGTTCGCCGCCCGACAGGTTGCCGACCACCTTCTGCTGGTCCGCGCCCTTGAAGTTGAAGCGGCCCAGGTAGGCGCGCGACGGCATCTCGAAGCGGCCGACGCTCAGCATGTCGGCGCCGCCGGTGACGTCCTCGAACACGGTCTTGTTGTTGGCCAGTTCGTCGCGGTGCTGGTCGACCAGCGAGACCTTGGCGGTCTTGCCGATCACGACTTCGCCGCTGTCCGGCTGTTCCTTGCCGGCGATCATCTTGAACAAGGTCGACTTACCGGCGCCGTTGGGGCCGATGATGCCGACGATCGCGCCCGGCGGCACGGTGAAGGACAGGTTGTCGATCAGGAGGCGGTCGCCGAAGGCCTTCGAGACGTTCTTGAACTCGATGACTTCGTTGCCCAGGCGCTCGGCCACGGGGATGAAGATCTCCTGGGTCTCGTTGCGCTTCTGGTATTCGTATTCGCTCAGCTCGTTGAAGCGGGCCAGGCGGGCTTTCGACTTGGCCTGGCGCGCCTTCGGATTCTGGCGCGACCACTCGAGTTCCTTTTGCAGGGCCTTCTGGCGCGCCGATTCGGTCGCTTCTTCCTGCTTCAGGCGCGCCTGCTTCTGGTCCAGCCAGGACGAATAGTTGCCCTTCCAGGGGATGCCCGAGCCGCGGTCCAGTTCCAGGATCCATTCGGCGGCGTTGTCGAGGAAGTAGCGGTCGTGGGTGATGCCCACCACGGTGCCCGGGAAGCGCAGCAGGAACTGCTCCAGCCACTCGACCGATTCGGCGTCCAGGTGGTTGGTCGGTTCGTCGAGCAGCAGCATGTCCGGCTTGGACAGCAGCAGCTTGCACAGCGCCACGCGGCGCTTCTCGCCGCCCGACAGCACGCCGATCTTCTGGTCCCAGGGCGGCAGGCGCAGCGCGTCGGCGGCCATTTCCATCTGCAGGTTCAGGTTGCCGCCGTCGGCAGCGGCGATGATCGATTCCAGGCGCTCCTGCTCCTTGGCCAGGGCGTCGAAGTCGGCGTCTTCTTCCGCATAGGCGGCGTAGACGGCTTCCAGCTTGGCTTGCGCCTCGAAGGCTTCGCCCAGGCCGGATTCCACTTCCTGGCGCACGGTTTTTTCGGGATCGAGCTGCGGTTCCTGCGGCAGGTAGCCGATGTTCAGGCCCGGCATCGGGCGCGCTTCGCCCTGGATGTCGGTGTCGATGCCGGCCATGATCTTCAGCAGGGTCGACTTGCCCGAGCCGTTCAGGCCCAGCACGCCGATCTTGGCGCCCGGGAAGAAGGACAGCGAGATGTCTTTCAGGATCTGGCGTTTTGGCGGGACGATTTTGCCCACGCGGTTCATGGTATAGACGTAATTGGCCATGCTTTAACTCTGGTGTTGTTTAAGGTGCACAGGATACGACAGAACCCGTGCCGACCACAGGATTTCTTTGGAATCGCATCACGCTTTGTTCGCCCTGCGGCTGCGCCACAGGCCTTCGCCGCCGAACAGGGCCAGCGCGGACCAGATCAGGACGAAGCCCACCAGGCGGTCGGCGCTGAAGGCTTCGTGGAACAGCCACACGCCCAGCAGGAACTGGATGGTGGGCGACAGGTACTGCAGCAGTCCCAGGATCGACAGCGGGATCTGGCGCGCGCCGCTGGCGAACAGCAGCAGCGGGATCGCGGTGATCGGACCGGCCAGGATCAAGAGCAGGCGGGTGGTGTCCGAGGGCGCGTTGACGAAGGCGTTGTCGCCGGTATAGGTCAGCCAGCCGATATACGCGGCGGCGATCGGGAACAGCAGCATGGTCTCGAAGGACAGGCCTTCGAGGGCGCCCAGCGCCGCGGTCTTGCGCAGCAGGCCATAGCCGCCGAAGGTGGCGGCCAGGAACAGGGCGATCCAGGGCACCGAGCCCGATTGCCAGGTCAGCCAGGCCACGCCCAGCGCCGCCAGGGCGATGGCCCCCCACTGGGCCGGACGCAGGCGCTCCTTCAGGATCACGTAGCCGAACATGATGTTCACCAGCGGATTGATGAAGTAGCCGAGGCTGGCCTCGATCACGTGGCCGTTCTTGACCGCCCAGATATAGGCCAGCCAGTTGGCGCTGAGCAGGAAGGCCGAGGCCAGGAAACTGCCCAGCACGCGCGGCTGGCGCGCCTGCTGCAGCCATTTCCACTGGCGGCGCACGGCCAGCACAAGAAGAAGAAAAGCAAGTGACCACAGCACCCGGTGCATCAGGATCTCCAGCGGCGGCACCTCGCCGATCGCGTGGAAATACAAAGGAAACAGCCCCCAGCACAGGAAGGCGAGGGTGGCGGACAGGATACCGGAGCGCATGGGAAGGGAGGGCGATTGCTGAGCTGCCATTATCCCCGATGCGCACGATCCCTGCTGGCGCGGCGCAAATTTGCGCAGGTGTATCATGCAGGACGAAATCTTCTTGCAATTTTCTTGTCGATATTCTATGGTGCGCCGCACCAGAACAAAAACATGGTGCAATCTTGACGTCCGAGAACAAGAAAAGCAGCCTGGCCGCGCTGACCCTGGCCGCGGTCGGCATCGTCTACGGCGATATCGGTACCAGCCCCCTCTACACCCTGCGGGCCATCTTCGACCATGAACATGGCCTGCCGCTCAACACGCCGAACATCCTCGGCATCGTTTCCCTGATCTTCTGGAGCCTGACGATTGTCGTCTCGCTCAAGTACGTGACCCTGGTCCTGCGCGCCGACAACCGCGGCGAGGGCGGCATCATGGCCCTGATGGCGCTGGCCACCAACTCGGTCACCAAACACTCGGCCTGGCACTTCCCGCTGCTCGTGATCGGCGTGCTGGGCGCCACCATGTTCTATGGCGACAGCGTGATCACGCCGGCGATCTCGGTGCTGGGCGCGATCGAAGGCCTGGAAGTGGCGGCGCCCGGCATGTCGCACTACGTGGTGCCGATCGCGGTCCTCGTGCTGCTGGTCCTGTACAGCGTGCAGCGCCACGGCACGGCCGGCATCGGCCGCTTCTTCGGCCCCATCATGCTGGTATGGTTCATCGCCCTGGCCGTCATGGGCGTCATCAACATCCTCGAGGCGCCGGTGATCCTGCGGGCGCTCAACCCGTGGGAAGCGCTGCGCTTCATGCTGGAAAACAAGCTGCTGGCCTTCGTGGCGCTGGGCGCGGTGGTGCTGGCCATGACGGGCGCCGAGGCGCTGTACGCCGACATGGGCCACTTCGGCCGCAAGCCGATCCGCATGGCCTGGTTCACGATCGCCTTCCCGGCGCTGGCGCTGAACTACCTGGGCCAGGGCGGCCTCCTGATCATGCAGCCGGACGCCGTGGACAACCCCTTCTTCCACCAGCTCGGCTCCTGGAGCGTGATTCCGCTGGTGATCCTGTCGACCATGGCGGCGGTGATCGCCTCGCAGGCGACCATCTCGGGCACCTATTCGATGACCAAGCAGGCCATCGCGCTGGGCCTGCTGCCGCGCATGCGCATCCTGCACACCTCGGAAAGCGAGATCGGCCAGATCTACATCCCGGCCGTGAACTGGCTGCAGCTGTGCGTGGTCCTGATCGCCGTGATCGGCTTCGGCTCCTCGGACGAACTGGCCGGCGCCTACGGCATCGCCGTGACCGCGACCATGATGGCCACCACCATCCTGACCTTCTTCGTCACGCGCTACCGCTGGCACCTGCCGCTGGCCGTGTGCCTGGGCGCGACCGGCTTCTTCTTCGCGATCGACGTCATGCTGTTCTCGTCGACCACGCTCAAGCTGTTCCACGGCGGCTGGTTCCCGCTGCTGCTGGGTACCGTCCTGCTGACCCTGATGCTGACCTGGAAGCGCGGCCGCGAGCTGGTCTTCGACAACCTGGAAAAGCATGCGATCCCGCTGGACGCCTTCATGGAATCGCTGTTCGTCGCGCCGCCGGTGCGGGTGCCGGGCACCGCGCTGTTCCTGCGCGGCGAAAGCGACGGCGTGCCGCACGCGCTGCTGCACAACCTGGTGCACAACAAGGTGCTGCACGAGCGCGTGGTGTTCCTGACCGTGCACATCCGCGAAGAGCCCTGGGTGCCGCCGCAGGAACAGGTGCGCATCGTCGAACTGGGCCACAACTGCTACCAGCTCAACGTCCAGTACGGTTTCAAGGACGAGCCGGACATCCCGGGCATCCTGCGCCAGTGCGCCGGCCTGGGCCTGACATTCGAGATGATGGAGACCTCGTTCTTCATCGCGCGCCAGACCGTGATCTCGACCCCGGGCCGCGGCATGGCGCCATGGCGCGAGCATTTGTACGTGATGATGTCGAGGAACGCCCGCGCGGCGGCGGACTATTACCAGATCCCGCCGAACCGGGTCATCGAGCTCGGCACCCAAATCGAGATCTAGCCAGGATTACAATTCGCCGACAAAATCCGCACATTTTCATGGAATTGATGAGGTAAGGTGCAAAGTTTCGCCTAGCAAACTTTTTCCACCTTATTTTTCACCTTAGCTCGTTGAGGATTCCATGAAACTGAAGTTCCCCCTGATCGCCGCCTTCGTCGCCATGCTCGCCCTGACCGCCTGCGGCGGCGGCTCCGGAGGCAGCAATACCACCGTCAGCAGCCCGGCTGCCCTGACCAAGACCGACAACGTGGTCGGCACCGGCGCCGAAGCCGTCACCGGCAAGACCGTCAGCCTGAACTACACCCTGTGGCTGTACAGCGCCTCGGCCTCCGACTTCAAGGGCACCCAGCTGGAATCGAACCCCTACAGCTTCAAGCTGGGCACGAGCGCCGTGATCCCCGGCTTCGAGCAGGGCGTGCTGGGCATGAAGGTGGGCGGCAAGCGCACCATCCTGGTGCCGGCCAGCCTGGGCTACGGCGCCACCGGCAGCCGCGCCGTGCCGCCGAACTCGGGCCTGGTGTTCGAGATCACGCTGAACAAGGTCGAGTAATCAGCGCAGCATGTCGATGTGCATGATGCCGTCTTCGTCGTAAGGGGCGGAGACGGTCTCGAAGCCGAAGCTCTGGTAGAACTTTTCCAGGTATTGCTGGGCGCCGATGCGGATGCGGTGGCCCGGATGGAGCGCTTCGGCGCAGGCGATGCCGCGCGCCAGCAGCTGGCGGCCGGCGCCGCTGCCGCGTGCGGCCTGGGTCGTGATCACGCGGCCCAGCGACATCTCTTCGTACTTGGCGCCCGGCGCCAGCACGCGCAGGTAGGCGGCCAGCTCGCGCTTGCCGTTTTCCACCCTCCAGCCGAGCAGGTGATGGGCCTCGAGGTCGTAGCCGTCGATGTCCGGATACAGGCAGGTTTGTTCCAGGATGAAGATGTTCTGGCGCTGGGCCAGCACCTCGTAGAGGTCTTTGTTGGACAGGTCGGAAAAGCTGGAGAATTGCCAGTCGAGCATGGAAGTAACAGTCAAAGAATAATCACTCGGTTGCGGTCTCGAAGCCTTCGAGCACGTTCACGATGTGCGTGCCCAGCTCCGGCGCCGCGTCGCCGCCCTCGAGGATGAAGGCGGTGGGCAGGCCCAGGTGGGCGATGCGCTCGCCGATGCGCAGGAAGTCGCCTCCCTGCAGCCGGAAGCGCGCCTCGGGCGGCGTGCCGAAGGCGGGCGTCCCCAGGGACACCACCAGCGCCTCGGCGCGGAACATGGCCAGCTTGACGCAGGCCGTCTCCAGCGCGGCGAACCACTCGGCGCTCCCCGCGCCCGCCGCCAGGGGCAGGTTCATCGTGTAGCCCAGTCCCGCTCCCGTTCCCGTTTCGTCGGCATGGCCCGTGTACCACGGGTAGGCGCCGCGCGGGTCGGCATGCAGCGACAGGAACAGCACGTCGCTGCGGCCGTAGAAGATCGCCTGGGTGCCGTTGCCGTGATGGTAGCCCAGGTCCAGGACCGCCACGCGCGCCATGCCGTCGTCGAGCAGGTGCTGGGCAGCCAGCGCCGCATTGTTCAGGAAGCAGCCGCCGCCGAAGAAGTCCGCGCCCGCATGGTGGCCGGGCGGGCGCGTGAGCGCGAAGCTGCCGCGTTCGCCCATGCGCAGCGCATGCGCCGCATTGACGGCGCAGTCGGCGCCGGTCTTGGCGGCCAGCCAGGTGCCGGCGGTGAGCGGGCTCGCATTGTCCATCGCATGCATGCCGAAGCGCGCATCGAAGTGTTCAGGCTCGATGTCCGTGCACGCGGGCCGCAGCGGCCAGACCGAGGGAAAAGCGTCGCGCGCCGCATTGGCGGAATCGAGCGCGGTCCATTCGCTCCAGGCGCTGCGCAGGAAATGCAGGTAGCGCGGGCTGTGCACGCGCTCCAGCGACACCAGGGGCACGCCGTGCGGCGTGACGATGCGGCCCAGCCCGCGCCGCTCGCATTCCTTCAGGACGAGGGCGGCCCGCTCAGGCTGTTCCGAACACGGCGCCAGCCCGCCGCGCAGGAAGGCGAAGCGTCCCGCATGCTGGGCATGGTGTTCGTTGTAAAAGGTGAGCAAGGCATCCCCGGATCAGTGGTGGTTGCCGCACAGGGTACTGCTGTTGTAGGCCGCGACGAAGTCGTCGAAGCTGCCGGTGTCCGTGGCTTCGATGCTGGCCTGCTCGGCCAGCGAAGCCGCCGCCATCTCGTCGAACATCGCCGCTTCCGCCGGCATCAGCGGGCTGTCGCGGAAGCTGGCCGCGTGCAGCGCGCTCTGGCGCAGGCCGAAGGCGGCGGCCGAACCGAGGGCGCGCACTTCTTCCAGCACGCGCGCCGACGGCGTCAGCGAGGGATCCGCGAGCTTGGCCTTCTGCTGGTTGAGCGAGGACTCGTGCACGCCGCCTTCGTTGTGCTGGTCGTCCAGCAGCTGGGCCACCGGGCGGATGCGTTCGATCAGTTCCTCCGCCCATTCCCTGAGCGGCACTTCATGCCCGTCGCGGGTCAGGGTCAGGTCCGGACGGCGTCCTTCCTTGACGGTGCGCGCGAAGTTGCGTGCGTGGATGGCGCCGTCGTGGGCGCTGATCAGGGGACTCTCGTCCAGGGCGCAGAACAGGAGGAAGGCGTCCAGGAAGCGGCCGGTCTCCAGCGCGATGCCGATCGGCTCGAAAGGATCGACGTCCAGGCAGCGCACCTCGATGTACTGCACGCCGCGGTTGCACAGGGCCTGCACCGGGCGCTCGCCGGTGCGGATCACGCGCTTGGGGCGGATGGTCGAATAGTATTCGTTCTCGATCTGCAGCACGTTGGTGGACAGCTGGATCCACTCGCCGTCCTTCTTGGTGCCGATTTCGGCATAGGGCGCATACGGGCGGTTGACCGCGTCCATCAGGCTGGTGACATAGCTTTCCAGGCTGTTCTCGTGCGGGCACAGGCCGGACTGGGCATCGTTCTGGTAGCCCAGGTCGCTCATGCGCAGGCTGGTTGCGTAGGGCAGGTAGAGCGTGTCGTCGGACAGCCGTTCGAGCTGGTGCGGGCGGCCGCGCAGGAAGCTGGTGGTCAGGGCCGGGGTGGCGCCGAACAGGTACATCAGGAGCCAGGCATAGCGGCGGAAATTGCGGATCATCGCAATATAGCTCTCGCTCTGGAAGTCGCGCAGCGCATTGCGGCGTTCTTCCGCGATGCCTTCGCTTTCGGCAAACAGCTTCCACAGCTTTTCCGGCAGCGAGTAGTTGTAGTGGATGCCGGCGATGCATTGCATCGCCTTCCCGTAGCGCAGGGCCAGGCCGCGGCGGTAGACGTGCTTGAGCATGCCCAGGTTGGA
>CAMPHU010000025.1 GCA_946886065.1 uncultured Massilia sp. | reverse complement strand
TGCTGGTGCCGCCCAAGGCCTGGGCCGACAGCCTGGCCTACATCGCCGCCACCTGGCCGGACGACATGATCGAGGACGACCCGGAACGCATCGCCGAGAACCTGTTCAACCACGTGCACGGCGTGGTCTACGCCCAGGACGACGAGGAGCGCCGCAACGAGCTGCTGGCCGAGGCATCAAGCACCGACCATGGCGCGACCGTGTTCGCGATCCTGTGGTCGCTGGCGCCGAAGGACATCCTGGAAGTGGCCGGCGAGATCATCTCCAAGGGCCGCTACGTGACCGCCCAGACCAGCGGCGACAGCGACATCGTGCCGCTGGCGGTGGACCTGGCCAAGGCCAGCGAGGATGGCTGGGAGCGTTCGCTGCTCGAGCTGTTCCCGGAATTCCGCCACAGCGGCGAGATGGCCGACATCGAGCTGCCGGACGACCCGGACGAGGAATCGGAATTCATGCAGCGCTCGACCCGCGAGCTGCTGTACCGCCTGCGCAAGCAGGTGCCGTCGGTGCGCAGCATGCCGCGCCGCAGCAGCCGCCGCAGCTTGGGCACGGATATCTTCTCGTGAGTTCGGGATTCATGCTGCCGGCCATCGTCATCGAGAAGCCGCCGCGCCTGGTGCGGGCGATCAAGCTGCTGTCCACCGAGGCCACCCCGGACGAGGCGGCGATCCTGGCGGACGAGCTGTCCGGGATCACCGCCATGGTGGCCGAGAAGTTCACCAACGACCGCACCGCGGAAGGCATCCAGCGCGCCCAGTTGCTGACCGTGGGCGGGGTCTCGCTGGGCCTCGAGCACCTTGCCGCGAGCGAGGATGACCTGGACGCGCTCGACGTCCTGATCGAGGAGGGCGCCGAGCACGTGTTCCAGGCGGGCTTCCGCCTGATCCGCGAGCTCGCCGCGCTGCCCGAGGACAGCCTGATCGGCGAGTACGACACCGATCCGGTGTACTCGCAGCGCCGCCTGAAGGAGCTGTTCGTCGACATTTGCACCGCCGACCCGGGCGAGAGCTGGTCGGGCTACGAGCGCTACCTGGGCCAGGTGGAGCAGCGCAAGAGCGTGCAGGCGATCGTGCGCGCCGCCCAGTGGCTGCGCCGCCATCATTACGAAGGCCCGATCAACGATCCGGACCTGAATGCCGAAGGCGTGATCGCGCTGGCGATCATCTTCGCGGTGGAAGGCGGCGGGCGCATCACCGCGCGCGCCGGCCAGAAGGAGTTCGAGCGCTTCGTCAAATCGGTGCGCAAGAACCAGCCTGACTTCGAGACCGGCTGGGCCGAGCTGATGGCCCGCATTCCCGATGTGCACAAGCCTGTCGTCGCCGAGCGCATCGACACCTATCGCAGCCACTGCACCGTGCTGCAGAACATCGGAACCAAGGCCAGCCTCAAGCAGCTGTTCGCCGAGCTGGAAAACTACGCCGGTTCCGAACTCGAGGCGGATTACCCGTGAACGCCCCGCGCGGTCGGATCGCGTCCGGAAGTCTTGAATTCCGGCGCATCAACCGCGCGATGGCTTTCGGGGGCTTTTCCATCTTCGCCCTCCTGTACTGCGTCCAGCCGCTGATGCCGCTGCTAGCGCGGGACTTTTCCCTCACTCCCGCCCAGAGCAGCCTGGCGCTGTCGGTGTCGACCGCGACGCTGGCCGTGGCGCTGCTGGCCTCTTCCAGCGTGGCCGACCGCTTCGGGCGCAAGACCGTGATGGTGGCGTCGATGTATTTCGGCGCGGTGCTGACCCTGCTGTGCGCCTTCACCTTCGACTATGCCCAGCTGGTCGGGGCAAGGGCGCTGCTCGGCCTGATGCTGGGCGGGCTGCCCGCGGTGGCCATGGCTTATCTGAGCGACGAGATCGAACCGACTTCGCTCGGGCTCTCGATGGGCATGTACATCAGCGGCAGCGCCTTCGGCGGCATGAGCGGACGCGTGCTTTCGGCCCTGATCAGCGACTTCGTCTCGTGGCGTATCGCCGTCGGGCTGCTCGGCGCGGCGGGGCTGTATGCGGCCTGGGAATTCTCGCGCAGCCTGCCGCCTTCGCGCCATGCGGATACGCGGCCTCCGCGCGGACCGGGCTTCATCGACGGGTTGCGCGTGCATCTGCGCGATCCCGGCCTGCCGTGGCTGTTCGCGCTGCCTTTCCTGCTGATGGGGTCTTTCGTCAGCCTGTACAACTACATCGGCTACCGGCTGCTGGCGCCGCCGTTCGAGCTGCGCCAGAGCGCTGTCGGGGCGCTGTCGCTGCTCTATCTGCTCGGGATCTTCAGCTCGATGTGGGCGGGGAAGCTGGGCGACAAGCTGGGGCGGCGCAACGTGCTGTGGCTGGTGATGGGGGTGATGATCGCGGGGCTGCTCATCACCTTGCACGATTCGGTGTTCGCGGTGGTGCTGGGCGTGGGACTCGCCACCTTCGGCTTCTTCGCGTCGCATTCGGTGGCCAGCAGCTGGGTGGGGCGGCGTGCGCAGCCTCCGCAGGCGCTGGCGTCGGGTATTTATCTCTTCTTCTATTACCTCGGTTCGAGCGTCGTAGGGTGGGCTACCGGCTACGTGTGGGAGCAATGGGCGTGGACCGGCGTGGTCGTCATGCTGGGGGCGATCCTGCTGCTCGGACTGGGAATCGCGCTGCGCCTGCGGTCACTTACACCAATGGCCGTAGTGGCTTAGCCTTCATGCCATGCACCATACTGAATTGTTCGTTCAGATGGGCATCGCGAACGGCACTCTCATCATTGTTATCCGGATTTCCGTAAGCCCCACTGGTGATAATTCAACGCTTCGACGTCAGAAACTTTTCAAAATTGTGTGGCAGCTATCGACCAGGTGGCAATTTCTCGGTCTAAATTTTAAATGTCTGGATAGGAGTTGGGGTGATAAGGAGGGGAGTATTGAAAATTATTAGAGTGGGAGCGATTGCTTTAGCTGTGATTGTTCTGGTGTTCGCGTACATCGATCTCGAAACGCCTGCCTCTGCCTTTAAAGACTATGGAGATGCAGTGAAGAATGGTGCCGTTGGGCCCGATAAATGGTTGCCGAGTTGGCTGCCGAAGTCTGCAAGAGATATCCACGAGGTACACAATATTGACAGCAACGTTGTTTGGTTAGAGTTTAAAAGCATGAGTTCGCTTCAGAATCTCGGCAAGGAATGTCAAATAATGGATCGCCACGGCGCGCAAGCAGCACTCCCTGACTTATCTGCGGGATTTCCGCGCTCGATTCGTAAGAGTCAGGAACTGCTAAGCAAAGCACAAGCGATTGATGCAGTCCAATGCAAAGATTCCGACGTGGATCGCAAATGGATTGCTATGCGACAAATTGGTGCTGATGTTGTCTACGCTTGGACGTTATTTGAACCTTAATCATTAGGGTGGATCGCCAATAAGGTACGAGCAAGCGTAGCGTGCAAATTTCTTTTCTGATCTTGAGCAATTAAGGTGTCCTCGTCCGCCGAGGTGGAGCAGAGAGAGGGCGTTTTTGAACGGTTAAAAAACACTTTAATGGCGTTCTTTCTAGTGCGTTGCGATCACGCGGCGATTTACTCGCCTGTGCTCATGAGTGAGCGACGGTCATCCAATACACCCGACAGGCGAACTTGGCTGCCCAGTTTTATGAAGATGTGCCTTTTTCCATACTTAACGCAGGTAAAACGGACAAGACCATTGCATCCATTCCGTGTAATCTTATAACTCACATTTTCTCAATGCTGGACAGTTTCGGTAACTTGGCGAATGAGATGTACAAGATTTCGATAATCGACTCACACACCGGTGGCGAGCCGACCCGCCTCATCATCGACGAAGGTCCTGACCTTGGACATGGCCCCTTGTCCGAGAGGGTGGCCCTCATGCGCGAACAGCATGATCACATCCGCACCGGCACCGTGTGCGAACCACGAGGCTCCGATGTGCTGGTCGGCGCGCTGCTGTGCGAGCCGCATGCGGCCGATTGCGTCGCAGGGGTCATCTTCTTCAATAACGTCGGCTATCTCGGCATGTGCGGCCATGGCACGATTGGCCTGGTGGCCTCGCTGGCCCACATGGGCCGTATCACGGCGGGGCGGCACCGTATCGACACACCGGTTGGCGTCGTGACGGCCGAACTCCATGCGGATGGTTCCGTGAGCGTCGAGAACGTGGCTTCGTACCGGCTACAGAAACGAGTGCCGGTGGCAGTCGAGGGCTACGGAACGGTGACCGGCGATATCGCCTGGGGCGGCAACTGGTTCTTCCTGATCGAAGACCATCCTTTCGACCTCAAACCCGGCAATATCGAAGCGCTGACCAGGTTTTCGGAAGCGGTCATGGACGCGTTGCGGGAGCAGGGCATTACCGGAGCCGGCGGGGCGGTGATCGATCACGTGGAGTTGTTTGCCGCGTCGGCGTCGGCGGACAGCAGGAATTTCGTGCTCTGTCCGGGCAAGGCGTATGACCGATCGCCCTGCGGTACCGGGACTAGCGCGAAGCTGGCTTGCCTGGCGGCGGACGGCAAGCTGGAGGAGGGCGCGGTCTGGCGGCAGGAAAGCATTATCGGTAGCGTGTTTGAAGGGAGCTACCGGCGGGGAGCCGAGGGAATTGCGCCGACGATTCGCGGTACTGCGTGGGTCAGCGGGGAAGCGACGTTGATCTTCCAGGAGGATGATCCGTTTGCCTGGGGGATTCGAGGCGAGCGCTAGGGGTATTGGCGTCGGAGCGAACTTGGGCCCCGGCCTTCGCCGGGGAGACGGTTTTACGGGTAACGATGGAATAAGGGTAACTAGATTCTTGGCGAGTCAGGCTGGTCGTCAGCCGTGTCGATGCCGCTTCTAACGTGCACCGCATATTGGGTCGGACTCATGCCCACATAGGACTTGAATTGGCGGCTGAACGCACTGTGATCCGTATAACCGCATTCGTAGGCAATATCCGCGATCCTGGCCTCAGGCTTTCGCTCGATCAGATTCATGGCTGCCGTCAGCCTGCATTGCAGCAGCAGCTGGCGTGGCGAATGCTGGAACACCTTCTGGAACAGGCGCTCGACACGCGACAGCGATAAACCCGCCTCCTGCGCCAGCGCCTGCAGCGAGATGTTCTCGTGGTAGTTCTCACTGATGGTCTGCGCGATACGCGCGATCTGCCGGTAAGCTGGGTGCAGGTCGTCGAGCAGGCCCAGGTCGTGCGAGGTGCCGATCAGACCGATGACCTCCCCATCCTTCCCATACAGCGGCACTTTCTTGGTAATGCACCACCCCCGGCTGCGCCCGGGATAAATGTGCAGCTCCAGGTGCTTGTCAATGGCCGCGCCCTTGTCGATCACCTTCCTGTCCTGCGCCAGATAGGTTTCCGCCAGCGCGCGCGGGAACAGCTCCAGCGCGGTCTTGCCGATGACATCCTTCTTGTGCCGGACTCCGCAGCGCCGCACCATGGTGCGGTTGATGCTGAGATAGCGGCCCTCCCTATCCTTGACGAAGTAGGCGATGTCGTCCAGCGCGTCGAACAGCGATTCGACCGCCTCCATGCCGACTGCGTCAAACGACTTCAGCGCTGTCACTTCGATCATGCTCCTCCCTCCGCACTCCACCATGCAGGTACTTTGCCACAGCTCTGCGGCCATGCGAAGCGGCTGTGCCGATTTCGGCGTCCTTCGGGCGAGCTTGCAGCAAGACCGCCGCTGCGCCGAGGCCTAGCATGGAGACTTTCCAACACCCCAGCCGAAGGAGAGGTAAAGCTATGTGGAGAGGTGTGCTTCCTGCCGTGACCACCAAGTTCAAGGACGACGGCTCCCTGGACCATGAGGAAATGATCCGCTGCTTCGGCATCCAGATGGATGCCGGCGTGGACGGCCTGATCGCCTGCGGTTCGCTGGGCGAAGGCCCGATGTTGTCGCACGAGGAGCGCATCGACGTGCTCAAGCTGTGCAAGCAGGTCAGCGGCAGCAAGCCATCACTGCTGACCGTGGCCGAGGCGGCGACGCGCGACGCCTGCGCGCTGGCGAAGAAAGCCGCGCAGGCCGGCGCCGACGGCCTGATGGTGGTGCCGAGCACGATCTACCACACCGATCCGCGCGAGACGGTCGCCACCCTGAAGGCCATCGCCCAGGCCGGCGACCTGCCGATCATGATCTACTCGAACCGCCTGGCCTACCGCGTCGACGTGACGGTCGAGATCATGGAAGAACTGGCCGGCGATACCCGTTTCGTCGCCGTGAAGGAGTCCTCGGACGACATCCGCCGCAGCACCGACATCATCAACCGCTTCGGCGACCGCTTCGACCTGCTGACCGGCGTCGACAACCTGGCCTTCGAAGCGCTGAGCGTCGGTGCGGTGGGCTGGGTGGCCGGCCTGTGCCTGGCCTTCCCGGACGAAACCGTGGCGATCTACCGCCTGACCCAGGCCGGCCGCTACAACGAGGCCCTGCAGATCTACCGCTGGTTCCGCCCGCTGCTGGATCTCGATGTCTCCACCTACCTGGTGCAGAACATCAAGCTGGCCGAAGCCGTGGCCATCGGCTCCAACGAGCGCGTGCGCGCGCCGCGCCTGCCGCTGGCCGGCGAGCGCCGCCTGAAGGCGGAGCAGACGATCAGGTCGGCCATCGCCAAGCGTCCCACGCTGCCCGCCCTGGCGTGAACAGCCCCGACGTCATCGTCATCGGCGCCGGCATCATCGGCGCCGCCTGCGCCCTGGAACTGCAGTCCCAGGGCAGCAAGGTCCTGCTCGTCGACGAGCATCATCCGGGCGCCGGCGTGACCGCGGCCGGGATGGGCCACCTGGTCGCCCTCGACGAGACGGACGACGAGCTGGACCTGTGCATGCTGTCCCTGGCGCGCTGGGACGCCTTCCTGTCCAGGAAAGGCGGCCTGGCCGAGCACGCGCAATGCGGCACGCTCTGGGTCGCCGAAGACGAGGCGCAAATGGCCCACGCGGCGGTCCGCGCGGAACGGCTGGCGCAGCGAGGATGGAGCGCGTCGCTGCTCTCCGGCGCGGACCTCGCCCGCATCGAGCCGTCCCTGCGCAAGGGCATGGCTGGCGGCATCCGGGTGGAGCGCGACAGCGCCGTTTTTCCTCCGGCCGTGGCGCGCGAGCTCGCCGAACAGCTGGTGGCGAAGGGCGGCCGCACCCTGTTCGGCAGCCCGGTCCAGCGCATCGGCCGGGACGGCGTGCAGCTCGCCAGCGGCGAGCGTATCGCGGCAGCCCAGATCGTGGTCGCGGCAGGCACGGGCGTCAGCCGCCTGCTGCCCGACATCCCCGTTTTCCCGCGAAAAGGCCACTTGGCCATCACCGACCGCTATCCCGGCCGCCTTTCCCATCAGGTCGTCAGCATGGGATACGGGCAGACGGAGGCGGGCAGCGATGCGCTGGCGGTCGCGGCGAACGTGCAGCCGCGCGCAACCGGGCAATGGCTCATCGGGTCGTGCCGGCAGGACGGCATCGAGCATGCCGAGGTCGATCCGCGCGTCCTTGCACGGCTGCTGCGCTCGGCCATCGCCTTGCTGCCCTGTCTGGCCGAGATGAAGATCCTCAGGAGCTGGACCGGCATGCGTCCCGCTACCAGCGACGGCAGGCCGGTCATCGGCCGCCACCCTGTGCTCGGCCATGTCTGGCTGGCCGCGGGCCATGAGGGCCTGGGCGTCACGACCGCCTTCGGCACCGCGCAGTTGCTGGCCGAGCTGATGTCCGGCCGGGCTCCTTCCATCGACGCCAGCCCGTATTCACCATCGCGTTTCGCCCATGCTCATGCCTGAAGCCACCCGCTCCCTGACAGTCGACAATCTCAGGGTCGAAGTCCCCAGCGGCGCCACGGTGATCGCGGCCCTGGTCGCCGCCGGCAAGCTGCGCACCCGGTGCTCCGTCACGCGCCAGCCGCGCTTCGCCTTGTGCGGCATCGGCCAGTGCCAGGAATGCCGGGTGACGATCGACGGCAAACCCCACCAGCTGGCCTGCCGCACCATCTGCAGGGACGGCATGGACATCGCGACCGGAGGCAAGGCATGAGGCCCGCCGACCTGCACATCGTCGGCGGCGGCCCGGCAGGGCTGTCCGCGGCGCATACGGCGGTCGTGGCCGGGGCCAGGGTCTGCCTGATCGATAACGATCACGCGCCGGGCGGCCAGATCTGGCGTGGAGGGCCGGACAAGTGGACCGACCCCCGCGCCCTGGAGATCTGGGCCGACTTGCACGCCCACCCGCGCTTCATGCATCTGCGCTGCGCGCAGGTGATCGGCAGCGTCGATTCCCATACCCTGCTGCTGGAGGTCGACGACAAGCCGGTGCGCGTCGACTTCGAGCGCCTGCTGATCTGCTCGGGCGCGCGGGAGCTGTTCCTGCCGTTTCCCGGCTGGACCCTGCCCGGCGTCACCGGCGCGGGCGGGCTGCAGGCGCTGATCAAGGGCGGAATGCCGGTGGCGGACCGCCGGATCGTGATCGCAGGCTCCGGGCCCTTGCTGCTCCCGACGGCGGTCACCGCCATGGAAGCGGGCGCGAAGGTGAGCGCCATCGTCGAGCACCAGGGCCTGCCGCAGTTGTCGGCCTTCGGCATGGGGCTGCTGTTGCGGCACAAGGAAAAATTCCGCCAGGCGGCCTCGCTGTTTGCGCGCTTGTGGAAGGTCCCGTATCTCACCGGCGCCCGGATCGTCGAGGCCAGGGGGCTCGATGCGGTGCAGAGCGTGGTCATCAAGACCGGCCGCAATCAAAAGGAGTTCGCCTGCGACTTCCTGGCGGCGGGCTTCGGTCTGGTGCCCGATATCGACCTGGCTTGCTCGCTGCGCTGCGACATCGCCAACGACGCCATCGCGGTCGACTCACTGCAAAGGACGAACCGCCCGCATATCTGGGCGGCAGGGGAGTGCACCGGCATCGGCGGCGTGGACAAGGCCATCGTCGAAGGCCGCATCGCCGTGTTCGACGCACTGGAAATGATGCCCTCCGCGGAAGACCGGGAGGCGCGCAGGCAGTGCCACGATTTCGCGGCGCTGCTGGCGCGCAACTTCGCGCCGGATGCGTCCCTGAAGGAGATGTGCCGGCCCGGTACCATCGTCTGCCGCTGCGAGGACGTCACGGCCGCCAGCCTGGCGCCGTACCGGAGCTGGCGCGAGGCGAAGCTGGCCACGCGGGCCGGCATGGGGGCTTGCCAGGGCAAGACCTGCGGCGCAGCCTGCCAGTTCCTGTTCGGCTGGGCGCCCCCGGCCGCGCGGATCCCGATCGTGCCGGCGAGTGCGGCGGCGCTGTCGCAGATAGAATGAACAGTTGGTGTGATTGAACATGCAGGAGAAAACATGAGTATTGGCGGGAAAACGAAGCAGGAGGCGCTCGAGGCGCTGGAGAACATGAGCGCGCATGCGGTGCCCATCGGAGTCGACGAGCACCTGTCCCGGATCCGGCGCGCGCAGGCGTTCATGCAATCGAACGGCATCGCCGCGCTCTACCTGAATGCCGGCAGCAACCTCACCTATTTTTCGGGCACCCGCTGGAGTCCCAGCGAGCGCATGGTCGGCGCCATCCTGCCGGCGGCGGGAGAACTGGTGTATATCGCGCCCGCGTTCGAGGAAGGCACGATCCGGAAATTCATGCTGGTGCAGGGCGAGATCGCCTGCTGGGAGGAGCACGAGAACCCGGCCGCGCTCCTGCGCCGGGTGCTGGAGCAGCGAGGGGTCGCGCCCGGCGCGAAGCTCTGCATCGACGAGAGCACGCCGCTGCTGATGGTCGACGCGATCCGCGCCGCCACCTCCGGCTATGAGCTGGAGAACGCCTATCCGCTGACCTCGCACTGCCGCATGCGCAAGTCCGAGGCGGAACTCGCGCTGATCCAGTGTGCGATGGACATGACGATGGCGGTGCACCGCGCCGCCGGCTCGATCCTGCACGAAGGCATCACCACGGCGGAGGTGGAGGAATTCATCCAGCTCGCCCACCGCAAGGTCGGGGCCAGCGGATCGTACTTCTGCATCGTGCTGTTCGGCGAGGCGACCTCGTATCCGCACGGCGTGAATTACGTCCAGACCCTGAAGCGCGGCGATACGGTGCTGATCGACACGGGCTGCAAGGTCCACAACTACATCTCGGACATCACCCGCACCTATGTGTTCGGCGAGGCGTCCGAGCGGCAGAAGTTCGTCTGGCAGGCGGAAAAGCAGGCGCAGCAGGCGGCCTTCGATGCCGCCCGCCCGGGCATCCCCTGCGAAGAAGTCGACAAGGCCGCAAGGCGCTCGCTCGAGGCCAATGGCTTCGGGCCAGGCTACAAGCTGCCGGGACTGCCGCACCGGACCGGCCACGGCATCGGCCTCGACATCCACGAAGGGCCCTACCTGGTCGGTGGCGAGCGCAGGCTGCTCGAGCCGGGGATGTGCTTCTCGAACGAACCCATGATCTGCGTGCCCGGCGAGTTCGGCATTCGCCTGGAAGACCACTTCTACATGACGGCGAACGGGCCGAAATGGTTCACCCGGCCGGCGGCGAGCCTGGACCGTCCGTTCGACGCCGCCTGAGCGACGACTTCAGCCCAGCAGGCCCCGCGCGCGCTGGTTCGAGAGGTAGACGTTGTCGTGCCCCAGCGCGGCGCGGTCGGCTACTGCGCCGATCCACGCGCCGGTGGTGGTCACCGCCGCGAAGCTCGAGTGGAACACCACGCTGAACACGCGGTGGATCTCTTCCGCGCTGGCCTTGCCGGCCGCGTTCTCGTAGGGCAGGGAACCGCTGGCGTCGTCCAGGAACTCGACCTGCAGGCCGCTGTGCGCCGCTTCCAGGATGGTCGAGGCATCGCAGTTGTGCGTCATGTAGCCGGCGATCGCCACGGTGTCGACCCCGCGCGCCGCCAGCCATTCGCGCAGCCCGGTGCCGGCGAAGGCGCTGGCCAGGGTCTTGTTGATGTGGTGGTCGGCGCCCTGGGCGGCGATGGCCGGGTGCAGCTGCCAGCCGTGCGAACCCCTGGCGAAGATGGGCGAGGTTTCCGGCGCATCGTGCTGGACCGTGATCACGGGAATGCCGTGGGCGCGCGCGGCTTCCATGGCGCGCAGGATGTTGGGCAGCGAAGCCTCGACCGGCGGATGGGTGATCGGCATGTCGCCGTCGAAGTATTCGTTCTGGACGTCGATGACGATCAGGGCGCGGCGCGGCGAATGGGACATGTTGAACTCCTTCAGGTGGATTGGAGTAGCCATTCTCGGCCAGCGGGCTTGAGCGCGACAGTGGCCCGATGGCCGATGTGCGATAAAATCGGGCCAAGTTAATCCATGGAGCCCGCCATGCGCATTGCCGTGATCGCCTTCGACGGCATGACGCCGTTTCACCTGTCCGTTCCCAGCCTGGTGTTCGGCGGTATGCCGGAGGAAGCCGGCGCCTTCGAGGTCCTGGTCTGCGCAGACGAGCGCGCTCCGCTGCGCACCTCGGCCGGGTTCTCCATCGTCCCCGACCATGATTTCTCGGCCGTCGACGGGGCGGACATCGTCGTCATGCCGACCTGGCACGACGACTGCCGTCCCGCGCCCGAGGAGTTATTGGACGTCCTGCGCCGCGCCCACGAACGCGGCGCGCGCGTGCTCGGCTTGTGCCTGGGCGCGTTTCCGCTGGCGCAGGCGGGCCTGCTGGACGGGAAGACGGCGACCACCCATTGGGGCTTCGCCGATGCGCTGCGCGCGCGCTACCCCAAGGTGAAGGTCGATCCGGAAGTGCTGTACGTGGACGAAGGCCGGGTGCTGACTTCCGGCGGCGTGGCGGCGGGCCTGGACTGTTGCCTGTACCTGCTGCGCGAACTGCGCGGCGCCGACGCCGCCAATGCGGTGGCGCGCAAGCTGCTGGTGGCGCCGCACCGCCAGGGCGGGCAGGCCCAGTTCATCGAACGCCCGCTGCCGGTCAGCCACAGCGACGGGCGCTTCGCGGAAGTGCTGGAATGGGTGACGCGCAACCTGGCGCAGAACCACAGCCTGGACGCGCTGGCCGAACGCGCGGCGATGAGCCGGCGCCATTTCACGCGCCACTTCCGCCAGGCCACCGGCACCTCGTTCAAGCAGTGGCTGCTGAGCCAGCGCCTGTCCCATGCCCAGCGCATGCTGGAGCGCAGCGACGCGTCGATCGACCTGGTCGCGGACGAAGCCGGCTTCGGCAGCGCGCTCTCGCTGCGCCAGCATTTCCGCGCGGTGCTGCAGACGTCGCCGTCGGCCTACCGCAAGCAGTTCCGCGCGCAGCAGGCCGGCGCTCAGGCCGAGGCCAGGTAGGCCGCGATCGCTTTGCCCACGTCGGTGGTGTTGGCGCTGCCTTTCAAGTCGGGCGTGCTCGGGCCTTCCAGCAGGCAGTGCTCGATGGCGCGCACCATCGCGTCGTGGGCCTCGGTGTAGCCCAGGAAGTCCAGCATCATCGCGCCGGACCAGATCATCGCGATCGGGTTGGCGATGTTGCGGCCGTAGATGTCCGGCGCCGAGCCGTGCACCGGCTCGAACAGGGACGGGAAGGTGCGGTCCGGATTGAGGTTGGCCGAAGGGGCGATGCCGATGGTGCCGGTGCAGGCCGGGCCCAGGTCGGACAGGATGTCGCCGAACAGGTTCGAGGCCACCACCACGTCGAAGCGCTCCGGCGACAGCACGAAGCGGGCGGCCAGGATGTCGATGTGGTACTTGTCCCAGGCCACCTCCGGGTAGGACTCCGCCATCGCGGCCAGGCGCTCGTCCCAGTAGGGCATGGAGATCGCGATGCCGTTCGATTTGGTGGCCGAGGTCAGGTGCTTCTTGGGGCGGCGCTGGGCCAGGTCGAAGGCATAGCGCAGGATGCGGTCGGTGCCGTGGCGGGTGAAGACCGATTCCTGCAGCACCAGCTCACGCTCGGTGCCTTCGAACATCTTGCCGCCGACCGAGGAATACTCGCCTTCGGTATTCTCGCGCACCACGAAGAAGTCGATGTCGCCCGGCTTCTTGTTCGCCAGCGGGCAGGGCACGCCAGGCATCAGGCGCACCGGGCGCAGGTTGACGTACTGGTCGAACTCGCGGCGGAACTTCAGCAGCGAGCCCCACAGCGAGATATGGTCGGGCACGGTGTCGGGCCAGCCGACCGCGCCGAAGTAGATGGCGTCGAAGCCGCGCAGCTGGGCGAACCAGTCGTCCGGCATCATCTTGCCGTGCTGGAGGTAATAGTCGCAGCTGGCCCATTCGAAGGTCTCGAAGGACAGGGAAATGCCGAAGCGGCGTCCGGCGGCCTCGAGGGCGCGCAGGCCCTCGGGCATGACCTCCTTGCCGATGCCGTCGCCGGCGATGACTGCGATGCGGTGGGCGGGGTGGGAAGTAGTCATGGTCGTCTCGGGTGAGTGGTGGAATGGCACAAGATTAACTCAAAACGAAGCGTTTATAATCCAAGCTATTGTTGATCTTGAAAACACAGTTCGTGAAGAATCCTGTCGAAAACGAAGACTTGCGCGTCTTTGTCACCGTGGTGCGCAAGGCCGGCTTCGCCGCGGCTGCGCTCGAGCTGGGCATGTCGCCCGCCTATGTGAGCAAGCGCATCGGCATCCTGGAAGACACGCTCGGCGTGAGGCTGTTCCAGCGTACCACGCGCCGCATCGTCATCACCGAGGACGGCGAGCGGGTGTTGGCGCATGCGCAAACTATCCTGGAGCACCTGGACAGCCTGGTCGACGCGGTTTCCGAGCGGCGCCGCGAGCCGAGCGGGAGGGTGCGCATCTGCAGCAGCTTCGGTTTCGGCCGCAACGTGGTGGCGCCCGTCATCGCCCGCCTGGCGGCGGACTATCCCGGCCTGCAGATCCGTTTCGAGGTGTTCGACCGCCTGGTCGACATCGTGGAGGAGGGCTTCGACCTCGACGTGCGCATCGGCGACGTCATTCCGCCCCACCTGATCGCGCGGCGCCTGAAGGACAACCACCGCATCCTGTGCGCTTCGCCAGGCTACCTGGCGCGCCACGGCGCGCCGAAGACGCTGGCCGAGCTAGCCAGCCACAATTGCCTGCCGATCAAGGAGCGCGACCATCCCTTCGGCACCTGGCGCCTGCGCGGCCGGCAGGGCGAAGAGACGGTCAAGGTGTCGGGTTCGCTGTCGACCAACCATGGCGAAATCGCGCTGCGCTGGGCGCGCGAAGGGGCGGGCATCGTGCTGCGCTCCTTGTGGGATGTGCGGCCTTATCTGGCGGATGGCAGCCTGGTGCAGGTCTTGCCCGAATATGCGCAGGAAGCGAACGTGTGGGCGGTGTATCCGCAGCGCCTGGCGAACTCGGCGAAGGTGCGGGTGTGTGTGGAAACGCTGGAGCGCTACCTGGCAAACGCGCAGGCGTGAAAGGGCGCGTGAAAGAATGCGTGAGAATGCGTGGATTTCCGAACGCACTGTGCATGCTATGGTTGATTCCATGATCCGACTTGCTCCCCTGCGCGTGCAGCTCGCGCTGTACGCATTCTCCTTGTCCTTCTCGACCGCGGCCATCAAGGCCTTTTCGGTGTTGAGCGGCATTCCCATGTCCACCGGCCTGTATGTCGCCGGTGGCGTGGCCAGCGTCCTGGTCTTCTCGCTCTTTGCGACATTCATGACATGGGTGCAGGAACAGAAATGAGCGATAGCGCTCCCGGCGCGGAGCTGATGCGCGACTTGCACGCGGCGGAACGCTTCGGCGAGCTGCTCGTCGTGTTGCAGCAATCGCTGGTCGATGGAGAACGCGAGACCGCACCGGACAGGACACGCTTTTTTATGACAATGTTCCACTGGCAAATGCTGGTCGAACAATACGCTCCGGCACGGCCGGCGCTGGAAGAGGCGCGCGACGAACAGGTGGCGCGCCTGCTTGCAGGCGAGCTGTTTGTCGGCCTCGATACCGATGCCGGAGAGGGCGGCGACAAGTTCCAGCGGGTCAGGCGTTACCTGCTCATTGTCGAGATGAACGACATCCTGGGCGATGCCCGTTCCACCCATGCGTTGTTCGAGCGGCTCGATGCCGGCCAGCCTGAGCTTGCACGGCAGTACGCCCACCTGGCGCTGCCGGCGGTGGTGCAGGGCGGGGATTTCGCGCTGGCGGACCGTTACCGCGGCGATCCGTTCAGCTGGCTTGCCGAAGTCAACGAGAGCGCCAGGACCTTGCCCCTGTTTCCGTCCCGGGGCGAGCCGCCGCGCCTGTCGGCGTATTTGCGGAACCTGATGGGCGACGTGCACATCGCCATTGCCGTGCTGCGCGGACTGGGACGGCAAGCGGAATCGGATGCGCTGCGCGCCGCCTTGCTGGCCGGGCTGGAAACCGAGTACCTGCGCGGCTGGGCGCTGCGCGAGCTCGACGAACCGGGCACGCTGATCCGCGAACTGGTGGCGCATCAGATGGCGCAGGAAGACACGGCGCCGGACTGAGAGTGCTGCTAGGCACGTCCCGTCTTTGTCCCGAAGCGCTGCTTCACTTAACGCTTGATAAACCCTGAATACGTCCTAAAGTGGAATGCTCCAGTGGTTTTTTCCGCTTACTTTCAGGAGGTCAATCATGTTGCAACCTGCCGAAATTCAACAGCGTTTCCGTCACGTCCAGCAGACCATTAACCAGGCTGAAGAGGCCTGCCGCAATGATCAAAGTGTTCCGAACGAAATCCGTGATTGCATCCAGAAACTGGCGCACGAATCGAGCCGGGCGCAGGGCGTGATGCAGTCGAACGACCAGTCCGACATCGTCCAGTGCATCGATGACCTGGAGGCCATCGGCGACGAGGCCAAGCGGGTGTGCCGGAGCGCGCAGCCGTCGCCGCAGGTGCAGTCGATGGTGATGCGGGTGCATGATGAGTTGTCGGACTTTAAGCATCAGTTGCACTGAATTTTAAGTATTGGGTGTGCTGGCAGAACTTGGGTCCCCGCCTCCACGGGGACCCAAGCTCCGCCGTCCACCACCCCAACAAAAAACCGCGCCTGAGCGCGGTTTTTTTTTCGATCACACGACCCCTTTATCCCGCAAGGAAGCAATCTCCTCCTCGCTGCGCCCCAGCACCTCGCGCAGCACCTCCTCGGTATGCTGCCCCAGCAGCGGCGGCGCCTTGTCGCTGGTCGCCGGCGTGGCCGACATCCTGATCGGGCTGCGCACCAGCTTGACCTTGCCCGCCTTCGGATGCGGCAGCTCGATCGCCACCTCGCGCGCCACCACCTGCTCGTTGGCGAACACTTCGCCGATGTCGTTGATCGGCCCGCAAGGCACGCCGCAGCCCTCCAGCAGCGCAATCCACTCGTCGCGCGTCTTCTCCCTGACCATCTCCGCCAGGACCGGCACCAGCAGGTCGCGGTTCTTCACCCGCAGCGGATTGGTCGCGAAGCGCGGGTCCTGCCCCAGCTCGGGCCTGCCGCCGGCCTCCACGAACTTCTGGTACTGCCCATCGTTGCCGGTGGCGACGATGATGTGCCCGTCCGCGCAGGCGAAGGTCTGGTAGGGCACGATATTGGCGTGCGCATTGCCCCAGCGCTTGGGCGGCTTGCCGCTGTTGAGGTAGTTGCTGCCCATGTTGGCCAGCATCGCCACCTGGGTGTCGAGCAGGGCCATGTCGATGTGCTGGCCTTCGCCCGTGCGGTCGCGGTGGGTCAGCGCCGCCAGCACCGCCACGGTCGCGTACATGCCGGTCATCAGGTCGGTCAGCGCCACGCCCGCCTTCTGCGGGCCGCCGCCCGGCAGGTCGTCGCGTTCGCCCGTCACCGACATCAGGCCGCCCATGCCCTGGATCAGGAAGTCGTAGCCCGCGCGGTGCGCGTAGGGCCCGTCCTGGCCGAAGCCGGTGATCGAGCAGTAGACCAGGTCCGGCTTGATTTCCCTGAGCGAGGCGTAATCGAGCCCATAGCGCTTCAGGTGCCCGACCTTGAAGTTCTCCAGCAGCACGTCGCAGTGCTTCACCAGTTCGCGCAGCAGCGCCTGGCCATCGGGACTGGCGATATCGACCGTCACCGAGCGCTTGCCGCGGTTGGCCGACAGGTAGTAGGCCGCCTCGCTGGTGTCCTGTCCTTCCGCGTCCCTGGCGTAGGGCGGGCCCCAGGCGCGGGTGTCGTCGCCGCTGCCCGGGCGCTCGATCTTGATGACGTCGGCGCCGAGGTCGGCCAGGTTCTGCGAGCACCAGGGCCCGGCGAGCACGCGCGACAGGTCGAGCACGCGGATGTGTCCCAGCGCTTTCGGCAGCGCGGAAGAAGTGATACCGGATTGCGTCATGTGGCTGTGTATGTGATGGATCGTGAAGCGCTTGATTATAGCTGGCCGCGTTCCACCGTCCGTACCGTGCGCGACGCGGGGGACAGGGCGCGCTCGATGAGGTCGAGCGCCAGCAAGGGCTGGGCCGCGCCGCACATGAAGATGTCGGCGGCGGCGAAGCCGTGCTCGGGCCAGGTGTGGATCGAGATATGCGATTCGGCCAGCAGCAGCACGCCGGTGACGCCCATGCCGGGGCCGAAGGCATGGAAATGGCTGTGCAGGATGCGCGCGCCGGCCCTGAGTGCGGCCTCGCGCAGCAGGGCGTCGATGGCGCCCGGATCGGTCAGCAGGCCGGCTTCGATGCCGGCCAGGTCGGCCAGCAGGTGGATGCCGGCGGGGCGGTGGGCCGTAGTCATCAGCATGCGCTCATTTGTGGCCGCCGCCCCCGCCGCCATAGGAGCCCGAGCTGCCCCAGTTGCCGGACCGGTAGCCGCGGCCGCTCGACGAGCTCGAGGAGTCGAGCATGCTGACCCAGCAGACGACGGTCGTCACGATCATGACGGCCATCGCATAGATGAAGTAACGCTTGTTCATGGCGCGTCAGTCTCTTTTGATGATGTCGGGCGGGAGGAACAGCGCCACCAGGCCGACCAGCAGCCAGACCATGGTTTCACCGAAGTTCACGACCAGCGGAATGAAGTTGAGCCCAAGGATCCACAGCAGGAACTTCCATTGCAGGTCGCCCAGCGTCGCCGCCGCTTTCTTCGGCGCGGCAGGCGCGGCCGCCAGGCCGAACCAGGTGCGGATCTGGTCGAAGGCCACCGGGGTGGAGCGCGACCAGCTCAGTTCTTCTTCCGAGCTCTCCGCCGACAGGCTGGTCATGCCGCGTTCGAACTCGCGCACCCGCACGCGGTCGCCCGCCGCCACCTTCCAGTTGAAGGCGCCGGCCGCCCAGCTCACCCGCGCCGGGTAGTCCAGCGTGCGCTGGTACTCGACATTGTGCAGCCGGACCTGCGGCACGGCGGGCGTTCCCGGCTCGGGCCATTCGTCCAGGACCTCGGAACGCCACCAGCCGTCGTGGGTCTCGACCAGCCAGAAGAACTTGCCGCGCGGGTTGTACAGCAGGTATTCGGTCCATCCCTCGCCGTCGTCATCGACGCGCTTCATCGCGCCGATCAGGTGGTATTCCTGCTGGCCGATCTTCGCCACCGTGCCGAGCGTCAGGGTCAGCGGCACGCGGGCGGCGCGCTCGCCGGCGGCAAGCACCTCGGCCTGGGGCGTGGCCGCATCGATGCGCGCGGCGCAGGCCGGGCACACCAGGTTGCTGGCCATGCCGGGCAGGTAGTTGATCGGGCTGCCGCAGGACGGGCATTGCAGCGCCTGGACCTTGCCCCGGTAGCGCCCGGCGCTGGTCTTGACCGCCTCGTCGTCGCGCAGCAGCTGGCACTGCATCGATTCGAGCGTGACCGCGGCGCCGGTGTACAGCCTGGGCGTGTCGCCGTCCGAATAATCGAGGGTGGCGAAGGCCGTGCCGCGGCGCAGGTCGACCACCAGGGCCTGCCAGCCGTCGGCCACGCGGAAGGGCAGCTCGCCCTGGCCGCCGGTGCAGGTGGCCACGCGCCGGTCGGCGACCACGAACAGGCCGCCGCCGAGGTCGAACTGGGCGCCGACCCTGGCCATGTCGAACACCGGCCATTGCTCCGGCAGGGGACGCTCGGCGGTCACCGTGTACTGGCCGGACGCGTCGCCCAGCCAGCCGGCTTCGCCGTCGTCGTACATCAGGTACCACTCGTTCCACATGCCGGCGTCGTAGCGCAGCTGGATGCGGCCGATCACGGTGAAAGGACGCCCGCCCACCTTGCCGGAGGTGCCGATCTGGATCGGCGAATAGTCTTCCAGCACCTCGGACAGCTTGCCCAGGTCCTGTACCGCGCCCGCATCCTTGTGCACCGTGGTGCGGCAGAACTCGCACACCGCCATGACGGAGGCGTGCGAGCGGAAGGAGACGGGTGCGCCGCAGGAAGGGCAGGAAACGCTCAGCATCTAGGTCGTGCTCAGCCCAGCAGTTTCTTGAGCAGCTCGGCCTTGGTGCTGTCGTAGTCGGCCTGCGAGATCAGTCCCTTGTCGAGCAGGCCCTTGAGCTTGCCCAGGCGGTCCTCGATCGAATCGCTCGACGCCGGGATGGCGGGCGGCTGGGGCGGGGCGAAGGCGCCGCTCATGCCCTGGGCCATGGCCTGGCCGATGGCGATGCCGGCGCCCGCGCCGGCGCCGATGCCGGCGATGCCGCCTTCGTTCTGGGCCGCCAGCGGAATGCTGCTGGCCACCTGGAACTGGGTGAAGCCGCCCATCTTGTCCGCGCCCAGGCTGGCCTTCATGCCGGCAGAGATGCGCTCGTCGAGCGCGGCCTGCAGTTCTTCCGGCAGGCTGACGCTGGTGACATTGAATTCGTCCAGGCCCACGCCGTAGCGCGCGAAGGCGGCGGCCAGGTCGCCGCGGATCTGCTGCGCCATCAGGGTCTGGTTGGCGGCCATGTCGAGGAAGGCGATTTTTGATGCGCCCAGCGAGTTGGCCATGGTCGCCAGCAGGATGCCGCGCAGCTGGTCCTCGACCTCGTCGCGGGTGTAGGCCGCGCGCGTGCCGCTGATCTCGGTGAAGAACAGGCGCGGATCCGCGATGCGGTAGGAGTACATGCCGAAGGCGCGCACCCGGATCATGTCGAAGTCCTTGTCGCGGATCGTCACCGGCTGGGTAGTGCCCCACTTGCGGCCGGTCTGCACCCGGGTGCTGAAGAAGTACACGTCCGACTTGAAGGGCGAGGCGAACAGCTTGTCCCAGTTCTTCAGGTTGGTCAGCACCGGCAGGGTGGAGGTGGTCAGGCGGTGGGTGCCCGGCCCGAACACGTCGGCGATGCGGCCTTCATCCACGAACACCGCGATCTGCGATTCGCGCACCACCAGGGTGGCGCCGTTCTGGATCTCGTAGTCCTCCATCGGATGGCGCCAGGCGAGCACGCCCTCCGTCTCCTCGTTCCATTGCAGGACGTCGAGAAACTGCTTCTTGATGAAAGAACCGAGCGACATGGCGGCCTCCGTATGCGATCTGGATAAATGGGTGATGAGTCAGGAAATGCTGCCGGCGTTGATCAGGCCGATGGACAGCGAAATGGCGCCGAGCAGGCCGCCGAAAGCCATGTTGTTGGCTTCGATCTGGTCTTTCGACATGCGCAGCAGGCGGGTGGCGATCACGAAGACCAGCACCTGCACCAGCATGGCGAAGGCGCCCCAGCCGAGGAACTGGACATAGTCGCCCGTGTACATGAGACTTGCCGCCACGGTGACCGAAAAGCCGAGCAGGGTGCCGCCCAGCGAGAGCGCGGCGGCGCCGTTGCCCGCGCGGATCAGGTGCACTTCGTCGTAGGGCGTGACGCGCGTGTAGACCACGAAGAAGCCCATGACCAGGGCAACAGCCGTTGCCAGATGCAGCAGATAGTTTAGGATGGCGGGCACCTCGTCCTCCACGGATAATGTCAGGTTGGCAGCACCGCGATCTTAGAGCAAAACCACAGGTATGACCAAAAAAATTCTCATTCTCTCCGTCTTTGTCGTCGCTTCATGCGGATTGGCTTACGAACTGATCGCCGGAGCGCTGTCGAGCTACCTGCTGGGCGACTCGGTGCTGCAGTTCTCCACCATCATCGGCTGCTACCTGTTCGCGATGGGCGTCGGCGCCCACCTGTCGAAATACGTGCGCGACGAGGACGTGCTGGCGCGCTTCGTCGACATCGAGCTGGCCGTGGGCCTGATCGGCGGCGTCTCGGCCGCGCTGCTGTTCATGACCTTCACCTGGATGGCCGCGCCTTTCCGCACCGTGCTGTATGTGACCGTCTTCATGATCGGCGCCATGGTCGGCATGGAGGTGCCGCTGGTGATGCGCGCCCTGAACGAGCGCCGCACCGAATTCTCCGAGCTGGTGAGCCGCGTGCTGACCTTCGACTACCTGGGCGCGCTGGCCGTGTCGATGCTGTTCCCGCTGGTGCTGGCCCCGCACCTGGGCCTGGTGCGCAGCGGCTTCCTGTTCGGGATGCTGAATGTGGGCGTGGCGATCTGGACGCTCTACGTGTTCCGCGCCGAGCTGGATAACCTGGCCGGCCGCGCGATCCGGGCCGGCGGCGTGATGTTCGTGCTGGCGCTGGGCTTCGGCCTGTCGGACCGCATGGTGGAGTGGGGCGAGCGCGGGCTGTTCGGCGACGAAGTCGTGTACTCGACCACCACGCCTTACCAGCGCCTGGTGATCACGCGCTGGAAGGACGACCTGCGCCTCTACATCAACGGCAACCTGCAATTTTCCTCGCGCGACGAGTACCGCTACCACGAGGCGCTGGTGCATCCGGCCATGCAGGCGGCGCCCTGGGCGCGCAAGGTGCTGGTGCTGGGCGGCGGCGACGGCCTGGCCCTGCGCGAGGTGCTGCGCTATCCGAACGTGCGGGAAGTGACCCTGGTCGACCTCGACCCGCAGATGACCGGGGCCTTCACGACCCGGCCGGAACTGGTCAAGCTCAATGCCGGCGCCTTGCGGGACAAGCGGGTCAAGGTGGTCAACGCCGACGCCGCCGTCTGGCTGCAGCGCGAGGCAGGCATGTACGACGTGGCCATCGTCGACTTCCCCGACCCGTCCAGCTTCGCGCTCGGCAAGCTGTATTCGGTGCCCTTCTACGGCGTCCTGCGCAAGCACGTGGCGGCCCACGGCATGATCTCGGTGCAGTCGACTTCGCCCTTCTTCGCGCCGCACGCCTACTGGACCATTGAGGCCACCCTGCGCGAAGTGGGGCTGAAGACCTGGCCCTACCATCTGTATGTGCCTTCCTTCGGCGAGTGGGGGTTTGTCCTGGCCTCGCCGCAGGGCAGCTTCACGCCGCCCGCGCGCTACACGCTGCCGATGCGCTATCTCGATGCCGAGACCACGCGCGCCATGTTCGCCTTCCCGCCGGACATGCAGCGCCTGCCGATGAAACCCAACCGCCTCGATTCCCAGTCGCTGGTGCGCGAGTTCGAGGAAGACTGGCAGCAGGTGATCCGCTGATGGACCGGCGGTCCTTTATTCTATCGGCCGGCGGGGCAGGGCTGGCGGGGCTGGCCAGCGCCGCCGGTTTCCTGCGCTGGCAGGAGATCGCGCCAACGGTGCGCACCCCGGGCCGCACGGAAGGCCACCTGCTGCGCGACCGCGCCCGCCTGCCGGCGCCATCGGAAACGATCGACACCGACGTGGCGATCCTCGGCTCCGGCATCGCCGGCCTGTCGGCCGCCTGGAAGCTGGACCGGATGGAGCGGCGCGACTACCTGCTGTTCGACGGGCCGGAAGCCTTCGGCAACGCATCCGGCAGCCGCTACGGAGAGTTCGCCTGTCCGACGGGGGCGCACTACCTGCCGCTGCCGGGGACGGAATCGGCGCACGTGCGCGAGATGCTGGGCGACCTGGGCATCATCCGGCGCGGCGTGCTCGAGGAGCGCCCGTGGTACGACGAGCGTTACATCCTGCACGGCCCGGAAGAACGGCTGTTCAAGGATGGGCAGTGGCAGGACGGCCTGATGCCGGCGCAGGACCAGGCCGAGCAGCAGCGCTTCCTGGCCCACATGGAGCTGTTGCGCCAGGGGCGCGGGGCGGACGGCCGGCGCAGCTTCGCGTTTCCCTCCGTGCTGTCCTCCGGCGACCCGGCTTTCGACGGCCTGGACGCGATCAGCTTCGCCGCCTGGCTGGACCGCGAAGGCTACCGCTCGCCGGCGCTGCGCTGGTATCTCGACTACTGCTGCCGCGACGACTATGGCGCCGGCATCGCCCAGGTCTCGGCCTGGGCCGGCGTGCATTATTTCGCGGGACGCTGGGGCCGGGCAGCGAATGCCGACGACAACGGCCTGCTGACCTGGCCGGGCGGGCTGTCGCCCATCGCCGAAGGACTGGCGGCGCGCGCGGCGGACCGGCGCCGGCCGGGAACGGCGGTGTCGGTGCGCGTGCGTGGCGGCAGGGCGGAAGCGCTGTGCTTCGCCCTGGAGAACGGCAAGCCGCGCAGCTTCCTGGTGCGGGCGCGGCGCATCGTGTGCGCGATGCCGCTGTTCGTGGCGGCGCGCGTGGTCGAGGACATCGCGGCGCTGGGCTTCGATGCGCGCCGCCACATGCCGGCCTACGCGCCCTGGATGGTGACCAACTTCCTGATGCGCGACTTCCCGCGCGAGCAGGGCGGGGCGCCGCTGGCCTGGGACAACGTGGTCTACGGCGGCAAGGGCCTGGGTTATGTGGTGTCGACCCACCAGGACATCCGCGTGCGGCCGCCCGAAAAGACCGTGTTCACGGCCTATATGGCGCTGGCGGACCGCACGCCGCTGGACGCCCGTCGCTGGCTGCAGCAGGCGGCGCCGGCGGAACTGATGGAGCTGGCGTCCGGCGACCTGCGCCAGGCCTACGGCTGGGCCTTCGCGGCCTGCGTGGAGCGGGCCGACATCACCTTGCGGGCGCATGCAATGGCGATCCCCACGCCGGGATTCCGCGGCAACGCGGGGCTGGCGGCGCTGCGCGAAGCGGACGGGCCGGTCCTGTTCGCGCACGGCGACCTGTCCGGGTTCTCCGTGTTCGAGGAGGCGGCCTGGTGGGGCTGCGAAGCGGCGCGCCGCTGCGCCGCCTAGGACTCCAGCAGCTTGGCCGCGAACAGGTCGCGTTCGCGGTCGACGATGTCGTCCACGACGCGCTCGTCCAGGCCCATCGCTTCCAGCACGAAGGCCGACAGCTGCAGGCTTGCCTCCAGCGTCTCCGGCACCACCACGCTGGCCCCGGCCAGGCGCAGGGCGCGGGCATGCTTCTCGTCGCGCGAGCGCACGAACAGGCGCACGTGGGGGAATTCGCGGCGGATGCCGCGCACCGCCTGCATCGCCGATGCCGGATGGTCCATGGTCAGCACGATGGCCGGCGCCTCGTCCGCGTGCACGCGGCGCAGCAGCTCCGGGCGCGAGGCATTGCCGAAATAGACCGGCATGCCTTCCGCATGCAGCTTCGACACCAGCTTGGCGTCGTTCTCGAAGGCGACGAAGGGAATGCCCTGGTCCTTGAGCAGCTTGGCCAGCTGCTGGCCCACGCGGCCGAAGCCGGCGATGATGATGTGGCCGCGCGCCGAGGCCAGCGCGGCTTCGTCGGCTTCCGGCTGCTCCTGCTTCGGCTCCCAGCGCTCGCCGATCATGCGGCCCAGGCGCGCCAGCATCGGCGTGATGAACAGCGACAGGCCCACCGCCAGCATCACGCGCGCACCCAGGGCCGGGTCCAGCACCCTGGTGGCGACGGCATAGCCGATCACGATGAAGGCGAACTCGCCGCCCTGGCCCAGCAGCAGGCCGCCTTCGATGGCGCGGCCCCAGGACAGGTGGCCAAGGCGGAACAGCACGGCCACCACCACGGCCTTGATCAGGACCAGGCCGCCCACGAAGGCGGCCAGCCACAGCGGGGCCTCGAGGATCTGGCGGGTGTCGATGTTCATCCCGACGGTCATGAAGAACAGACCCATGAGCAAGCCCTTGAAGGGCTCGACCATCAGTTCCACCTCGTGCTTGAACTCGGTCTCGGCCAGCAGCAGGCCGGCGATCAGGGCGCCCAGCGCCATCGACAGCCCGGCGGCGGCCGACAGGGCGGCGATGCCGAAGGTGGACAGCAGGATCAGGGCCATGAACACGTCCGGCTGGCGGTGGCGGGCGAAGGCGCGGAACAGCGGGTGGATCACGCGTCCGCCGGCCAGGTAGATCAGGGCGATGGCGCCGGCGGCCTTGGCCATCGCAATTAACGCCAGCATCGCGACGTCGTCACCATCGCCCTTGCCCAGGACGCCGATCAGGACCAGGATCGGTACCACCGCCAGGTCCTGCAACATCAGCACGGCGAAGGCGGCCTTGCCCAGAGGCGTGGTGGTACTGTGCTGCTGGGTCATCAGTTGCATCACGACGGCGGTGGAGGATAGCGAGAGCACCAGGCCGAGGATGAGGGCGGTCTGGCTGGACTCGCCGTAGAGCGTGAGGGCGCCGCCGATCAGGGCGGCGCTGAGGATCACCTGGGCGGTGCCCGCGCCGAACACCCAGCGCCGCATGGCCCACAGGCGGGCGGCGGAGAGCTCGAGGCCGATCATGAACATCAGGAACAGCACGCCGAGTTCGGCCAGCATAGAGACGCCTTCGCCGCTGGGGAAGGTGAAGATGCTCATCACGGGATAGCGGTCGGCGAGCAGGCCCAGGCCGTAAGGTCCGGCGACGGTGCCGACGGCCAGGAAGCCGAGGACCTGGTTGATGCGCAGGCGCTGTAATAAAGGGATGAGGATGCCGGAGAGGATCAGGAAGAGGATGATCTCCCGCAGGAAGGGGAAGGCGTGTTGCTCTTGCACGTTGGATCGGCCTAATGGTTAGTCGGTGGTGGGCCGGTGCATTTTAGCGTCTTGGTGCGGCGCTCCCTTCGGTTGTGGAGGGGATTAGTCGGGTATTGCAGCTTCGGGGAGGAACTTGGGTCCCCGCCGTTGCGGGGATGACGTGCTAGCGCAGTGGGTGCGTGACACGTTCGTGTTAGCTCATGAACGTCATCCCCGCGAAGGCGGGGACCCAAGTTCGCATGCATACCCGCAGCTTACGTCCCCGCCTGCACCGCCCCCAAATCCGTCGCCTCCTGCTGCCGATGCCCGCTCGCCACCGGCTGCCGGCTTTCGGCCGTCATGACCAGTTCCTCCATCTCCACCGGATCGCCCGCACGCAGCTCGAGATAGCGCCCCAGCGCATCGTCCAGCTTCGGCAGCAGCACCCCGCGCTCGCTGTGCAGCGCGCAGTAGGCGGGGCGCGCCGCCGCGAACCCGAGCTGGGCCCCGGTGCGCAGCTCCAGCCGGCTCGCATCGACGCCGGCCCGCTCCGCCGCGCGCAGCGCCAGCTCGCCCCAGCTCACTTCGCCGCCGTTGGACAGGTGCCAGATCCCGCGCTCGCGGTCGATCGCCAGGTCCAGGCAGGCATGCACCAGGTCCGGCACATAGGTCGGCGTGATCGTCAAATCGCTCGCGGCCACGAAAGGATCGCCGCGCTCCAGCGCCTCCAGCGCCAGGGTCACGAAGTTGTACTTGTCCCAGGGCCCGAAGAAGGCGCTGGTACGCACCATCAGGGCGTCCGGGTTCCGGTCCAGGACGATGCGCTCCGCCTCGGCCTTGCTGCGGCCGTAGACGTTGAGCGGCGCCACCGGGTCGGATTCGACATAGGGCCGGTCCTGGCGGCCGTCGAACACCAGGTCGCTCGAGAAGCTGGTCAGGTGCACGCCGTGGCGTGCGCAGGCCGCCGCCAGCACCGCCGGGCCGAACGCGTTCTCGCGCAGGCAGCGTTCCACATCGCTCTCCGCATCGTCCACCCGCACATAGCCGGCGGTGTTGATCACGGCCCAGGGCTTGTGCTCCGCCAGCGCGCGCTCCACCGAATCCGGATCGGCGATGTCCATGTCCTGGCGCGACAGCAGCTTGAAGTTGAGGTTGCGCTTCTGGCACACGCGGGCGAAAGCGCGGCCCAGGGTGCCGGTCGCGCCCAGCACCAGGATCGGCGCGGCGCCCGTGCCCACCAGGCGGTGGCCGTCGGCCGAGATCGAGGTCAGGGCGGCCGGCGTGGCCACCGGCGGATGGCACAGGAAGCGTCCCTGGCGGCGCCACCAGCCCTGGCCGCGCAGCACCGGGTGCGACAGCGGCGCGCCGGAGGACAGCTCGCGCATCATCTTCGCCAGCGCCGTCGGGCGCGGCATCGGCGAGCGCACGTCGAAGGGACCGGGCTCGTAATAGCCGCGGTTCTGGGTAACCAGGCTGTTCCAGTCGAAGGAGCCGAGCAGCGACCAGACGGTGACGGCGCGCACGTCCACGCCGTTGCGCTGCGACTGCTGGGCGGCTTCCCAGATCTCCAGCAGCCAGCGCAGCTGGTCCTCGCGGTTGGCGTCGATGTGGGCCTCGGTGACGGCCAGCGGAATGCGGTAGCGGTCCCAGATCTCGGCCAGCAGCGGCGCGATGCCTGCGGTGGGCGTGGCCAGCACGCGCGAGGCTTCGATGTCCGCGCAGGGCTTGCCGTCGGCCATGCCGCGGTGGTGCTCCGGGAAGCGCTCGGGACGGTGGTCGAGCCAGCGCTCGCTGGTGACGTAGTAATTGACGCCGATAATGTCCGGCGGGCAGGGATTGTCGCGGAACCAGAGGAATTCCTCGGCCGCGATCCCGGTTTTCATCAGGTACTTCCACAGCTTGTGCTCGGGGCCGACCATCCCGCACAGCAGGTCCCAGGCCAGCCAGCGGCGCTCGTTGTAGAAGTCGGCCACGTGCGCCATCTCGGGCGTGCTGTAGGTCTTGCCGAGGTCGTCGGTCTGGACCAGCTTGGCGTCCGGGTTCACCTTGCGGATGGCGCGCATGGACAGCACCACGGCGCGGCACTGGTTGAGCAGGGCCTGGATGAAGCTGCGGTCGTCGCGCCCGTGCGGGTACCACACGCCGTACAGGCCGGCGAAGCGGGCCGTGGTGCAGGGCTCGTTCACCGGGGTGTAATACTCGAGCCACGGATAGCGTGCGGCGACCGCGCCCGCATACTCCGCCAGCTGCTCGGCGAAGCCCGGGTCGATGAGGCTGGTGTGCAGGGGGCCGCTGCCGTGGTGGATCAGGCCGGCGATCGGCTGCACGCCGGCCTCGCGCAGGGCGGGCAGGCGCTCGTCGGGCCAGGACCAGTCGGCGCTGTCCAGGCCGTTCGGGGCGGTGCGTTCCCACAGGATCGGATAGCGAATTGCGCGAATGCCGAGCGAGGCGAACCGCTGGATGTCGCAGGCGCGCTCAGCATGGCCATTGCGGTCGAGCTGGCTGAAATATTCGTCGCGGACGCGGTTGACCGTGCATTCAAGGCCACCCCAGAGTTCCAGGGGGCGGGTCGGCGTGTTTGTGCTCGTATTTAAATCCATAACATTCACCAATTATTAGAATTTTTACAACAATGTAGTCTCAGGAGGGCGCCCGGATGAAAAAAGACCTCGAGGGGAGCCCCGCCTGCCGTATCACGGGTGCGCAGCGGTTGACAGCGGGTCGCCAACCTGCAACCATGCAAGCCATGAACTTTCCGAAAGCACATCTGACCTTCCGTACCTGGTGGCGCCGCTCGTAACGCGCGGCCCCAGGAAATGATGTGCATTTCAAACAACGCCGCCTCGACTCAGGTGGCGTTTTTGTTTTGGCGCAGGATGATCGAGGCAAGAACAAGGAACCTCGATGAGCCAGCCAACCGCTAACCCTTCCACGCCTATCATCCTTACCGGAGACCGTCCGACCGGTCCGCTCCACCTCGGCCATTACGTCGGCAGCCTGCGCAACCGCGTCGCCTACCAGGACACCTACCGCCAGTTCGTGATGCTTGCGGACTCCCAGGCCCTGACCGACAACATGGATGACATCGGAAAGGTACACCGGAACGTTGTCGAAGTGGCGCTCGATTACCTTGCCGTAGGGATTGATCCGGCCAAGACCACCATCCTGATCCAGTCGCAGATCCCCGAACTGACCGAGCTCACCTTCTATTACCTGAACCTGGTGACGGTGGCGCGCCTGGAGCGCAACCCGACCGTCAAGCAGGAGATCATCCTGCGCGGCTTCGAGCGCGACATCCCGGCCGGCTTCCTGACCTACCCGGCCAGCCAGGCGGCCGACATCACCGCCTTCAAGGCCAGCGTGGTGCCGGTGGGCGAGGACCAGATCCCGATGATCGAGCAATGCAACGAGATCGTCCGTAAGTTCAACCGCAACGCCGGCCGCGACATCCTGGTCGAGTGCAAGGCCATCGTGCCGGAAGTCGGCCGCCTGCCGGGCACCGACGGCAAGGCCAAGATGAGCAAGTCGCTGGGCAACACGATCAACCTGGGCGCCTCGGCCGACGAGATCCGCGCCGCCGTCAAGATGGTCTACACCGACCCGCTGCACCTGAAGGTCTCCGATCCGGGCCACCTGGAGGGCAACGTGGCCTTCATCTACCTGGACGCCTTCGATCCGGACAAGGAAGGCGTGGCGGCGATGAAGGAGCACTACACCCGCGGCGGCCTGGGCGACAGCGTGGTCAAGAAGCGCCTGGAAGGCGTGCTGCAGGAGATGCTGGCCCCGATCCGCGCGCGCCGCGAGGAATTCGCCAAGGACCGCGGCCAGGTGCTGCAGATCCTGAAGGAAGGCACCGCGCGGGCGCGCGAGATCGCGGCCGTCACCACCGACGAGGTGAAGAAGGCGCTGGGCCTGTCCTACTTCTGACCGTCCTGCCGGCACCCCCGGTATCGCCGCGCGGTACCGCGGGTAGCATCCGCAATCACCCTTGCACCCGGCGCTAGCCGGGGCGTGTTTCCGGTGGCACACTGGCGGCTCCATCAACCTGAGAGGAGTCTCCCCATGGACAAAGGCTTGCGCCTGACCGAGAAATGGCTGCAGCGCGCGCTGTGGCTGGTTGCCTTCGTATTCGCGGGTTTCCTGATCGGCCTGGGCAGCCTGGTGGTCGGGAACCTGTGGGACGTCGAGTCCCCCTTGACCGTCGAGCAGTTCATGGACCCGGCCCGGCTCGCGAAGGCCAGGGCCGACCAGCGCCTGGCCCGCGAGCGGCTGGAGGCGGCCCGCGAGCGCCTGGAACAGGCGACCCAGAAGCACAATGTCGCCCAATCCAATACGCGCTCCTCGCGCGCCACCTTCGATAACTGGCTGGCCACGCGCCAGGTCACGGCGCGGCCGGACCAGGATCCCGAACTGGTCGCCCGCACCAAGGCCCTCGACGCGCTCGAAGCCGAGGAGCGCAAGGCCCTCGGCGCGGTCGAGGCCGAGCAGCAGGCCATGCTCGACGCCAACCAGGCCGCCGACCGCGCCCAGGTGCAGCTGGCGCGGCTGGAGGAGCCGGCCCACCGGGCCTACGTCGAGGCGAGCAAGGCCAAGGAACTGCGCGTCTTCCTGTACCGCCTGGCGGTGACCCTGCCGCTGCTGCTGATCGCGGCCTGGCTGTTCAAGCACAAGCGCAAGACCGCGGACTGGCCTTTCGCCTGGGGCTTCATCCTGTTCGCGCTGTTCGCCTTCTTCGTGGAGCTGGTGCCTTACCTGCCCAGCTACGGCGGCTATGTGCGCTACCTGGTGGGCATCATCATCACCTTCGTGGTGGGCCGCTATGCGATCCGCTGGCTGCAGGCCTACCTGGCGCGCCAGAAGGCGGCCGAGGCGCTGCCCGACGTCGAACGGCGCCAGACCATGCGCTACGACCTGGCGCTGGCCCGGCTCGGCAAGAGCGTGTGCCCGGGCTGCGAGCGCCAGGTCGACCTGAAGGACAGCAGCATCGACTACTGTCCGCACTGCGGCATCGGCCTGTTCGACCGCTGCGGCTGCTGCAGCACGCGCAAGAACGCCTTCGCGCGCTTCTGCTTTTCGTGCGGGACGGCGGCCAATACCACCCTGGCCGACTGACATCGACTAGTCACGCAAGTCGGCCGGCACCTTGCCGCCGTTCGCCGCCAGCTTGTTCATGACCTGGCGGTGCAGCCAGATGTTCATGGTGGCGGAATCGTTGGTGTCGCCGGTGTAGTGCAGCTCGGCCGCCAGCTCCTTGCGCGAGGCCAGGCTGCTGTCCAGGCCGAGCAGCTTGAGCAGGTCGACGATCGAGGTGCGCCAGTTCAGCTGCTGGCCGGACGACTTTTGCATGTCGTTGAGAATCTGCTCCACGTCCACCTGCTGCATCGGCGCAGCCTGGGCCTGGGCCTGGGCTTGCGGTTGCGCCTGCGGTGCGGCCGGCGCTGCCGGAGCCGGAGCCGCCGGCTTGGGCGCCTGCGCCTGTGCGGGCGCGGGGGCCGGCTTCGGCGCCGAGCCCGGGAAGATCTTGTGGAAGATATTGCTCAGAATGCCCATGATGTCCTCGCTGGTTGTTGTTGGTTCGAAAGACAGCGCACTGCGCGATCTGCTGTTTATTGCTTGCGCATGTTCTGCGCCATGTGGCCGAGCGCGATCGCCAGCGCCGCGCCGCCGATGGCCTTGACCAGGGTCGGGTTGTCGGCGTAGAAGTCGCTCATGCGGTCGACGATGCCCGGATTCTGCTGTTCGGCCTTCTCGGCCAGTTCGCGCACCTGTTCGGGCGAGACTTGCTCGGCCTGCTCCGGCGTCACCTGGGCCGGGGTGCGGCCGCCGAAGATGTTGCCGAGGCCGCCGTTGCCGAGCTGCGCCAGCACGGTCGGGCCGAGGGTGGCCAGGATCTGGTTCAGCATGCCCGCGCGCTGGTTCGGATTGCTTTGCCCGAACAGCTGGCTCACCATTTGCGGGAAGGGCGGGGTCTGGTCGGAGCGCAGCGCGCCGGCGACCCCTTGCGAGATGGTTTCGCGCGGCGCGCTCTGGGCCACGCGGTCGAAGTCGTCGGTGGCGGCGTTCGGGTTCATGTTGGCGGCGCCGCCCAGGTATTGCTGCAACAGGTTGCCTAGATCAAAAGCCATGTCGTTCTCCTGCTTGTCCGGGGTTGAAGGTCGAGGGTAGGCGTTTTGACATGCCTTTCTCTGTTCGTTAACGAACGGTGAGAATGCAAAGTCTTGCATTTTTTGCCATATGGACATTCCACGGACAGAAACGTAAGCTCTCGCCATGCCTTACTTTCCCTTGATCCTGTTCGGCGGGCTCTACCTGTTCGCGACCGTGGCCTGGTCCCTGCCGCTGCTGGTGGGGGCGGCCTACCTGCTCACCAGCCTGACCTGCTTCGTCGCCTATGCCCTCGATAAATCCGCGGCCCGCGCCAACACTTGGCGCACGCCCGAGGCCACCTTGCTGGTGCTTGGCCTGGTCGGCGGCTGGCCGGGCGCGCTGCTGGCCCAGCAATGGCTGCGCCACAAGACCGCCAAGACCTCGTTCCAGTGGAAATTTCACCTGACGGTGGCGCTGAACATCGGCCTGTTCTTCTGGCTGTCGCGGCAGTTCGGCCTGTCCCAGCCCTGATTCGACGCAAAGGAAGCGCGCATGTGGCGATATCCCCGGATCCTGGCCCACCGCGGCG
>CAMPHU010000024.1 GCA_946886065.1 uncultured Massilia sp. | reverse complement strand
TCCTTGCGGCGCACCGGGTCGGACAGGGCGTTGTAGGCGGTATTGACGATCGCCATGATGCGGGCGGCCTTTTCGTCGCCCGGATTCTTGTCGGGATGGTATTTCTGGCTGAGGGCCTTGTATGCCGCACGAATGACTTCCTGCGGCGCGCCGCGCGCAACCTTCAGGTTGTCATAGTGGGTGTGGATCTTGGCCATGGTGTGTGATGTGCGCCCTGCTTGCCCGACGAATGATAGCCGATCCGGTTGCCGCGCCAAGCAGCAAGCTTAGCCGGATTTGTGTCCGCTGTGCAAGATATCACAAAGTCTACAGGCGATGGCTCCGGTCCGAACGCACGATAGCGTCGGGCAAGTCGACGTCCTTGCCGACCACCAGCACCTTGAACAGCTCGCCCATCTCGGCCGGCGACACCAGCTTCTGCACCGCCCTGGCCTGGGGCAGGTAGCGCAGCGCGTCTTCCGGGTCATGCTCCATCAGCAGCTCGCCGATGCCGGCGCCCAGCAGGAAGGCGGCCTGGCTCATGTAGGCCAGCACCGGCAGGCCGGCTTCCTGGGACGCCAGCGCCATCGCCGTGAAGTCGACGTGGGCCGTGATGTCCTGCAGGCCCGGCAGGTAGAAGGGATCGGGGTGGGAATGGTGGCGGTAATGGCACATCAGGGTGCCGCCCATGCGCTGGTCCAGGTAGTACTCGTGGGCCGGGAAGCCGTAGTCGAGCAGGATCGCCGCGCCCTTGCCGTGTTCGAACATGGCGGCCAGCGAGCGCATGAAGCCGTCGCCCACCGGGTGAATCTCGGTCAGGTAGCCTTCCGGGCGCTGGTCATGATCCGGGATCTGGCGCGCCAGCTGGGCCTGCAGTTCCGCGCCCAGGGGCTGCTGCACGAAGGCGAAGGCGCCGTTCTCGATGGTGACCATCTGGCGGCGCCAGCCCTGGGCCGTGTTCAGGACCAGCTCGACCGGCATGGCGTCGAGCACCTCGTTGGCCAGCACCACGCCGGAGAAGCGTTCCGGCATGGCGTCCAGCCAGCGCACCTGGGGCAGGTCCTTCAGGGCTTCCTGCTGGCGCGCGCGCAGCTCGCCGGACAGTTCGATGATGGTGTAGGAGTCGACGCTGATCCCCTGGGCCGCCAGGGCCGTGAGCACGTCGCGCGCCAGCTTGCCCGTTCCCGCGCCGAACTCGATGATCTCGGGCGCGCTTTGGGCGATAATAGCGCCTGCCACGCGCGCGAGCGCCGCGCCGAACAGGGGCGTGATCTCGGGCGCGGTCGTGAAATCGCCCTCCGCGCCGAGCTTGGACGCGCCGCCGCTGTAGTACCCGAGCCGGGGCGCGTACAGCGCCAGCTCCATGAAACGCGAAAACGCAATCGCTCCGCCCTGCCGTTCGATCTCGGCGGCGATGCGCTGTTGCAGGGATTGGGACGCGCTGAGCGCGTCGCGGTCGGGTGCGGGCAAAGACATGCCGGCATTGTAGCGAGATCGGCCCATATCAACAATTTGACTCCTCCACGGGAGCCACAGGACACATGACGGAAAACGCTTCGACCGCCCTCCCCAGGGTCGCGCTCGTGACGGGCGCGGCGCGCCGCCTGGGACGCGCCATCGCGCTCGGCCTGGCCCGCGCCGGCTGGGACGTGGCCGTCCATTACCGCCATTCCGAGGCGGAGGCGCTGGAGACGGTGGAAGCCATCCGCGCCCTCGGCCGGCGCGCGGTGGCGCTGCAGTGCGACCTGGCCGCCGAAGACGCGGTGCGCGCCCTGCCCGGCCGCGCCGCCGCCGAGCTCGGCCCCGTGTCTTGCATTGTGAACAATGCTTCGTTGTTTGAATACGACACGGCCACCGCATTCTCGCCAAGCCTGCTGGCCACCCACATGCAGGCGAACGTCGCCGCGCCGCTGCTGCTGGCGCAGGCGCTGCACGCGGCGACGCCGGAGGGCGGGCAGTCGGTGGTGATCAACTTGCTGGACCAGAAACTGTACAATCTCAACCCGGATTTTCTGTCGTACACGCTGTCGAAGGCGGCGCTGCACACCGCCACCACGATGCTGGCCCAGGCGCTGGCGCCGAGGCTGCGCGTGGTCGGCGTGGCGCCCGGCATCACCATGGTGTCGGGCGAGCAGAGCGAGGAAGGCTTTGCGCGCGCCCACCAGGCCACGCCGCTGGGGCGCTCCTCGACCCCGCAGGACATCGCCGACGCGGTCGTCTACGCGGCCGGCGCGCGCGCGCTGACCGGCACCACCCTGCTGGTCGACGGCGGCCAGCACCTGATGCCCCTGGGGCGCGACGTGATGTTCCTGACCGAACAATCTCATTCCATTTAATCGATAAGGCTAACCATGTTGTCCGCCCTGACCCACCCGAGCTTGCGCGATTGCCGCCGGCTGTTCCTGCGCAACTACGAAGTGATGATCAACATCGGCGTCCACGACTTCGAGAAGAAGGCGGAACAGCGTGTCATGATCAACGTCGACCTCTACATCCCGCTCGAGCAGTCGACCCCGAAGGCCGACCAGCTGTCGGAAGTGGTGGACTACGACTTCATGCGCGAGACGATTGCAAACCGCGTCGCCAAGGGTCACATCCACCTGCAGGAAACGCTGTGCGACGACGTGGTCAAGGCGATGCTGCTGCATCCGCGCGTGCGCGCGGCGCGCGTGTCGACCATGAAGCCGGACGTCTACCCCGACTGCGAAGGCGTGGGCGTCGAAGTGTTCCAAGTGAAGGAAGAAGCATGAGCGAAGCAGATCTCGACCAGCTGGCGGCCGACACCAGGAAGGCGGAGAAGGTCGCCTACGAGAACAACAAGCTGCACAAGCGCCTGTGCCGCCTGGTGGGCCAGGCGATCGGCGACTTCAACATGATCGAGGACGGCGACAAGGTGATGGTCTGCCTGTCGGGCGGCAAGGACAGCTATGCCCTGCTCGACATCCTGCTGACCCTGCGCGAGCGCGCGCCGATCCACTTCGACATCGTGGCGGTGAACCTGGACCAGAAGCAGCCGAACTTCCCGGCCGAGGTGCTGCCGGCCTACCTGGACAAGCTGGGCGTGCCCTACCACATCGAGAACCAGGACACCTACAGCATCGTCAAGCGCCTGATCCCGGAAGGCAAGACCACCTGCTCGCTGTGCTCGCGCCTGCGGCGCGGCATCCTCTACCGCGTGGCGGACGAGCTGGGCTGCAACAAGATCGCCCTGGGCCACCACCGCGACGACATCCTAGAAACCTTCTTCCTCAACATGTTCTTCGGCGGCAAGCTGAAGGGCATGCCGGCCAAGCTGGTCTCGGACGACGGCAAGCACATGGTGATCCGCCCGCTGGCCTATGTGAAGGAAGCCGATACCGAGCGCTATGCGGAAGTCAAAGGCTTCCCGATCATCCCTTGCGACCTGTGCGGCTCGCAGGAAAACCTGCAGCGCAAGCAGATCAAGGCCATGCTGCGCGACTGGGAGAAGAAGCATCCGGGCCGCGTGGACAACGTGTTCTCGTCGCTCAGCACCGTGGTGCCCTCGCACCTGATGGACCGCGACCTGTTCGGCTTCGCCGGCCTCAAGGTGGACGGCGTGGCCAATCCGAACGGCGACATCGCCTTCGACGAGGAGCCGTGCTCGACGCCGGCGCCCAATACCATCTCGCTGACCCAGCTGTAAGCCTGGCCGGCGGCGGAAAGAAAGCAGAGGCGTGGTACTCTGCTTTTTTTTCGTCCAAGAGGATTGCGATGTGTGTGACTTCCCGCCTGCTGAGACAACTGGCCCTGGCCTTGGCCGTCTTCCTGCCCTGCGCCGCCATGGCTGAGCCGAGCATCGTTTACCTGGTGCGCCATGGCGAAAAGGCCAGCGTGGGCCAGGACCCCGAACTGACGCCGCAGGGGCAGGCGCGGGCGCGCAACATCGCCACCATCCTGGGACGCACCGGGGTCACGGCCATCTTCAGCACGCCGTATGCACGCACCCGGCAGACCGCGCAGCCGCTGGCGGCCCAGCTGGGGCTGCAGGTGCAAAGCTACGACCCGCGGGCGCCGAAGGCGCTGGTGGAGAAGGTGAAGACGATGCAGGGGCCGGTGCTGGTGGTGGGGCACTCGAATACGCTGGGGGAGCTGGTGAAGCTGTTCGGCGGGGCGCCGGGGGCGGAGATCGGGGATGAGGAGTATGACCGGCTGTATCAGCTGATCGATGCGGAGGGGAAGGTGACGACGGTGATGTTGAGGTCGGTGGGGCAGTAAGCGTTAGCTCATGAACGTCATCCCCGCCTTCGCGGGGATGACGTTTGAAAGGTGCGGGTGAAAGGGGGCAGCGCCTCGGTTCACCGGCTTACAGCACTACATTCGTGCGCATCACCGGATACAGGTTATAGCGCTCATCCCACGACGAGTGCCGCTTCGCGAAGAACTCCAGCCTTGCATGCGGGTTCTTGGCAAACGCCGGATCGGTGTCGAGCTTGCGCTGGAATTCCTCCGCCACCTTCGGATCCGCCGCCATCTGCTCGCGCGCCACATCCTCCGCCACGTACTCTTCCATGTATTCCTTGCGCTCGTAGGCGGTGTTGAACATGCCCCAGCCCGCGAGCGAATCCGGCGCCTGCGGCTCCAGCAGCGCCATCACCAGGCGCGCCTTCGGCTGGGCGATCGGCACGAACAGCGAACCGCGCATGACCGTGCGCGCTTCAATCTTCCACTTGCCTTCCACCGTCAAACGCTGGTGCCCTTCGAAGGAGGTCGCGCCAAAAGTGGCCTTGTCGGCGCGGAAAGTTTCGACATTGGCGCCTTCGACCGCCTTGTCCAGCTTGCGGAAGGCGATGCCGTGCAGCTTGAGCTTCTCCGCCACCATCGCCGCGTACGCGGCAGGGACGATGTAGCCGGCGCGCGGCGCCTTCACTTCCAGGTCGGGCACCACCTCCTCGCGCAGCGGCACGCGCCACACCTGCGGCTTGGTCTCGTCGTAGCGGGTCATCAGCATGCCCGACACGTTCGAGGGCGCGCGCGTGTATTCATAGCCCTGGAAGTCGACCATCTGGGTCTTGTCGGTGGTGCGGTAGGTCAGCGCCACCTTGGCGTCGGCCAGCTTCATGGCGCGCGCGTCGGCGGCCAGGGCCGCCTGCTGCCAGGCCTTGCCATGCTTCGCCACCTGCTCCAGGATCGAGATCACGGTGTTGTGGGTGACGCGCACGCGGGTCGGGTAGTCCTTCCACGAGTGGGTCTCGACCAGCAGCGCCATGCGGTTGCGCAGCTGGAAGTAGCCGGTCGAGAAGCGCGGGTCGGACACGCTGTCGACGAAACCCGACATCGGATCGTCGGTCTTGGCGAAGGACATGTAGTAGGACTGCGGCATCGAGCCCTGCCTGGCGATGTCGGCGATCACGCCGCCGCGCAGCGCCAGGCCGGCCTGGCGGAATTCCGGGTCGCCCGAATACACCGGCTCGACCTGGATCGAGACGTCGTGCTGGAACTTGGCGCCGTCGGTCACGTGCAGGTCGACATAGGTCAGCGGATCCCAGGCGTTGACCAGGCCGAGCATGGCCTGCATCTCGGGCGCGTCGGCCTTGACGTAGTCGCGGTTCAGGTTGAAGTTCTGGGCGGTGGTGCGCCAGCCCATCTCCACCGGGCCGCGCTGGTTCGGGCGGTTCCACTTGCCGAAGCGCTCGTGGCCATCGACGTTGAACACCGGGACGAAGATCAGCACCTGCTTCCCGAGCGCGCCCTTGGCCAGCTGGCCGTCCAGCACTTCGCGCAGGGCCAGGAAGCCGGCGTCCTTGCCGTCGATCTCGCCCGCGTGGATGCCGCCCTGGATCAGGGTCACCGGCAGGCCCTGGCGCTTCGCTTCCTGCGGCGTGAAGGCGCCGCTGCCGCTCACGATCAGCGCCTTCATCGGGCGGTCTTCCGGAGTGCGGCCGAAGTCGACGCAGCGGACCTGCTGCGGATAGGCCTTCTGGAAGGCGCCGCACAGGGCGATCACTTCGTCATAGCGGCCGGTGCGCTGGAAGCCCGAGCGCTCGGATACGGTGGAGAGGGACTGGGCGGTCGCGGCGTGGGACAGCGGCGCGGCGGCCAGGACGGCCAGCAGGAACGCAGAACGGATCATCGGGAAGCTCCGGCAAATGAAGGGTCGCAAAGCCGGAGATTATAGACGCGTTCCCCGGCGCCGTGAGGCAGCCGGGGAAGCAAGAGCAGGTCAGCGGCTTGGCGAGAAGACGCGGATCTCCTGGATCGCCGGACGCACCAGCTGCATCGGCACCTGGCGCGCGCTGCTCTGGCCGGACGGCGCCGGGCAGCTGCGGTTGGTGCGGTAGGCCAGCGCCGCGGCCAGCAGGCCCTCGGCCGGATCGCCCACCGGGCGCGACAGGTCGTCGGACACCTGGCAGGTCGGCGCGAAGCCGTCCGCGTAGTCGCCGAAGCCCTTGTTGTTCACGCCCTTGAACTCGATCGAGAAATAGGTCGTGCCGCAGTTCGGCACCGGCGAGAAGCCATACGGCTTGCCGCAAGTCGCGCCGCCGATCTGGATCACCTCGATGTCGGCGCCGCGCAGGCCGTTGATCACCGACTCGCTGGCCGAGCAGGTGCCATTGGTGCTGAGCACGGTCACGCGTTGCAGGCCCAGGTAAGGCAGGGGCGTGCCGGCGGCGATCGGGTCGGGCGACGAGAAGCCGTAGGCGGTGTTGCGGAACATGATCGGATTGCTGGAGCCGAGCTTCGAGTTGTACTGCAGGCGCTCGAACACCTTGCCGCTGGTCGTCTGGGGACCGGCGATCATGTAGGCCAGCTGGCTGGCGACGTACAGCAGGCCGCCGCCGTTGTAGCGCATGTCCAGCACCAGGTCGGTGACGCCTTCCTGCTTGAAGGTGGTGAAGGCGTCCACCAGCTGCTTCTCCGACACGCCGTTGTGCGTCTCGAACGTCAGGTAGCCGACCTTGCCGCTGGCGGTCTCGATCACCTTGACGTTCTTCACCGGGTCCACGACCACGTCGGCGCCGACCATGGTCACCTCGAACTGCGCGCCGGCGCGCTGGAAGGTGAAGCGGTGCGCCTCGCCGGCCGAGCTCGGGAACAGGCCGTTGTTGATGGTGTCGACCGCCGCCTGGGTGTCGCCGCTGACGAAGTCGACGCCGTCGACGCGCAGCAGCATGTCGCCGCGGCGCAGGCCGGCGGTGGCCGCCGGCGAGCCCGGTTCGATCGCCGCCACCAGCCAGGTGCGCGGCACCTTCGAGCCGGTATTGCGCGAGAAGGTCAGGCCATAGCCCAGTTCGACGCCCTGGTTCTGCATGGCGTCCCATTCCGCGGTCGGATAGGTGAAGTGGTAATTGTCCTTGGGCTTGCCCGACGGGGTCAGCGCGCTCGTCTTGAGCACCTCGAAGTAATCGAGCGGATCGGTGAAGCTCGCCATCGGGTAGGTGGTCGGCACCTCGTCGAACCACAGGTAATACTGGTGGGTCCAGGCGCGCAGGAACTTCAGCTCGTCGAGCAGGGTGCCCTGGCGGTCCGGGAAGGGCTTGCCGCTGGCGTCGACGCCGGTGCGCGGCTTGGCGCACATGTTCCAGTAGTTGTTATACGCGTCGCCCAGCAGGCTCGGGTCGCGGTCTTCCGCCGACAGGCCGATCGACGGCGACGTGCCCGGAGGCGGTTGCTGGGACGAAGGCGGGGCGCTGCCCACGGTCGTGCCCGCCGAACCGCCGCCGCCGCCGCAACCGGCGAGGACGAACAGTGCTGCGAGCGAGGTGGACAACAGGCGCAGGGGGAGCGCCTGGCGGCGCGGTGCAGTAGACGTTCTCATGCGCCCGATTATAGACGTGCATACCGGGCCCAAGTGCAACCAACTGTAACAGTTGAGTCTGTCCAGCAACGAAAAATGCTAGAGAGATATCAAAGCGAGCATGCGCACGGCGGGCCGGCGCCCGCCGTGCGCAAAGGCCCTTGTTACGCTGCCCGCGGCGCCGCCCCGGCCGGCGCGTGGAAGGCCTGCACCAGCGCCGCTTCCTTCTCTTTCGCGGCCTTCAGGTGGCGCTCCTTCACGTGGCCATAGCCGCGGATGTCTTCCGGAATGCTGGCGATCGCCACGGCCTGAGGAAGATTATCCAGCGTCAGCTTCGGCAGCAGGGCCTCGACGGTCGCGCGGTACTGGCCGATCAGGGCGCGCTCCGTGCGGCGCTCGGCGGTGTAGCCGAACACGTCGAACGGGGTGCCGCGCAGGCCCTTGAGCTTGGCCAGCATGCCGAAGGCCCCCATCATCCAGGAACCGTATTCCTTCTTGATCGCGCGGCCTTCCTTGTCGTGCTTGGCCAGCAGCGGCGGCGCCAGGTGGAACCTGAGCTTGATGTCGCCTTCGAACATGTTCGCGATCTTGTCGCGGAAGGCCGGGTCGGTATGCAGGCGGGCGACTTCGTACTCGTCCTTGTAGGCCATCAGCTTGTAGAAGTAGCGCGCCACCGCTTCGGCCAGGCGGGTGCCCTTGCCCAATTTGGCTTCCTCGGCGCGCACCTGGTCCACGAAGGCCTTGTACTTGGCCGCATAGGCCGCGTTCTGGTAGGCGGTGAGCAGCTCGACGCGGCGCTGGATGATCTCGTCCAGGCCCTGGGTGCGCTTGAACTCGATCACCTGGGCCGGGGTCACCAGCTTCTTCACCGAAGCCAGGTCGTGGGCGGCGCTGCGGCCCCAGTGGAAGGCGGCCTTGTTGAACGGCACCGACACGCCATTCAGTTCGATCGCCTTGATCAGCGAGGCTTCCTGCAGCGGCACGTGGCCCTTCTGGAAGGCGTAGCCCAGCATGAACATGTTGGTGGCGATCGAGTCGCCCATCAGGGCGGTGGCGATCTGGCCGGCGTCGACGAAATCGACGTTCTTCTCGCCGCAGGCCTGCAGGATGGCGCCGCGCGAGCCCTCGGCCGGGAACTGCCAGTCCGGGTTCTTGACGAAAGCGGCGGTGGTGGCGCCGGTCGAGTTGACGGCGGCCCAGGTGCGGCCTTCGCCCATGCGGCTCAATGCGTCGCGGCTGGCGGTGACGATCTGGTCGCAGCCGATCACGAGGTCGGCGCTGCCGGTGCCCACGCGGGTCGAGTGCAGGTCGGCCTGGTGCTCGGCCAGGCGCACGTGCGACATCACCGGGCCGCCCTTCTGGGCCAGGCCGGACTGGTCGAGCACGATCGCGCCCTTGCCCTCGACGTGGGCCGCCACGGCCAGGATCTGGCCGACGGTGACCACGCCGGTGCCGCCGACGCCGGCGATCAGGATGCCGAAAGGTTCGGCCACCGACGGAATCACCGGTGCCGGCAAGGCCGGCGCCGCGTTATCGGCCGCAGCAGCCTTCTTTGGCTTCTTCAGGCCGCCGCCTTCGACGGTCACGAAGCTCGGGCAGAAGCCCGACACGCAGGAGAAGTCCTTGTTGCACGAGGACTGGTTGATCTGGCGCTTACGGCCCAGTTCGGTTTCCAGCGGCTCGACCGACAGGCAGTTCGACTGCACCGAGCAGTCGCCGCAGCCTTCGCACACGGCTTCGTTGATGACGGCGCGCTTGGCCGGGTCGGGGAACTCGCCTTTTTTCCTGCGGCGGCGTTTCTCCGAGGCGCAGGTCTGGTCGTAGATCACGGCCGACACGCCCGGCATTTCGCGCAATTCCTTCTGCACGTCCATCAGTTCGGAACGGTGGCGCACGGTGACGCCTTCGGCCCAGGCGTAATCGTCCGGGTATTTCTCAGGCTCGTCGGTGACCACGATGATCGGGCGCACGCCTTCGGCCGCGATCTGGCGCGTGATCATGCCCGGATCGAGCGGACCGTCGACGTTCTGGCCGCCGGTCATGGCGACCGCGTCGTTGTACAGGATCTTGTAGGTGATGTTGACCTTCGCGGCCACGGCCGCGCGGATCGCCAGGATGCCCGAGTGGAAATAGGTGCCGTCGCCCAGGTTCACGAAGACGTGCTTCTCGTCGGTGAACGGGGACTGGCCGATCCAGGTCGTGCCTTCCGCGCCCATGTGGGTGAAGGTGGAGGTTTCGCGGTCCATCCACAGCACCATGTAGTGGCAGCCGATGCCGGCCATGGCGCGCGAGCCTTCCGGCACCTTGGTCGAGCTGTTGTGCGGGCAGCCCGAGCAGAAGTAAGGGATGCGGTCGGTCTGCGGATTGGCCTTGGCCGGGATGTTCTTCAGCACCAGTTCCTTGGCTTCCAGGAAGGCGATGCGCTCGCGCACGCGCTGCTCGACCGGGTGGCCGGAGCAGTAGTGCGAGATGCGCGAGGCGATGGCGCGCGCGATCTGGGCCGGGCTCAGCTCGTAGGTGGCCGGCAGCAGCCAGTCGCCGTGGCCCATGCGGTCCTTGTTGCTCCATTCGCCGGTGTCGTCGAACTTGCCGACCACGCGCGGACGCTCGCTGTCCGGCAGGTTGTACAGGGCTTCCTTGAGCGCGTATTCCATCACCTGGCGCTTCTCTTCCACCACCAGGATCTCGTCCAGGCCGCGCGCGAATTCGTGCACGCCTTCGGATTCGAGCGGCCAGGTCATGCCGACCTTGTACAGGCGCAAGCCGATGTCGCGCGCCGCCTGTTCGTCGATGCCGAGGTCGGCCAGGGCCTGGCGGGTGTCCACATAGCTCTTGCCGGCGGTGATGATGCCGATCTTCGGCGTGGGGCTGTCCCAGATGATGCGGTTGAGCTTGTTGGCGCGCGCATAGGCCAGCGCGGCATACCACTTGAAGTTGTTCATCCGGACTTCCTGGTCCAGGACAGCGTCCGGCCAGCGGATGTTCAGGCCGCCCGGCGGCAGTTCGAAGTCGGTCGGCATGGCGATCTGCACGCGGTCCGGATCGAGGTCGACCACGGCGCCCGACTCGATGATGTCGGTCACGCACTTCATCGACACCCACAGGCCGGTGTAGCGGCTCATGGCCCAGGCGTGCAGGCCGAAATCGATGTATTCCTGGACCGAGGACGGATACAGCACCGGGATGCCGCAGTGGGTCAGGATGTGGTCCGACTGGTGCGCGGTGGAGGAGGACTTGGCCGCATGGTCGTCGCCGGCCAGCACCAGCACGCCGCCATGCTTGGCGGAGCCGGCGTTGTTGCCGTGCTTGAAGACGTCGCCGCAGCGGTCCACGCCCGGGCCCTTGCCGTACCACATGGCGAACACGCCGTCGTACTTGGCATCCTTGTACAGGTTGGTCTGCTGGGTACCCCAGACGGCGGTCGCCGCCAGGTCTTCGTTCATGCCCGGGTGGAACTTGACGTGGTGGGCGTCGAGGTGCTTCCTCGCCTTCATCGCGGTCTGGTCGACCGAGGTGACCGGCGAGCCGCGGTAGCCGGTGATGTAGCCGGCGGTGTTCAGGCCGGCCTTGAGGTCGCGCTCGCGCTGCAGCATGGGCAGGCGGATCAGCGCCTGGGTGCCGGTCATGAAGGCGCGGCCGCGCTCGAGCGTCCATTTGTCGTCGAGCGAGATATCTTCCTGCTGCGGCAGCGCCAGGTTGGCGCGCTCCAGGGGTGCGTTCATTGGGTGTCTCCGTGTTTCGCTTCAGATGTGCGAAAGGCGGCCTGGTGGCCGCCTCGTTCGCATGGCGAACTGGCCTGCGTGGCGCCGGCACGACGGACTCTTGTTGGTCTTCTGGTCGTACTCGGCAGGCGTGGGTCAGTCTCCTCCCGTGTTGCGGACAGTATAGTCTTGGCCCTCCAGCATTAAATTCCAAACAATTCCCCCCTCTTCCCGATTTGCGCAATAAAATTGCGGTACGCATGAGTAGACCGAGGGAACTATGTCAAAGATTGAGCTGGACAAAACCGACCGCAAGATTCTTGAAATCCTGCAAACCGATGGACGCCTGTCGAACCAGGACGTGGCCGAGCGCGTGAACCTGTCGCCCTCGCCCTGCCTGCGCCGCATCAAGCGGCTGGAGGAAGCGGGCGTGATCCGCCAGTACGTGGCCCTGCTCGATCCGGACAAGATCGGCCTGGGCTTGCTGGCCTATGTGAACGTGCGCCTGGAAAAGCACAGCGAGGTGGCCAGCACCAGCCGCGCACCCGGCCTGCCGGCGACCTCGCCGCGCAACGATTTCGCGGTGTCGGTGGGGAGCTGGCCGGAGGTGGTGGCCTGCTACGCGATGACCGGGGAGATGGATTTCCTGCTGCGCGTGCATGTGCAGGACATGGACCACTTCTCGCGCTTCATGATGGGGACCTTGCTCAAGCACCCGGCGGTGCTGGACGTGAAGTCGAGCTTTGCGCTGCAGCGGATCAAGGAAACCACGGCGATGCCGCTGGTGTAAATGTCAATGAGTTAGCCGATGAACGTCGCTCTGCCGAAGTTTGCATGAGCTATCGACACGCTAAACCTGGGCCCCGGCCTCCACCGGGGCGACGGTTTTTTGGCTGACGCTTAATTGAGCTGAGCCTTTACCCGTATTTCGCCGAAGAACCCAAGCTGCAAGCTCGAGGCAATGCGCTCCGCCACCAGCATCGCCTCCTTCGCATCCTCCGCACCGAACACCTCGATCGACGTCAGCCTGAACAGTGTCAGCCAGCGGACGAAATGCTCCCTGTCGATGCCGCTCAAGGCCATGTGCTTGCCGAACACGTTCCCCTCGAACTCGCCGGTCCCCAGCAGGACCTTGGTCCAGAAGGCATACATCCTGGGCATGTGCTCCTGCCACTTGCCCGCCAGCCTGGCCTCGAACACGGGACCCAGCACGGCGTCCATGCGGACACGGTCGTAAAAGGTATCGACCAGCCGGATGATGGAAGATGGTGTTATTGCAAGGTCGCTCATCGCTTTGCCTCTACTGGAAACCCCGCCATTCTAGCAAATATGCATTTTTAATGCCTGTTATAGCAGCAGTGGCGGCCTGGTTTTCATCGAATCTCTCCCGTTGAGCTTGCGTCGTCCGATTTGCGGCCTAAGCTGAATGTGCGCCGCCATTCCGGCGGCGCCGCGCCGGGCTCGCCGGGCGCGCCGACAAATTCGATCATTCCGGAGACAATGATGAACCACCGCCTGATCTTCCGAATCGTAGCCATCGTCGGACTGGGCTTCGGTCTCGTGCTGCTGCTCGCACCGGACGCCCTCATGAGCGCCTACGGCGCCGAAAGCATGAACAGCACCGGCCGCTACATGTCCATGCTGTACGGGGCCGCGCTCACCGGTTACGGCCTCATGAACTGGGGCGCCAGCCGCGCCGTCGACATCGCCGAGATCCATTATGTCCTGATCGGCAACTTGGCCGGGAACGCGCTGGGCCTGATCGTGAGCCTCTACCGTGTGCTGATGGTGCCGACGACGCCGGAATCCGTCTGGCTGAACGTCGCCATCTTCCTGGCGTTCACAGGCATGTTCGCCTACCTGTACCGGACCAGCCCGGCCGGCTACCGCCTGCATGCGGCGGCGCGGCACGCCTGATTCACGCCTCGTCCTGCGGCGGCAGCGCCGCGTACCACTGCGCATAGGGAGTGTTGGCCACCAGCTTGCGGTTGAAGTCCGGCGCCCCGTCCGTCCACCAGACGGGGCCGCGCTCTCCCAGCGCGCGTTTGGCCGCGTCGACCGCGGCGCGGGCGCCGCGCTCCGCCTCGGCGTCCTGCGCTCTCATGGCGGCGCCGACCTGGCGCCGCGCATCCATGAGTTCCTTGACCAGTTCCTGCCGCTTCTCCGGCGCCAGCCGGGGATTGCTGGTGCGCCAGAGGCGGCCCTTGACGACGAAGTAGCGTCCGTCAGGGGTGACGGGATGGGGGCGAGGGGCCGGCATGACCCCACTATACCCAGACTCAGCGGGGGCCGCCGTCCTCCAGGTTGCGGATCCGGAGCGTCGCCTCCAGGCCGCCCTGCGGGTGATTCCTCAGTTCCAGCGCGCCCTGCATGGCGCCCGCCAGCTGCCGCGCGATGGACAGCCCCAGCCCGGTTCCGCCGGTGTCGCGGTTGCGCGAGGCTTCCAGGCGGTAGAAGGGTTCGAACACCTTTTCCAGCTCCGCTTCCGGAATGCCGGGGCCGAAATCGCGGACACGGATGGCGATTCCCTCCGCCTCCCGCGCGATCCCGACCTCGACCGCGCCCGCGTACTTGAGCCCGTTGTCGATGAGGTTGCCGAGGATGCGCCGCAAGGCGTGAGGGCGGGTGGCGACCGGCATCTCCGCCCTGCCCTGCAGCGTGACCTCCTTGCCGGCGTCCCGGTAGTCGCCGACCAGGCTCTCCAGCATCGCATCCGGATCGATCCGGCAAGGCGCCTCGCGCGCGCCGTGCAGGGTGCGCGCATAGGCCACCCCGTCCTTGACCAGCGCTTCCATCTCGCGCAGGTCGCGGTTCATCTTCTCGCGCTGGACCTCGTCGTCCAGCATGTCGGCGCGCATGCGCATGCGGGTGATCGGCGTCTGCAGGTCGTGCGAGATGGCGGCCAGGATCTGGGTGCGCTCGGTCATGTAGGCGCCGATCCGCTCCTGCATGGCGTTGAAGGCCCTGGCCGCGCGCGTCACTTCCAGCGGCCCCGATTCGGGCAGCCGCTCCGAACGCAGGTCGGGACCGAGGCTGTCCGCGGCCCTGGCCAGCTGCGCCAGCGGACGGGTGGCCAGGCGCACGCCCGCCCAGGTGCACAGCGCCAGCAGGACGAGCTGGGCCAGCAGCACGGCCGGCAGCCAGGACGACACCGGCAGCCCGGCGGGCCGCATGTCGATGGTCAGGGGCGTGCCGTCGCTGAGGATCACATGGGCCTGCACCCGGTTCGGATGACCCGGCACCGCGTTCGCCGTGACGCGGTAGCGCTGGCCGATCGCGTCGACGAAGGAGTCGGCGATGCGGCGCGACAGTGCAGTATCCGGCACGTGTCCCGGCTCGCCCGGGGTCAGCGCGAAGCGGTAGGTGCGGCGCGCCAGCCGGGGCAGCCAGGCGGGGCGCTCGTTCGCCGGCAGACGGTCCAGCAGGGCGACCGAGCTGGCCACGTCCTGCTCCATGAAGTTGAGCATCAGGCCGACGGTGGCTTCCCTGCGCTCGCTCATGACCAGCACATAGGAAAGCGCCTGCGCTACCGCGAGCCCGGCCAGGAGGATCAGCATCAGCCGCATGAACAAGGTGCGCGGCCAGCGCAGCCAGGCGCTCATGCCGGGCCGTCCGCGATCTCGACCGCGGACGAGAACACATAGCCCTCGCTGCGCAGGGTCTTGATGTAGCGCGGCTCGCGCGCATCGTCGCCCAGGCGCTGGCGCACCCGGCTCACCAGCAGGTCGATGGAGCGGTCGAACAGGTCGGCCTCGCGTCCTTGCGTCAGGTTGAGCAGCTGGTCGCGGGTGAGCACCCGCTGCGGATGGTCGAGGAAGACGCGCAGCAGGCGGTATTCGGCGCCGCTCAGGGCCACCATGGTGCCCTCGCGGTCGAGCAGGTGGCGCCCGACGGTGTCGAGCTTCCAGTCGCCGAAAGTAAGGAATTGGCCCGGTTCCTTGACCTCGAAATTGGGCGGCAGCATGCGCGTGCGGCGCAGCACGGACCGGATGCGCGCCAGCAGCTCGCGCGCCGCGAAGGGCTTGGTCAGGTAGTCGTCCGCGCCCATCTCCAGGCCCACGATGCGGTCGGTTTCCTCGTCGCGCGCGGTCAGCATCAGGACCGGGACGGCGCGCCATTTGCCCGCGCGCAGGTCGCGGCACAGGGTCAGGCCGTCCTCGCCCGGCATCATCAGGTCCAGCACCACCAGGTCGACCTGCTGCTGCTCCATCAGGGCGCGCATCTGGCGGCCGTTGGCGGCGGTGGAGGCGCGCATGCCGTTCTTTTCCAGGTAGGCGGCGAGCAGTTCGCGGATCTCGAGGTCGTCGTCGACGATGAGGATGTGGTCGGTGTTGTCCATGTTGGTCTCGGTCGGTGTCAGCGGCAATGCCGTCTTTATAGCCTGCCTGCGCCAGGCTTTTGTATCCCAGTGTATCCGGACCCGGCGTCGCTACAGTGGCTTGCAAAAAACCCGGTTCCAGACACAGCCGGGATACGCCGGGGCGGTCCAATACGGTCATCCAACCAGGAGGACCGTGCCATGCAACATCTTATCGACGCTCCGCTCGCCTTGCTCGGCGGCGTACTGACCATCGCCTCGCCCTGCGTGCTGCCCATCCTGCCCATCGTCCTGGGCGGCACCCTGCAGGAATCCAGCCGCGGCCGCCCCCTGTTCATCGTGGCCGGCTTCGTCCTGGCCTTCGCCTCGCTCGGCCTGCTGCTGGCCAGCGCTTCGCAGCAAGTCGCACTGGCCCACGAGACGCTGCGCCTGGCCGGCATCGCCATGCTGGCGCTGACCGGGCTGGCGATGCTGTGGAAGGCGCCCTATGCCTGGCTGATGAACCGCGCGACCGACCTCGCCGGCGCCGTCCTGCCCTCCGGCGGCGGCGAACGGGCCGGCAAGCTGGGCGGCTTCGTGCTCGGCATGTCGCTGGGCGCCGTCTGGACGCCCTGCGCCGGCCCGGTGCTGGCCTCGATCCTGGTGCTGGTGGCCCAGGCACAGGATATCGGCTGGTCCTCGACCCTGCTTCTCCTGTACGCCATAGGCGCCGGCATCCCCATGCTGGCCATCGCCTACGGCGGCCAGTTCGCCCGCCAGCGCATCCGCGCCCTCGCCCGCTACACCGAACGCCTGCAACAGGTGTTCGGCGTCCTGATCCTGGCAACGAGCGCCGCGATCTACTTCCAGTACGACGTCCTGCTGTACGCCCACCTCGCCAATCTCATCTCGCTCTGAAAGGAAACACCATGAAAACCATGATCGCCCTGCTGTTCGCCGCCGCCAGCATCTCCGCCCAGGCCGCCCAGGCGCCGGAATTCACCGGCATCGACAACTGGCTCAACTCGCCGCCCTTGAGCATGCAGCAGCTGCGCGGCAAGGTGGTGCTGGTCGATTTCTGGACCTATACCTGCATCAACTGCATCCGCACCCTGCCCTACGTGAAGAGCTGGCACGAGAAGTACAAGGACAAGGGCCTGGTCGTGGTGGGCGTGCACACCCCCGAGTACCCGTTCGAGCGTTCGACGTCCAATGTCCAGTCCGCCATCAAGCGGCTCGGCATTCCCTATCCGGTCGCCCAGGACAACCGCTATGCCACCTGGCAGGCCTATTCGAACCAGTACTGGCCGGCGGTCTATTTGATCGACAAGCAGGGCCAGGTCGTCTACACGCATTTCGGCGAAGGCGCCTACCAGGAAACCGAGGCGAAGATCCGCGCCCTGCTAGCGGAAGCGAAGTAAGGCCCGGCCTTGTATCCCACTGTATCCGGTTGCGCGTCATACACACGCGATTGCAAAAACACCGGTTCCGAACACATCCGGGATACGTGAGGGGAATGTAATGAACACATCGACCAACGCATGAAGGAGCAAGCATGAACACCGGGAAGAAAACCGCACTCGTCATCGGCGGATCGCGCGGCATCGGCGCCGGCATCGCCCTGCGCCTGGCGCGCGACGGCGCCAACGTGGCGCTGACCTATGCCAGCGCCGCGGCCAAGGCGGAGCAGGTGGCCGCCGCCATCGAGGAACACGGCGTGCAGGCCCTGGCGCTCAAGGCGGACAGCGCCAATGCCGCCGAGCTGCAGGCCGCCGTGGAACAGGCTGCCGCGCGCTTCGGCCGGATCGACATCATCGTCGTCAACGCCGGCATCCTGCACATCGCCGATGTCGCCGAGTTCGGGATCGAGACGCTGGACCGCATGCTGGACGTGAACGTGCGCGGCGTCTACCTGGCGATCAAGGCGGCGCTGCCGCACATGCCGCCGGGCGGGCGGGTGATCACCATCGGCAGCAATACCGCCGTGCGCAGCGGGCACCCGGGTTCCAGCGTCTATTCGATGACCAAGGGCGCGGTGGCCGTGATGGTCAAGGGACTGGCGGTGGACCTGGCGCCGCGCGGCATCACCATCAACAACATCCAGCCCGGCCCCATCGAGACCGACATGACGGCGGACATGATCGAACTGGTCAAGGACTGGATTCCGCTCAAGCGCGTCGGCCAGCCGTCCGAGATCGCCGGCCTGGCGGCCTACCTGGCCGGCCCGGAATCCGGCTACATGACCGGGGCCAGCCTGACCATCGACGGCGGCATGTCCCTTTGATCCCACCCGACTGGAGAACACCATGAACACCAACCTGAAACGCAGGAGCTTCCTGAACGCCGCCTCCCTGGGCGTGGCCGCCGCCCAGCTGGGCCTGATTGCCGGCGCCAGCGCCGCCGTGCCTGCCGCCTCGCGCGGCATCTCGCCGGCGAGCACTACCTTCGCCGACATCAAGCAGGTCCGTGCAGGCGTGCTGGACGTCGGCTATGTCGACGTAGGGCCGCGCAACGGCTATCCGGTGGTGCTGTTCCACGGCTGGCCCTACGATATCCATGCCTTCATCGATGTCGCGCCCATTTTGGCGGCCGCCGGCTACCGCGTGATCATCCCCCACCTGCGCGGCTACGGCACGACCCGCTTCCTGTCCGGCGACACCCCGCGCAACGGCCAGCAGGCCAGCTTCACGGCGGACGCCATCGCCTTCCTGGATGCGCTGAAGATCGACAAGGCCATCGTCGCCGGCTTCGACTGGGGCGCGCGCATCGCGGCCACCCTGGCCGCGCTGTGGCCGCAGCGCTGCACCGCCCTGGTGTCCGTCAGCGGCTACCTGATCGGCAGCCAGGAGCTGAACCGCAAGCCGCTGCCGCCGAAGGCGGAACTGCAATGGTGGTACCAGTATTACTTCGCCACCCCGCGCGGCGAGCAGGGCTACCGCGACAACACCCATGCCTTCGCCCGCCTGATCTGGGAGCTGGCTTCGCCCGACTGGAAATTCGACGACGCCACCTTCGCCCGCTCCGCCAGGTCGCTCGACAACCCGGACCATGTGGCGATCTCGGTCAGCAACTACCGCTGGCGCCTCGGCCTGGCGCCCAGCGAAGCCCGCTACGAAGACCTGGAGCAGCGCCTCGCCCGCTTCCCGGACGTCAGCGTCCCGGCCATCACGATGGAAGGCGACGCGAACGGCGCGCCGCACCCGGACCCGAAGGCCTACGCCAGGAAATTCCGCGGCAAGTACGAGCATCGCCACCTGACCGGCGGCATCGGCCACAACCTGCCGCAGGAAGCCCCGCAAGCCTTCGCCCAGGCCATCCTGGACGTGGCCAAGTGGATCTGAACACTCTTTTTATTTAGCTAGGAAAACATCATGCGCGACACCACCACTGTGCTTTACACCGGCAAGACCCGTACCACCTCCGGCGGCCGCGACGGCGCGGCCCGCAGCAGCGACGGCCGGCTGGACATCCAGCTGTCCTCGCCCGGCTCGAAGGGCGCCGGCACCAATCCCGAACAGCTGTTCGCGGCCGGCTGGTCGGCCTGCTTCATCGGCGCGATGGGGCTGGCGGCGGGCAAGCTGGGACTCAAGCTGCCGTCCGACGCCCACGTGGATGCCGAGGTCGACCTGTGCAACCTGAACGGCGCCTACTTCCTGCAGGCGCGCCTCGACGTGCACCTGCCCGGCCTGCCGGCCGAGATCGCGCAGACGCTGGTCGCCGCGGCCCACCAGACCTGCCCCTACTCGAAGGCGACCCAGGGCAATATCGACGTCGACATCCGCGTGGTATAAAAATGTCTGCCGGCGTGTCGAATCCCGGCCCGCCCGTTCGTCGTGCTGGCAGAGGGTTGTCCTCTGCCACCGCCAGACAAAGGAATCGATCATGTCCCATACCGTCGAATTGCACCGCGTCCTGAAATCCACGCCCGACCGGGTGTACCGCGCCTTCACCACCCCGGCCGCCCTCGCCAAATGGCTGCCGCCGCACGGCTTCGTCGGCACCGTGCACGAGATGGATGCCCGGGTCGGCGGCCGCTACCGGATGTCCTTCACCAATTTCACGACCGGCGCCAGCCATGCCTTCGGCGGCGAATACCTGGAGCTGGTTCCGGGCGAGCGCCTGCGCTACACGGACGCGTTCGAAGACCCGAAGCTGCCGGGCCGGATGGAGACCATGGTCAGCCTGCGCCAGGTGTTGGGCGGCGTGGAAGTGAAGATCAGGCAGGAAGGCATCCCCGCCGCCATCCCGGCGGAGATGTGCTATCTCGGCTGGCAGGAATCGCTGGAGCTGCTGGCGAAACTCGTGGAACCCGAGATCAGGGAATGAGTTATTTCTTGAAAGAGAACCACTTGGCCGCCGCGCGGGCGTTGGCCTTGACGGTGTAGTCGATCACGGCGAACTGCTCTTCCAGCGCCTCGGCCATCACGCTGCCGGGGCTGGGCGGCGGCAGCTGCAGGTAGGCGTCGGCCTCGCCGTATTCGCGCTTGATGCGCATGCCGGCCTTCCGGGCGATGTGCATCATGGTCTGGTTCGAGGACAGGCACTGCATGTACAGGGTGTCGATGTCGGAATTGCGGCAGTGGATGGCCGCACGCTGGAACAGGCGTGTGCCGACGCCCTGCCCGCGCGCGGACCGGGAGACCGAGACGCCGAATTCGGCCACCCGCTCCTTGGTCGTGCTGCCGCGGCCTTCGGAAGTCGAAAAGCCGAGGTGGCCGACGCCCACCAGCTGGAAGATGCCGTTATGGACGCCCAGCACGATATCGCGCGAAAAGTCGATTTTCGCGACATAGGCCTTGATCTGGTCGTCCGGAATGATGCTGCCGAAGCGCAGCAGGCGGTCGTTGCCGTCCAGCGCCAGGAAATGCTTCAGCACCCGGCGGCGGTCGCGCTCGGCCAGCTCCTTGACCAGCACGGTCGGCTGGCCTTTCTTTCCGCTCAGGCCCTTGATCCAGCGGCGTAACGGATTGTCCAACATGGTCGCACCCTTATTGTGCACTGCAACAAAAGACATTCTAGCCGAAGCCGGCCAGCTCTGCTGTATTGTGGGGCTTGCTGTGCGGAAAGGCCAGCGTTGCCTATACGGGAGTGAGCCACTGTGACTGCGGGCTGACAATGAAGCTGCCCTTGCCGGACTGCTTGGCCTCGTACATGGCCTTGTCGGCGTCGGCCAGCAGGGCCGCCTGGCCGCGCGCGGCGCCGGCCTGGCCCCTGGCGGCGGCGATGCCGATGCTCGCGGAAATGCGCACCGGGTTGCCGTCGGCCTCGATGATCGACTCGATCTGTTCCAATGCGATCCTGGCGACGCGCAGCGCGCCGTCGCGCGAGCTGACGTCCTCGAGCATGATCACGAACTCGTCGCCGCCCAGGCGCGCCAGCGCATCCTCGGCGCGCAGCTTGTCCTGCACGCGGCGCGCCACCATCTGCAGCACCAGGTCGCCGGTGGCGTGGCCCCAGGTGTCGTTGACGGCCTTGAAGCCGTCCAGGTCGATGAACATCAGGACCACCACGCTGTCGCGGCGGTCGGCGCGCGCCAGGGCCCGGTCGAGCACCCGGGTCAGCTGGCGGTAGTTGATCAGGCCGGTCAGGCTGTCATGCTGGGCCAGGCGTTCGAGCTGCTTCGATTGGGTTTCGAGTTCCGCCGTGCGCTCGGCCACCCGGTGCTCCAGGGTTTCGTTGGCGGCCTGCAGGCGGTGGTTGACCTCGCCGATGATGCGGTAGCTGCGGCGCAGGCGCCAGCCGGCATAGGCCAGCAGGACCAGCAGCAGCGCCGAGTAGGCGAACAGGTAGCCGCGGAAGCGCTGGCGCTCCAGCAGCACGGTGTCGAAGGAGCGGTCGAATTCGCGGCCCAGGCGGTCGAGTGCGGCGCCGGTGCCGGCGGCGGCGATCTGGGCTTCCAGGCGGTTTTCCAGCGGCCGCTTTTCCAGGATCACCCGGCAGCTGTGGATCAGGGCGTCCATCTTCTCGACCACGGCCGGCGAAAACGCGATCTCCTGGGCCGCGACATCGCCCAGGATTTCGTCGATGCGCGTGGCCAGGGCCGGCGTCGGCGCCAGGTTGTAGCGCAGGATCTCGGTGAGCAGCGCATTGAGCGTGGTGTCGAGCCGCACCACGATGCGCGCTGGCGCCAGCGCGCCTTCGATGCCGCTCAGTTCGGTCTTGAGGTCGGCCACGGCCGGCGGCACGTGCATCAGGGCGTCGCGCAGCGGCGGGTTATGGACGGCGAACAGGGTGACCAGCTGTTCCTTGGTGCGCAGCGACTGGCGCAGCTGCCCGTAGGCGGCAGGCGCGGCGGCGCCTGTGGTATGGGGCAGCGCTTCGCCCAGGCGCGCCACCAGGTCGTGCATGCGCGGCAGCTGGGTGGTCAGGCGCGGCTCCTGGGGCGCACGGCCGATGTGGGCGCGCAGGATGTTGGCGTCCCACTCGGCGTCGAGCTTTTCCAGCTCGCGCAGGTTGAGCATGACGCGGTTGCGGATTTCCGGCTCGACCGCTTCCGTACGGACAAACAGGAAGACCAGCAGCATGCTCAAGGCGATGACCGCCGCGCCTGCCATCAGCAGCCGGCGGCGCGGACTCAGGCTCGCTACACGCTGCGCCAGTACGGCAAGCATAATTTCCCTCAACGCAACAAATTACTACAGAGAAGGATAGCAAAACAATCAAGTGTATTGCAGGCAGGGTGTAAGCGAATGTAACACATCCATGGCGGGTAGCCGCTCATGCTGCTGCGTCAGCGCAAGCCGCCCAGGGCCTGCCCGACCGCATCCACCCGCGCGGCATGCACCGCGCCCGGGATCCGGGCCTTGTTCCCCTCATGGCGCCCGGCGATTTCGCCCGCATTGACGGCACGCGCCGCCGCCAGCGCCTGCATCAAGCCCGGCTCGCGCAGCAGGTCCGCCGCCTGCGGTGCGCTGCCGGCGGCCAGCAACATCTGGGCAAAGCGCTCCGGCTTGCGGAAGGCGTCGCAGCGTTCGAACAGGGTGACGATCGCTTCCGCATCCATCGCGCCGTCGCGGCGCGCCGCCAGACCGGCTTCGCGCGCCGTCATCACGGCGAGGTCGCGGCACTCGTTGGGGACCTTGAGGCGCTTGCACACGTCCTGGACTGGCTTCGGATCCTGCGCTTCAGCCAGGCCCAGCATCAGGACCGCGAAGCGCACTTCCAGCGCATGCCCGCGCCGCGCCGCGGCGTCGGCGGCCTCCATGGTGGATGGGCCGCTGTCGAGTTCGGGCAGGATGCGCGCCAGGGCGCCGCAGTCGCGCAGCACGGCCAGCATGCGCGAAGGACGCTGCTCCATCAGGCCGCGCGACAGTTCCTGCCACACGCGCTCGGGCACCAGGGCGTCGACCTCGCCCTCGTCCACCATGCGGCGCATCAGGGCGTTGGTGGTCTCGGCCACGCGGAATTCGGGCAGGCGCGCGGCGAAGCGCGCCACGCGCAGGATGCGCACCGGGTCTTCGGCGAAGGCCTCCGAGACGTGGCGGAACACGCGCGCGCGCAGGTCGGCCTGGCCGCCATAGGGGTCGACGATGCCGCCGTCCTCCCCCAGTGCCATGGCGTTGATGGTCAGGTCGCGCCGCACCAGGTCCTGCTCCAGCGTGACGTCGGGCGCCGTGTGGAAGGCGAAGCCGTGGTAGCCCTTGGCGGTCTTGCGCTCGGTGCGCGCCAGCGCGTACTCCTCCTGGGTCTCGGGATGCAGGAATACGGGGAAGTCCTTGCCCACCGGGCGGAAGCCCGCCGCCAGCATCTGCTCCGGCGTGGCGCCGACCACGACATGGTCGCGGTCCTGCACGGGCAGGCCCAGCAACTGGTCGCGGACCGCGCCGCCGACAACATAACTGCGCATGCTCAATCGCCCGGCAGGTCGGCGTCGTGCAGCGGGGTTGGATCGTCCTCCGCCAGCGCTTCCTTGACCCAGCGCGCCACGGCCGGATGGGCCAGCACGCGGTCGCAATAGGCCTGCAGGGCCGGCGCCAGCGCCACGCCATAGGTGCGGAAGCGGGTCACCACCGGCGCATAGAAGGCGTCGGCGATCGAGAACTCGCCGAACAGGAAGTGATGGTGGCCGAAGCGCGACAGGCAGTCTTCCCAGATCTCGCAGATGCGGCCGATGTCGGCCTGGGCGCCCGGCGTGCGCCCGCGTCCCGGCAGGTGGGCCTGGATATTCATCGGCATGGCGCCGCGCAGTTCGGAAAAGCCCGAATGCATCTCGGCCACGATGGAACGGGCCAGCGCGCGCGCCGCCACGTCCTGGGGCCACATGTGCTTGTCGGGAAATTGCTCGGCCAGGTATTCGGTGATGGCCAGGCTGTCCCAGACCGTCATGTCGCCGGCCAGCAGCACCGGCACCCGGCCTGCATGCGAATAGCGCGCGATGTTGGCCGAGGTGTCGGGCTGGTCGAGCAGCAGCCGCACTTCGGTGAAGGGAATGCCGAACGCGACCGCCGCCACCCAGGGACGCATCGACCAGGACGAGAGGTTCTTGTTGCCGATGACGAGCGTCAGGCCCGGCCGGCGCGCCTGGTCCAGGGTGTGCGAAAGGATCGGGTCGAGTTCGATGGTCTGCATGGCGTTCCTGTTCAAGAATGAGAGCGCGTGCGCAGGGCGGACGGGGGCGCCCCGTGCTCACGATAATGGCGGCACCGCATGCCGGGGCGGCATTAACGGCCGGCGCGGGTGCGGTAGGCGTCGAGGGGATCGCGCTCCGCCAGGTAGTGCGGCGCAACCGCCTCGATCGCCGTGAGCTTGATTCCCAGCGCCTCCGCTGTCAAGGCTTTCGTTGCTGGATCGACCACATTGTCCACCTTCATGGAATCGAGGTTGTCGCGGCTGATGAGGGGATCGCCCGGCAGCAGTTCGAACAGGCCGGCCTGCAGGCGCGCCATCCAGTCCGGCAATCCGATCACCTTGCGTTCGCAGCCGGCATAGCGGCCGGCCAGGCGCACCAGCTCGGCCAGGGTGTAGACCTGGGGACCGCCCAGCTCGACCACGGCGCCGCGCGTATGCGGCTGGGCCAGGGCGCGCACGAAGGCGGCCGTCACGTCGCCCACGTAGACCGGCTGGAAGCGCGCGCCGGCGCAGGCCAGCGGAATCACCGGCAGGTGGCGCTGCATGCGCGCGAACATGGTCAGGAAGTGGTCGCCCGGACCGAACACCACCGAAGGCCGGAAAACCGTGGCCGCGACCTGCGGCCGGCTGCGCGCGGCGGCTTCGCCGTCGGCCTTGGAGCGCTGGTACATCGAGGGCCCGTGGGTGCTCGCCCCCAGTGCGCTCATGTGCAGGTAGCGCGGCACGCCCAGGTCGGCGCAGGCCGCGGCGATGCGGTGCGGCAGCTCCACGTGCAGGCGGCGGAAACCTTCTCCGTAGGGATGGCCACGGCCGCCATGCAGCACGCCCACCAGGTTGATCACCGCGTGGCAGCCCTCCATCAGGCTGTGCAGCACCTTGTCGTCGTGGATGTTGGCCACGCGCAGGTCGACGTCGGGCAGCAGGGTCAGCTGCTTGGCGCTTTCGTAGTGGCGCGCCGGCACCACCACGTCCACGCCCTCCTCGGCCAGCCGCGCCACCAGGTGGCAGCCGATGAAGCCGGTGGCGCCGATGGCCAGAACCTTGAGGGGGCCCATGGCGGCCTCAGGGCAGCACGATACTGCCCGTGCGCGGCTGGATGGTGGACAGGCGGGTCTTGATCGACTGCGGCTTGCCGTCGAACACGGCCGCGTAGTTGGTGGCGTTGGCCATCACGTTGCGCACATAGCCGCGCGTTTCCGAGAACGGGATGGTCTCGACGAAGACCGCCCCCTCCATCGGTTCGCGCAGCAGGCCGCGCCAGGCGCGCGCGCGTCCCGGCCCGGCGTTGTAGGCGGCGGTGGCCAGCACCTCCGAGCCGTCGAAGTTTTGCAGCACCATGTTCATGTAGTTCGCTCCCAAGGTGATGTTGGTGCGCAGGTCCGTCAACATGTCGTGCACGAAGTTATCCAGGCCGATCTTGGCGGCCACCCACTTGCCGGTGGACGGCATCACCTGCATCAGCCCCGAGGCGCCGACACCGGAGCGCGCGTCCTGGATGAAGCGCGATTCCTGGCGGATCAGCCCATACACCCAGGCCTTGTCCAGCCCCAGTCCCTGCGCGGTGGGACGCAGGATCTCGAGATGGGGCGCCGGAAAGCGTTGGGCATAGTCTAACTCGTTACGCGTGCGCAGCGAGGTCTCGACCATGCGGTCGAGCAGCTCGTTGCGGCGCGCGAACTCGGCGGCGGCCAGCAGCTGACGTTCAGACAGCCCGCGCAGCCCCCAGTTCCATTCGCGGTTACCATCCGCGCGCAGGCGCAGGCCATAGAACTTCAGGGCGCGCTGCAGGCTCGGGTTGGCGGCGGCCTGGGCCAGCTCGGCGGCCGTGACCGGGGCCACCGGCGGCGGCGCCGTCACCATGCGGCCCAGCTCGTCCATCGCCAGCTGGCCATAGAAGTTGGATTGTACGGCGATGCGCTCGAACAGCTCGCGCGCCTGCTCCGCACGTCCTTCGGCCTTGTGCGCGCGGCCCAGCCAGTAGACCCAGGCCGGCTCGGCGCGCAGGCCCGCCGGCATGGCCTCGATGGCGGCGCGCACGCCCTTCCAGTCGCCGTTGCGCAGCGCGATGCGGGTCTTCCACTGCATCTGCTCGTTGGTCAGCTGGGCGCCGTTGGCGCGGCGCCAGTAGTCGCCGGCCTCGGGCGACAGGCCGATCGAGGCGGCCAGCGCCAGGTTGGCCCAGCCGACGGCGCGTTCTTCCGGTGTCAGCTTGGGGCTGTTCTTCTCCAGGGCGACGGTGGCCAGCCTGAGGCTGGAGCGCGCCATGCGTCCAAGGGCGACCAGGTAGATGGCGCGCTCGGCCTGGGTCTTGCCGATGCCGCGCGCCATCGCCACGGCCGGCAAGTCGACCGCCTGCGCCGCGCGGGTGTCCGAGGCGCCGAGCAGCAAGGCGGTGCGGCGCGCCGGCCCGGTGGCATTCATTTCGCCGGCCAGGCGCAGCTGCCACAGCAGGTCGGCCTGGCTGAACTGCCCCCCCTGGGCGAGCTGGGCGATCAGGGCGGCGCAGCCTTCGCCATAGGCGGGAGGATTGGTCAGGAGGGCGCGCGCTTCCTGGGCCACGTTCTCGCCGCGGACGGCGCGCCCCAGCAGCGCGTAGCAGCGGATCTGCAGCTCGCCGTTCTGCGCCAGGCTGCCCATCTCGCGTTCGAAGCTCGCCCAGTCGCGGCGCCGGCCCAGTTCCAGCAGCCAGTCGGCGCGCAGGCGCTCGGCGATCGCGCTGCCTTCGTGGCGGCGCAGCGCCTCGCGGATTTCCTCGGGCGCCGCCTCGCGCAGGCGGGGTTTCAGACGATAATAGTCGACATACGAGGCCAGCTGGTAATGCTGCAGGCGCGAGGCCAGGGCATTGACCTTGGCGCTGTCGTTCTGGCGCGCCGCTTCGCGCAGGAGCAGGAAATTATTGTCGTCGTCCGCACGCGGATCGGTGTTCTGCGCGCCCGGCACGCTTGGCGCGCCGGCGGGGACGGGAGGCACGGCTTGCTCGGGCTGGGGGGCCTCGGGGTCTTCCTGGGCCGATGCGGGCGGCATCCACGCCAGTGACAGGGCAAGAACAATGGGGGCAATGGCGGTCGGCAAGACGCCGGTTGTCAGACTCGATCGAAACATCAGAACTCTCAAAGTACGCTGCATTCAAACCATGACCGGCGATTCAAGAATACCACGCGCCTCCGGGCCTCTGCCAGACGCGCACGACGCTAATGATGACGCACTACAACAGGACAAATCCGCCTTGCGCAACGCGCTCAAGGCCAGGCGCCGCGCCATCGATCACGCCACCAAGCTGGCCTGGGACGACCGCATCGGCGCCCAGGTGCTGGCCCAGGTGCAGGCCTGGTGGCAGGCGCATCCCCAGGCCGTGCTGGGGGTGTACTGGCCGCTGGCCGGCGAGCCGGACTTGCGTCCAGCCTACGCGGAATTGGCGCAGGCAGGCGTACGGCTGGCCTTGCCTGTGGTGGTGGAGCGCGGCGCGGCGCTCGGGTTTGCGGAGTGGATACCGGGGGAGCCGACCGTGACCGACAAGCTCGGGGTGGCGGTGCCGGAAGAACTGCGCATGGTGGCGCGTCCGCCGGCATTGCTGGTGCCCTGCCTGGGCTTCGATGCGCAGGGCTACCGCTTGGGGTATGGGGGCGGGTTCTACGACCGTACCCTGGCCGCGCAGCCGCGGCCGCAGACCCTGGGGATCGCCTATGCCTGCCAGCGCGCGGAATTTCCGCTGGACGTCTATGACGTGCCGCTGGACCGGGTGATCACTGAAGAAACGTAGATAGGGGTTCGCCGGAAGCGGGGACGGTTCCGCCGCCCCCGCTTCCGGGCATTACTTCACCAGCCGCTGCCAGATCGCGGTGGTGGCCACCGCCTGGTTCATGCTGTAGAAATGCAGCCCCGGCGCGCCGCCCGCCAGCAGGCGCTCGCACAGCGCCGTCACCACGTCCAGGCCGAAGGCCTTGATCGAGGCGCTGTCGTCGCCGAAGCTGGCCAGCTTGAGGCGCACCCAGCGCGGGATCTCGGCGCCGCACATGTCCGAGAAGCGCATCAGCTGCGTGTAGTTCGTGATCGGCATGATGCCGGCCACGACCGGCACGTCCACGCCCAGCTTGCGCGCGTTGTCGACGAACTGGAAGTAGGCGTCGGCGTTGTAGAAGTACTGGGTGATCGCGGCATTCGCGCCGGCCTGTACTTTACGCGCGAAGTTCTGCAGGTCGTCCTGCGGCGAACGCGCCTGCGGGTGCATTTCGGGATAGGCCGCCACTTCGATGTGGAACCAGTCGCCGGTTTCCTGGCGGATGAATTCCACCAGCTCGTTCGCATAGCGGAACTCGCCGGCGCCGCCGTAGCCGCTCGGCAGGTCGCCGCGCAGGGCCACCAGGCGGCGGATGCCGTTGTCCTGGAACTGCTTCAGGATGGCGCGGATCGACTCGCGGTCGCCGCCGATGCAGGACAGGTGAGGCGCGGCCTCGTGGCCTTCCTGGCGGATCTCGAGCACGGTCTGCAAGGTGCCGGCCTGGGTGCTGCCGCCGGCGCCGAAGGTCACCGAGAAATACTTGGGATGCAGCTCGGCCAGCTTCTGGCGCGTAACGCGCAGTTTCTCCGCGCCCTCTGCCGTCTTGGGCGGGAAGAACTCGATGCTGAAATTAGGAGTTTCCATCTTTGTCTGAGAGTAGCAAGCTTGAAAGCGCCCACGAAATGATGCTGTACAGGATGGCCGCCAGGAAGGCCGACCAGAAGCCCGCCACCTCGAAGCCCTCGATCCAGTGCGCCACCAGCCAGAACAGCACGGCGTTGATCACCAGGATGAACAGGCCCATCGACACCAGGGTCACCGGCAGGGTCAGGATCACCAGCACCGGGCGGATCAGGGTATTGACCAGTCCCAGCACCAGGGCTGCGATGAGGGCCGTGCCGACGTTGGTGATGTGGACCGAATCCATCAGGAACGGCAGGGCCATGAGGGCGGCGGCGTTGATCAGCCAGGTCAGGAGCAGGCGCATCGGGGCATCGCTTTCGTGGGCGGCTTGAGGGAAACGCCAGGCCGGTTGCCCAAGCCTGGCGTGCAGGTACAGCGGAACTACCGGATCAGTAGCGGTAGTGTTCCGGCTTGTACGGGCCTTCCTTGCTCACCGAGATATAGGCAGCTTGCTCTTCGGTCAGTTCGGTCAGCTGCGCATTCAGCTTCTTGAGCTGCAGGCGCGCCACTTTTTCGTCCAGCTTCTTGGGCAGCGTGTAGACGCCGACCGGGTAGGCGGCGGTGTTGCTGAACAGTTCGATCTGGGCGATGGTCTGGTTCGCGAACGAGGAGCTCATCACATAGGACGGGTGGCCCGTGCCGCAGCCCAGGTTCACCAGGCGGCCTTCGGCCAGCAGGATGATGCGCTTACCGTCCGGGAAGATCACGTGGTCGACCTGGGGCTTGATGTTGTCCCATTCGTACTTCTTGAGCGCGGCGACTTCGATTTCGTTGTCGAAGTGGCCGATGTTGCAGACGATCGCCTGGTCCTTCATCTTGAGCATGTGCTGCTCGGTGATGACGTGGTAGTTGCCGGTGCAGGTGACGAAGATGTCGCCGTGTTCCGCGGCGTAGTCCATGGTCACGACGCGGTAGCCTTCCATCGCGGCCTGCAGGGCGCAGATCGGGTCGATCTCGGTGACCCAGACCTGGGCCGACAGCGCGCGCATGGCCTGGGCCGAGCCCTTGCCCACGTCGCCGTAGCCGGCGATGACGGCGATCTTGCCGGCCACCATGACGTCGGTCGCGCGCTTGATGCCGTCCACCAGCGATTCGCGGCAGCCGTACAGGTTGTCGAACTTCGACTTGGTGACCGAGTCGTTGACGTTGATCGCCGGGAAGGCCAGCTTGCCGTCCTGGTGCATCTGGTACAGGCGGTGCACGCCGGTGGTGGTTTCCTCGGTCACGCCTTTAATGCACGGCAGGCGCTTCGAGTACCACTGCGGATCGCGCGCGAGGCGGCCCTTGATGGCGTTGAACAGGCAGACTTCCTCGTCCGAGCCCGGCTTGTCCAGCACCGAGATGTCCTTTTCCGCGCGCACGCCCAGGTGCAGCAGCAGGGTGGCGTCGCCGCCGTCGTCCAGGATCATGTTGGCGTGGTTGTCGCCCGGCCATTCGAAGATGCGGTGGGTGTATTCCCAGTATTCGTCCAGGGTTTCGCCCTTGACGGCGAACACCGGGGTGCCGACCGAGGCGATGGCGGCGGCGGCGTGGTCCTGGGTCGAATAGATGTTGCACGAGGCCCAGCGCACTTGCGCGCCCAGGGCTTCCAGGGTGCGGATCAGGACCGCGGTCTGGATGGTCATGTGCAGGGAACCGGCGATGCGCGCGCCCTTGAGCGGCTGGGCGCTAGCATATTCCTCGCGGATCGCCATCAGGCCCGGCATTTCGGTTTCGGCGATGCGGATTTCCTTCTCGCCCCAGGAGGCCAGGGAGATGTCGGCAACGAGATAATCGGGGGATTCTTTGAGTACGGCGCTCATCACGCCCTCCTTTCATGTTTAGAAAAAAGTAACGTGAGCGCAGTTCTTGATGTCCGAGCCTGGCGAAATCTGGTTTCGTCGCAACGCTCCTCGGATCGCTATCTTAGCATTGGACCACCTGGCTGTCACCTTGCTTGTCGGCTTGCCGGCTCGTCAGTTCTGCGCAAGTCCCGGTCAAAAACCCGTCCAGCATGGGCGTTCTGCGCTACTATTTTTCTCTTTATTGCAAAAATGCAACACATGGAACCCAAGCGCTTTCAGATGGTTTGCGATCACGCCGTCAGGCGGGACGATGGCACGCTCAAGCTGGTGGAAAGCATGTTCAGTTCGAAGGCCGACCTGGCGACCAATACGGCTGAGCTGATGGCGCGCCTGCATCCGGCCAAGCAAAGCTTTTATGACAGGATCAGCTCCGGCAGCCCGGTCGAGATCCAGGCCCCGACACCGGACGGCCGCACCGTCTACACGCGCATCCATTCGAACATCGAAATCCATGTCAACCGGCCGGAGGGCGGCATCGAGGTGCTCCACTACGCCGCATTGACTGGCCGGGCCGTGGACAGCGTCATCGGCGAAGCCGTCGGAAAGGGCTTCGACGCCGGGGCGCAGCCGGTGATACGGCAGATGCGGGACCGCAGCTTCCGCCTGGTGTTCTGCTCCATGCCTCCAGGCGAGCATGCGCTCGGTGACAAATTCGACATGGACCATTTCGGCGAGGCGCTGATCGCCTCCTGCAAGGTGCCGGTTACCTGGGAAGACCGCGACGTCTTCCTCATCGACAAATCCGCCTGCGCCGACGACATACGCGGCCTGCTGCGCTTCATCGCGACCTACCGCGGCGCGCACCAGGAGCACCGCCCGGGCCCCTCGGTTCAAGCTTGAGCAGGGCAAGATCGTTCGTTGACGATGACAAGGAGATCGATGTCTGACAGCATAGAATTTTTTGATCGCCAGTTCGAGGATCAGATACGCCAGGGCCAGAACAGGCTCAACCGGTTTGAACTGATGACGCAAGCTTATTTGCGCGGTGAGGTGCTCGATCTTGGCTGCGGCCTCGGCAATCTTGCCATCGCTGCGGCGGAAGCGGGATGCCGGGTCCTTGCTGTCGACGCGGCGCCCACGGCGGTGGCGCACCTACAGCGGATTGCCGGCGAACGCGGCCTCAGCCTGACGGCTGCACAGGCAGACCTGCGGCGCTACCGCATCGAGGCCGATTATGATGCTGTCGTCTCGATTGGGCTGCTGATGTTTTTTGACCGGGATACCGCCTTGGCCCAGCTTGCGCAGCTGAAAGCGCATGTACGGCCTGGAGGGATTGCCGCAGTAAATGTCCTCATTGAAGGGACGACCTTCCTCGACATGTTCGGCACCGATGACCATTACCTGTTCCGTAGAGACGAGCTGACAGATGCTTTCAAGGAATGGGACATCCTGGTCGAATCGTTCAGCGATTCCGATGCGCCGCGCTCGACCCTCAAGCGATTTGTCACTGTGATTGCACGGCGGCCTTTTTAGGGGCTGCAAGATCCCGAAAACGACAATGCGCCCCGCAGGGCGCATTGTCCGGACTGCTCAGGAAAGCCTGCCGGTTACAGGCCGGCTTCCGCGCGCAGCAGCGCCGCCTTGTCGGTGCGCTCCCAGGTGAACTCCGGCTCTTCGCGGCCGAAGTGACCGTAGGCCGCGGTCTTGGCGTAGATCGGGCGCAGCAGGTCGAGCATCTGGACGATGCCTTTCGGGCGCAGGTCGAAGTGCTGCATCACCAGCTGAGCGATTTTCTCGTCCGAAATCACGCCCGTGCCTTCGGTGTACACGGTGATGTTGATCGGACGCGCCACGCCGATCGCGTAGCTGACCTGCACCTGGCACTGGCGCGCCAGGCCGGCGGCGACGATGTTCTTCGCCACGTAGCGCGCGGCATAGGCTGCCGAGCGGTCGACCTTGGACGGGTCCTTGCCCGAGAACGCGCCGCCGCCGTGCGGAGCCGCGCCGCCGTAGGTGTCGACGATGATCTTGCGGCCGGTCAGGCCGCAGTCGCCCTGCGGGCCGCCGATGACGAAGCGGCCGGTCGGGTTGACCAGGAACTTGGTGCCGTCCAGCCATTCGCGCGGCAGCACCGGCTTGATGATTTCCTCGATCACCGCTTCCTGGATCTGCGAGTGGGTGATTTCCGGCGCGTGCTGGGTCGACAGCACCACGGTGTCCACGGCCACCGGGCGGCCGTCGACGTAGCGCAGGGTCACCTGCGACTTGGCGTCCGGGCGCAGCCACGGCAGGCGGCCATCCTTGCGCAGCTGCGACTGGCGCTCGACCAGGCGGTGCGAATAGTAGATGGCGGCCGGCATCAGTTCCGGAGTCTCGTCGCAGGCATAGCCGAACATCAGGCCCTGGTCGCCCGCGCCCTGGTCGAG
>CAMPHU010000023.1 GCA_946886065.1 uncultured Massilia sp. | reverse complement strand
AGTTTGCATGCGCTGTCGGGGCGCTCAACTTGGGGCCCGGCCTACGCAGGGGCGACGGTTCCGCCAACAGAACATTGATACTCTGGAGCCGTTCTCATCGTCTGGCCCTCGTACCGGGCTTGGCAGCTGTTGCGATAGCTACTTGCAAAACCTATACTGCTGAGAGTGACGTTCGCCCGTCTTCAACGCCCAGGTGCCCCGTGAGTTTGTTTCAACATGTCGTGCTACTGGCCTGCCTTGTGCTGGCCGCAGGTTTCCTGTCCCTCACCGAGATCGCCTTCGCCGGCGCGCGCAAGATCAAGCTCAAGCTGCTGGCCGAAGCCGGCGACGAGCGCGCCCTGAAGGTCATGGCGCTGCAGATGCAGTCGGCCGAATTCTTCGCCGCCTCCCAGATCGGGCTCAACGCCATCGCCATCCTCGGCGGTATCCTGGGCGAGGGCGCCCTGCGACCCTATTTCATCGAGTGGATCTCGAGTTTCTACACCGGACCGTGGCTCGACAACATCGGCTTCGCGCTGTCCTTCCTGTTCGTCACCTTCCTGTTCATCCTGTTTTCCGACCTGATGCCCAAGCGCCTGGCCATGATCGCACCGGAGCGCATCGCGGTCGCGGTCATCAATCCGGTGCTGGTCGTCATCCGCATCTGCAAGCCCCTGTCGTGGATGCTCAACCTCGTGGCCAACCTGATCTTCCGCGTGTTCAAGGTCGACACCACGCGCGAGGACAGCATCACCTTCGACGAAATCTCCGCCGCGGTGGAAGCCGGCGCGCAGGCTGGTGTCCTGCAGAAGCAGGAGCAGCACTTCATCGAGAACGTCTTCGAGCTGGAATCGCGCTCGGTTGCGTCGGCCATGACCAACCGCGACAGCATCGTCTACTTCAACCTCAACGAAACCGAAGACAGCGTCCGGCAGAAGATCGCCAAGTATTCCAAGTTTCCCGTCTGCGACGGCACCATCGACCGCGTGATCGGCTACGTGGACACGCGCGACATCCTGGTGCGGCTGCTGAACAAGCAGTCGCTGTTCCAGCTGAACGAATCGAGCATCCGCACCGTCCTGATCATCCCCGACACCCTGACCCTGTCGGAGCTGCTGGACCGCTTCCGCGCCACCAAGGAAACCTTCGCCGTCGTGATCAACGAGTACGCGCTGGTGATGGGCGTGATCACCCTCAGCGACATCATGCTGACCGTGATGGGCAGCTGGGGCAATCCGATGGAGCAGGACGAGCAGATCATGCAGCGCGAGGACGGTTCATGGCTGATCGACGGCAGCACGCCGGTCGGCGACGTCAAGCGCACGCTCGGCCTGGAAAGCCTGCCCGAGGAGGAGAATTACGAGACCGCGGCCGGCTTCATGATGTACATGCTGCGCAAGGTGCCCAAGCGGACCGACAGCGTCGAGTACCAGGGCGTCAAGTTCGAGGTGCTCGACGTCGACCACTATCGCATCGACCAGCTGCTGGTGCGGCACCTGGCGCCGAAGGAGCCGGGCCAGCCAGGCTGAGGCAAGACGCTTTCGATAAAAGACCCTCGCATGCGAGGGTCTTTTCATTTGGGCGGCTGCTTCACGGCGCCCCTACTTGCAATCGATATTGAGAAGCCGTTATCATTATGGGTGTCTCCGCTGAACAGTTCGCCAATAATGAAAAGAAGCTTCCTGCCTGTCGTCCTCGCCTCGACCCTGCCATTCGCCTCCCAGGCCTCCCAAGCCGCTTCGACCGACGATCCCGTGATCGTCATCGGAGAAGTCCGCGTCAGCGCCCAGCGCAGCGGCGGCCCTTTGCTGAGCAACAGCGTTCTCACCTCGGTCGACGTGCTCGGCGCGGACAAGGTCGAGGACAAGAACGTCATGAACAGCTGGGAGCTGGTCGGCCAGCTCCCCGGCGTCCAGCTGACCGAGACCCGCATGGGCGCCGAGTCGGGCAAGGCCACCTTCCGCGCCTTCAACGGGGAAGGCTATATCAACGGCATCAAGGTCCTGATCGACGGCATTCCCAGCAACGTCAACAGCGGCAACCAGCGCTTCATCGACATGATCTTTCCGCTCGAGATCGACTACATCGAAGTCGTGCGCGGCACCAACGATCCGCGCTACGGCCTGCACAACATCGGCGGCAATATCGGCTTCGGCACGCGCCGGGGCGGCAACTACACGGAAGGACGCTTCACCTATGGCAGCTTCGCCACCCGCGAACTCCAGCTTGCGCTGGGGCGCGAGGCCGGCGGCTTCGCCCAGAACTACTTCTTCGCCAGGCAGGCATCCGGCGGCTACCGTGGCCACGACGACTCCGACAAGCACTCGGCCGGCGCCAAATGGTTTGTACACTCGGCCGACGGCAAGCTCAAGGCCGGCCTGGTAGTGCGCAGCTACCGGCACGAGGCCGAGGAACCGGGGTTCCTGACGGCCGCCGAGCTGGCGCAGGACCGGCGCCAGTCGCCCGCAAAAAATGCGAACGACAAGAGCGAGCGCGAAATGGAGCACGCCAGTGTCCACCTGGACTGGCAGTTCACACCGGACGCCTTCTTCAGCAACAAGCTTTACTTCAACAGCTATACCGATGACCGCCGGGTGAGCTTCACCAGCAATCCGGCCGGCACGGCGCCGCGCCAGCGCCGCCAGTGGGACGAACGGCAGCGCGGCTACCTTGGCAATCTCACCTGGCGCCTCGGAGACAGGCTGACCCTGGACGGCGGCGTCAATGCCGAGCAACAGGACAACCACTACCGGCGCACCCGCTACCGTTATGCCGTCCCGACCGACTTCAGCGCTCCCGCGTCGGTCCAGAACGACGACAGCTACACGCTCGACAACGTGGGCGCCTACCTGCAGGCCATCATCCGGCCGAGCACGAACGTCAAGCTGATTCCTGCCTTCCGGGCGGACAAGTTCTCGGGCGCGATGGCGCTCGCCGGCGGCGGCGGCGCTGCCCGCCTGCAGGACGTCGGCTGGATCAGGCAGCCCAAGCTGAGCATGGTCTACAGCCCGCTCCCGGGGCTCAGCCTGTACGCCAACTGGGGCCGCAGCTTCCAGATCCTGACCGGATCGGGCGCGCCGGCCTACCTGCTGCCTGGGCAGGCGGCCTTCCCGGCTTCGATCAACACCGGCAAGGAACTCGGCCTCAAGTTCAAGCCCGCGCCGCGCAGCGACCTGCGCCTGGCCCTGTGGCGCCAGGACGCCACCGACGAAGTGGCCAACATGCCCGCCACCGGCACCACGGTGGGCCTGGGCCGCACACGCAGGGAAGGGCTCGACATCCAGGCATCGGGCCGCCTCACGGACAGGCTGGACCTGTGGCTGTCGCACGCCGTGCAGAAGGCCGAGGTGGTCAGCGCTTTCGCCGCGGACGGCATGTCCTTGACCGGCAAGGAAGTGTTCTCGACACCGCGCCATATCACGAACGCCGGCGCCGAATACCGGGCATCAGGCAAGCTGCGCTTCGGGCTCCAGGGGCGCGCGCAGGGCGGCTATTTCATCGATAACGCCAACGCCCAGGGCAAGTTCGGGGGCTTTGTCCTGTTCGACGCCAATCTGCGCTACCGGCTCTCGGCCACCGCCAGCATCGATGTCCAAGTGAAGAACCTGGCCGACCGCCGCTACGAATACGCCTGGTACGACAACTTCTTCTGGCCGGCGACACAGGCGCAGCCGATGTTCTCGCCGGGACCCGGACGCGCGGCCTACGTGTCGCTCAGCCTGAAGCTGTGACCATGCAGGACTTCCAGACTATCCCGGCCCGGCGCCGGATCCTCAGCATCGATGCGCTGCGCGGACTCGTCATGGTCTTCATGCTGGCCGATCACGTGCGCGAGACCTTCCTCCTGCACTTGCAGGTGTCGGACCCGATGGACGTGACATCGACGCCAGGAGCCTTGTTCGTGTCGCGCCTGATCGCGCACCTGTGCGCGCCCGTGTTCGTGTTCCTGACCGGCCTGTCCGCCTACCTGTATGCGGCGCGCCAGGCCGGCGGGCCGCGGGCCGCCGCGTCCTTCCTGGCCCGGCGCGGCCTGTTCCTCGTCGCGCTCGAGCTCACGGTGATCAATTTCGCCTGGACCGCCGCGTTTCCGCCGAAGGTCGTGTATTTGCAGGTGATCTGGGCCATCGGCCTGTCGATGCTGGCGCTGGCGGCACTGGTGCGCCTGCCGCGTCCTGCGCTGGCCGCGCTCGGCTTCCTGATCGTCGCCGGCCACAACCTGCTCGATCCGCTGCACTTCGCGCCCGGGCACCCGCTGCATGCAGCGTGGGCCGTGCTGCATGACCGCGGCTGGCTGGAGCTGGGGGATGCGCTGCGCCTGCGCACCTCGTATCCGGTGCTGCCGTGGATCGGCATCATCTGCCTGGGCTATGCGTGCGGACCGTGGTTCGCCGGCGGTTTCCCGGCGCGCCCGCGGCAACGCAGGCTGCTCGGCTGGGCTGCGCTGTCTCTGGCCGGATTCGGCGTCCTGCGCGCCCTGGACGTGTACGGAGACCATCCGTGGAACGCCGGCACATCGGCGGCGCAGACCCTGATGGCCTTCTTCAACGTCACCAAGTATCCGCCTTCGCTGCTGTTCGCTGCCCTGACCCTCGGTATCGGATTGCTGCTGCTGGTGCTGCTGGAGCGCAGGGACGGCTGGTTGACGGGCAAGCTGGCCGTGCTCGGCGCCGCGCCGATGTTCTTCTACATCCTGCACCTGTATGTGCTGCAGTTGCTGGCGCGTTCCCTGGAAGCGGGCGGCGTCGCCGCCCGCATGGGGCAGGTGTGGGCGGTCTGGGCGCGGGCCGCGGCGCTGACCGCCCCCCGGTACCCCGCCGGGCGCGCCGTCGCCGCGGTCAAGGCAAGGCGCCGCGACCTCGCCTGGCTCAAGTACCTGTAGCGGCGGGCCTCAATGCCACTTGACCGGCATCAGCATCTTGGACCGGCACCAGCGCGCCAGCATGTGGCCCAGCATGCGCAGCGGCCCGACGTGCGACATCACGTAGCGCTCGTAGGTCATGCGGTACATGATGCTGGCGATGGCGCCGCGCACCCGCAGGTTGCGGCGGCCCACGGCGCGCAGCAGGATGCCGAACGTGCCCGCGCGTCCCAGGGTCACCAGGGTGCCGTAGTCGCGGTAGCGGAAGCGCGGCCGCGTCTTGCCGGCGGCGTGGGTCAGCAGCGAGAACAGGAAGCTTGACTGCTGGCGCGCCGCCTGGGCGCTGGGCGGGATCATGCGCTTGCGCTCTGGCTGCAGCAGCGAGCAGCAGTCGCCCATCGCATGGATGCGGTGGTCGTCGATGGTGCGCAGCTGTTCGTCCACCAGGATCTGGTTGTTGCGGTTGACGGACAGCGCCGGCGCGATCGCCAGGTCCGGCCCGCGCACCCCGGCCGCCCACACCGTCAGCGCCGCCGGGAACACGCGGCCGTCTTCGGCGCGCACTTCATGCTCCGCAACCTCGGCGACGGCCGTGTTGGTGCAGATCTCGACACCCAGTTCCTCCAGCTTGCGCACGGCCAGGGCCGACACCGAGGGATCGAGCCCGGCCAGCAGGCGCGGTCCGCGCTCCAGGATGCGGATGCGCACCTGGCGCGACGCGGCCAGGCCGCTGAGGCGATAGCGCACCAGGGTGTCGACCGTGTGGCGCAGGTCGGCCGCGAGCTCGATGCCGGTGGGACCGGCCCCGACGATCACGATGTCGAGCAGCGGCGCATCGGGGTCGCGCAGTCCGGCGTCGTGGAAAGTGCCGCGCCGGGCGCCGGTGGCGGCGCAGGCATTCAGGAAGCGCTGGCGGAAGGCCTCGGCCTGGCCCACGCTGTCCAGGGACAGGCAGTGCTGCTGGGCGCCAGGCACCCCGAAGAAATTGGTGACCGAGCCGAAGGACAGCACCAGCCGGTCGTAGCTTATCCCGATCGCGCCTTCGGCTGCCAGCGGACGCCGCAGCCGCACGTCCAGGGTCCGCGTGCCGCGGTCGATGCCGACGATCTCGCCGCAAACGAATTCGAAACCGCTCTCGATCGCCTGCCGTGCTAGGTCGATGTGGTAGTGGCTGGGCTCGATCAAGCCTGCCGCCACCGAGTGCAGCAACGGTTTCCAGAAATGGGTGGGAGCGCTGTCGATCAGGATCACGCGACGCGACGCGCCGCGCTTGCGTCCAAGGCGGGTGGCCAGTTCCAGCCCGGCCACGCCGCCGCCTGCAATCACAATGGTTTCCATCGCTTGTCCTCCTCGAATGATCGAATGGTGGCGAGAGTGTTCAGATCCGGACCCGCAGGCGCTCCCGCTGCGCCGCTTTCAGGGCCGCCGGCGAAGCCGCAACCACCAGGGCCTCGTCGCGCGACAGCTCGAGCGTGCGCAGCACCACCGAGTAGGGCGCCTTGTGGCCCTGGGCCGCGTAATCGGCGCCGGTGAGCACGACGGAAAAGATGTGGTGGGCGGTGTCGCCGAAGCGTTCGCGCAGCTGCTCGCCCGCTTCGCGGTGCGGCAGGTCGGTGACCAGGGCGCAGTGGCGGCCGCTGCCGATCGCCTCGTCGAGCAGCTCGCCGGCTTCCTGCCGCGCCGCGCCTTGGGTGTCGAATGCGGACAGATCGAAGATGATCGCTTGTGCTTTCATGTGCTGCTCCTTTCCGGGCCAGTGCGTTGTTGACGCTTTCACTATACGGCCGGGCAAGATAAAATAAAAATCAGATTTCTACGAAGATTGATAAGGAAAAGCTTATGTATCCGGCCAGCTTCAAGCAGCTGCAAGCCCTGGTCCAGGTAGCCCGCCACCAGAGCGTGTCGCGGGCGGCGGAAGCCATGCACGTGACCCAGCCGGCCGTTTCATTGCACCTGAAACTGCTGGAGGAAGCCGCGGGCATCCCGCTCACGCGCAAGCAGGGCCGCAACATCCAGATGACCTCCGCGGGCGAGTTGCTGGTCGGCTATGCGGAGCGCATCCTGAAGCTGTGGGAAGAGGCGGGCGACGAGGTCGCGGCTTTCAAAGGCGTCACCAGCGGTACCTTGCGCATTGGCGCCGTGATGACGGCGGAGCACCTGCTGCCGGCGATGCTGGTGCGCTTCACCACCGGCCGCCCGCATGTGCGCATCCGCCTGCAGGTGGGCTCGCGCCCGGAGGTGATCGGCATGCTGAGCCGCGACGAAATCGACCTGGCCATCATGGGCACGCCGCCGCGCGAATTCCCGACCAGCGCCAGCCGCTTCGCGCGCCATCCGATGGCCTTCTATGTCGCGCCGGGCCACCCGCTGGCCAGCGCGCGCCCGGTCGCGCTGACGGAACTGGCCGACCACAACCTGCTGGTGCGCGAACGCGGATCGGGTACGCGCGCGGCGGTCGAAAAGCTGTACCGGGATGCCGGCGCGCCGCTGTCGATCGGGTCGGAGTTGTCGAGCAACGAGGCGATCAAGCAGATGACCGCCGCAGGCCTGGGCGTTGGCTTCCTGTCGGTGCATGCCTGCACGCTGGAAGTGCGCAACAGGCTGTTGACGGCGCTGCCCGTGACGGGCACGCCGGTGTCGGCCGACTGGCACGTGATGCACAAGGCCGACCATGCGATCCCCACCGTGGCCGCGGCCTTCCACGAATTCATCGTGGAACACGGCCAGCAGGTCATCCACGACGAGCTGGAACGCCAGCGCCGCCCGGCGCGCAGGGCTGGCGCTAAGGGCGCTCGTTCAGTGGCCTGATCCAGATGTTCCGGAAGCTCACCGGCGCCCCATGGTCCTGCAGCCTGATCGGCAGCGGACCATGCTTGCGGTAGGACGGTTTGCCGACGTACACGGTCTCGCCCTGCAGGGCGACGTGGTTCTGCACCAGCACGCCGTTGTGCAGCGCCGTCACATAGGCCGGCGCTTGCAGCTTGCCGTCGGCGGCGAAGCGCGGAGCGGTCCAGATCACGTCGTAGGTCTGCCATTCGCCCGGCGCGGCGCAGGCGTTCACCAGCGGGATGTGCTGCTTGTAGATGCTGGCCGCCTGGCCGTTGGCATAGGTCCTGGTGCCGGCGCAATCGAGCACCTGGATCTCGTAGCCGCCGCCGTTGCCGGTCGATGCCAGGAACACGCCGCTGTTGCCGCGGTCCTGGCCCGTTCCCTTCAGATTGGCAGGCGCGCGCCACTCCAGGTGCAGCTGGTAGTCGCCGAACATACGTTTGGTCTGGATGTCGCCGCTGCCCGGCTGGATGGAGAACACGCCATCCGACACTGTCCAGCCGGCCGGCTTGGTCGAGGCGGCGCTCGACACCCATTCATCCAGTCCCTTGCCGTCGAAGAGTACCAGCGCGTCCGAGGGCGCCCGGCCCGCGGAACCGGGCGTCACCCGTGCAGGCTCGGGACGCCAGACTTCCGTGTCTTCGGGCTTGGGCTGCTGCTCTGCATGCGCCGCCCAGGCCAGCGCCATCAGGCCAGTCATCACTGCTGCACGGGTTGTTGCGTTCATCTTGTCTCCTTGAATTGGGGCAGAGGGCATTGTAGAGGATGCCGGCCCCGGCTCAGGGGCGGCGCTGCTCGCCCGCGAAGAAGGCGGACGGCGTGCTGCCGAAACTCTTCCTGAACATGGCGGTGAAAGCCGACTGGCTCGCGTAGCCGAGCTGCTCGGCCACCTGCCACAGCGGCAGGCCGCGCGCGATCAGGGAAGCGCCGTGGGCCAGGCGCACCTGCTGGCGCCACTGGCCGAAGCTCATGCCGAGTTCCTTGTCGAACAGGCGCGCCAGGGTGCGCTCGGAGGCGCCGGTGGCCTGGGCCCATTGGGCCAGGGTCTGGTTGTCGCCGGGCGCATCGATGAGCGCTTCGCACAAGGCCTTGAGGCGCTTGTCGCGCGGCAGGGGAACGCGGATCGGGCGCGAAGGCGCGCGCGCCAGCTCGTCGAGGATCAGTTCTCCCAGCAAGGCCATGCGCGTCTGGGCCAGCTGATCGCCGCCCGCCATCAGGGCCGCGATCAGCTCGCGCAGCAGGCTGCTCACCTCGACCACGCGGCAGGATTCGCCGGGAAAGGGGGCGCGCGACGCATGCACGCGCAGGGGACTCAGGCGCGCCGCTTCCAGCATCGTCACCTGGTGCTCGACTTCCGGCGCGATCCAGATGGCGCGCTGCGGCGGCACGATCCAGCTGCTGCCCTCGGCGCTCACCCGGATCATGCCGTTGGCGGCATAGGTCAGCTGCCCCCAGGCGTGGCTGTGGGCGCCGACGTTGGCGTCGGCCGGGAGGTCGCGCGCCGCGAGGGCGACCGGGCATTCCGGCGTCGGGCCGGGGCCGGGAATCGGCGGGTAGCTATACATGGCGGTTTCTCGATAAATCTTGACGCGCTATCTTAAATCGGACGCGCCGCTTTTGCTTACACTGGCTTTTTCGAAAAAGGGATCGCATGAGCTCAGACGATAACACCCTCCGCCAGGATGCCCGCGTGATCGGCCTCGTGGGCCTGGCGCACGGCACTTCGCACTTCTACCATTTGATCGTGGCGGCCCTGATCCCCTGGCTCAAGCCGGCCTTCAATCTCAGCTACACCGAGCTGGGGCTGGTGATGACGGTGTTCTTCGTCGTCTCCGGCGTGGGGCAGGCGACGGCCGGCTTCGTGGTCGACCGCGTCGGCGCCCGCGCCGTGCTGTTCTCGGGCGTGGCGATGCTGGGCATCTCCGCCGTCGTGCTGTCCAGCGCGGGCGGCTATCCCGGCCTGGTGCTGGGCGCCTTGCTGGCGGGCCTGGGCAACGCCGTGTTCCACCCGGCCGACTACACGCTGCTGAACCAGCGCGTGTCGCGGGCGCGGCTGGCGCACGGCTTTTCCGTGCACGGCATCAGCGGCAATATCGGCTGGGCGGCGTCGCCGATCTTCCTGACCTCGATCGCCGCCACCCAGGGCTGGCGCGCGGCCATGTTGTGGGCGGCCGCGCTGCCGGCCTTCGTGCTGGCCATGCTGGTCCTCAACCGCCACGCGCTGCGCCCCGATCCGGTCGCCGCGCCGGCCAGGTCCGACGGCGTCCAGGGCGGCACGCTCGACTTCCTGAAGCTGCGCTCGGTGTGGATGTGCTTCGCCTTCTTCCTGCTGACGGCGGTGGCGCTGGGCGGTATCCAGGCATTCGCTTCCATCAGCCTGGAAGCCCTGTACGGCATCACGCGCGAACTGGCCACCAGCTCCTACACCGCCTACATGCTGGCCTCGGCGGTGGGCATGCTGGCCGGCGGCTTCCTGGGCGCCAACGTCAAGCACCACGACCGTACCGTGGCGCTGGCCTTCGCCGCCGCGGCCGCCCTGGCGCTGGTGCTGGCGGCGGGCGCCGGTCCGTCGTGGATGGCCTTGCCGCTGATGGGATTGATCGGCCTGTGTTCGGGCGTGGCGGGACCCTCGCGCGACCTGATGATCCGCGCCGCCGCGCCCAAGGGCGCCACCGGGCGCGTGTACGGCGTGGTGTATTCGGGCCTGGATAGCGGCCTGGCGATCGGGCCGCTGCTGTTCGGCCTGGTCATGGACGCCGGCCGCCCGGGCTGGGTGTTCGCCGGCGTGGCGCTGTTCCAGGCCCTGGCCATCGCCACCGCGGTCGGCGTCGGCGGCAGCACCCGTGCGCGCCAGCTGGCGCCGGCTTGAGGTCCGCACAAGGCCATTGGAGGATCGCCGCGCATGCGCTATCCTGTCGCCCCACGTGCATTTTCAGACCAGGACGACAGGATGGCGGGTGAGCCCGACAAGACCAGGCCGGCAAGGCTGCCGCCGAGGCCGGCGGATTCGGACGCCGCCAGGCTGGCGCGCGAGCGCCGCGATGCGCAGGTAAGGGGCGTCACCTCCATCGATGCGATGCGGCTGGCGATTCGGGAAACGGCGCGCAAGCTGCCTTCGATCACCGCGCTGGAGCGGCTGCGCGCGCCGGCGGCGGCCGCATTCCAGGAACAGGCCGCCCGGGGCCTGCCTTTCCTGATCGATGGCGTGGTAGGCCGTTGGCCGCTGGCCGGCCTGAGCCCGCACACCCTGCGCGAGCGCTTCAGCGCGCTGCCGGTGCGCGCCCGCGTCGGCGACTACGTCAACACCGCCTTCGCACCCGACCGCGCCATGCGGGACATGTCCATGCTTGAGTACCTGGACCTGGTGGAGCAGGGCGCGGAGGGCCTGCCTCCCTACCTGGGCAACCTGGAGTTGCGCGAACTGAACCGTTTCTGCCATTGGCCCGCGTATTTCAGGAAGCCGGGGCCGCCGCGTTTCTGGATGGGGCCGGCGGGCACGGTGACGCCGCTGCACGCCGACTACGACGACAACCTGTTCGCCCAGGTCTGGGGATCGAAGCGGATCTTCCTGGCGCCGCCCCACCACGACGAATTCCTGTACCCGCGCGAGGCGAACGCGCTGCTGTTCGGTTCTCCCTTCGATCCGGAGGCCCCGGACTTCGCGCGTTTTCCGCTGGCGCGCCAGGCCGCGCTGGTCGAATGCGTGGTTCATCCCGGCGACATGCTGTATGTACCGGCCGGGTGGTTCCACCAGGTGCGTTCGCTCAGTTTCTCGCTGTCTTCCAACCGCTGGTCGCGCGCCATCCCGATGGCGCTGGGCGGCGCACCTTAGCCGGCTGCGGCGCGCGGCTGTTCTTCGTCCGCCACGGCGGACTCGCGCCGCGTGACGTGCACGATCGAGATGTCGAAGTGGTAGGACATGGCCGTCACCGCGCCCATCGCGTCCCCCGAGCAGATCTTGTCGACCACGGCCTCGTGGGCGTCGATCACGCGCGCCAGCTCGGCTTCGCTGCGGCGGTCGTCGAAGTGGATGCGCGAGGACGCTTCCACCGGCGTGCGCAGGGCCGCCAGCAGGATGCTGTTGAGCGGATTGCCGCTCGCTTCCGCGATCACGGTATGGATGGCCGTGTCGCAGGCGACCCGGCGCGCGTGGTCGGAGCCGGCCGAGCGCATCTCCGCCACCAGCTCGCGCAGCTGGCGACGCTGCTCGGGCGTGGCGTAGCGCGCCGCCAGCTGGGCGGTCTGCAGTTCGATGGCGCGGCGGGTTTCGATCACGTGGGCCACGCTCACCTGGGCGGTGGTCAGGGCGTAGTCGAAGACCTGGGCCAGTACGTGCGGATCGATGGCCTTCAGGCGCGGCTTGCGCCCGCCCTCGATCTCGAGGATCCCAAGGGCGGCCAGGGTGCGGTAGGCTTCGCGCACGCTGCCGCGGCTGACCTTCAGCTCGAGGCCGATCTGGACTTCGCTCGGCACCGTGTCGCCCGGCCGCAGCTGCTCGCGGTTGACCAGCGCAAGCAGGTGGCGCGCCACCTGGGCGGACAAGGTGGGACGTTCGAGCGAGGGAAGGGGGGCGATCTGGTTCATCGATGCAGACTAACTTTTCTGGAAACCGCTGTCAAACCGCGGGGCTCGGGTAGACCCGCGCAATGCGGCGCGCCAGCAGCCAGAAGAACAGGCCGGTGAACACGTTGATCAGCGCGATCAGGGTCATCGACAGGCGCAGCCCGTCGACATTGGCGCCGGTGTTGAGCGCGTCGCTCAGCATTCCCACCAGCAGGGGCCCCATGCCCTGGCCGATAACCACGCCCACCACGCCGATGATGGCCACCGCGGTGGCGCGCGCCTGCGGCGCCACCAGGTCCTGCACGGTGCCGAACACCGGTCCGGCCAGGGTGCCGGCCACCAGGAAGGTCACGAACAGCAGCACCATCGCGACCAGGGGATGCGGCGCGTAGAAACTGGCAATCAGGGTGACCAGCACGCCCCAGCTTACCCAGGCGGAGTAGCGCGCGCCCCAGGTGCGCGAGCCTTTGGCGTACTTCACCGTCAGCTGGCCGCCGAGCAGGGCGCCGATGCCGCTCGCCAGGCCGATGCACAGGCCCAGCCCCAGGCCGATGGCCATCGGGCTCATGGCGAAGGCGCGTTCGAAATAGCTGGGCAGCCAGGCCGCCACGGCGCCGGCCAGGCCGACGAAGGCGAAGGCGAACACCAGCATGAAGAAGCAGCGCAGGTCGCCCAGCTGGGTCCAGATGCTGGCGCCCAGGCTTGCCGGCGGCGGCTGGTCCACGCGCAGCGGTTCGCGCACCGTGAAGTGGAAGACCAGCGCCATCACCAGGCCGGCGATGCCGAGGATGACGAAGCCCATGCGCCAGCCGACCGTCTGCACCAGGATGCCGCCGCCCAGCATCCCGCCGAGCATGCCCAGGTAGACGCCGGAGAAGTGCGCGCCGTAGGCGCGGCCGCGCAGCTCGCGCGGGTAGTAGTCGCCCAGCATCGAGTGGCTGGCCGGCACGCAGCCGGCTTCGCCCACGCCCACGCCGATGCGCGCCGCCAGCAGGAAGGCGAAGCTGGTCGCCATGCCCGACAGGCCGGTCATCAGGGTCCAGGCGACAAAGCTCAGGAAGATGATGCGCTTGCGGTTGCCGCGGTCGGCCATGCGCGCCAGCGGAATCGACACCACGCCGCCCAGCAGGGCGAATGCCAGGCCGGTCATCAGGCCGAGCTGGGTGTCGCTGAGCAGGAATTCCTTCTTGATCGGCTCCATGAACATGGAAATGACCACCTTGTCGACCGAGCACATGAAGCCCACCACCGCCAGCGCTACCAGCACGTAGGTGCGGTAGGCGTCGCTGAACTGCTTCGGCGCCGCGGCCGCTGCCGCCTGGCTTGCCGGCAGCACGCCGGCGTCCATCGTTTCTGTCTTCATGCCGCCACCTCTTTGTCTCTTTGCTTGAATCCCAGCGGCGCCCAGTCCGCGGGTTCGGTATTCATGAAGCGCCGCAGGTCCTCCGCCCACAGCGCCGCGTCGGCGCCGGAGGCGAAGTGCCCCTTGTCGCTGTCGAGTTCCACATACGACCAGCCGCCCGTGCCGGGCAGCTGCGCCACCCTGGCCGCCAGCTGGGGCGAGAACACCGGGTCGGTGCGCGACAGCACATACAGCACCGGCGCGCGGATGGCGCCGAGCCGGCCGCGCAGGTCGAAGCTTTCGGCGGCGCGCATCAGCACCACGAGCGACATCGGGTCGAAGGCGCCGGCCCATTCGCGCGCGAGGCGGTCGATCTCCTGCGCGCGCTCCGCCCGGTCGGGGAAGCGCGGCGCCAGCTCGGCGTCGACCCCGTAGCGTTCCAGGGTGTCGGTGCGCATGGCCACCAGCCTGCCGAACAGCGCATCGCGGTCGCCCGCGCACCAGGCATCCCAGCCCGGATCGCGCGCCAGCCCGTCAAGGATGGCCCGGGCCGCGCCCGGAGGCGCGGGGTGGTAGGGCGCGCCGACGGCGGCGACCACCCGCTCCACCATGTCCGGATGGCTCACCGCCCACTGGAAGGCCTGGTAGGAGCCGAACGAGGGACCGGTTACCGCCGCCAGGCGCTTGACGCCGAGCGCGTCGAGCAGCTGCTTCTGCACCCCGACGATGTCGGCCAGGGCCAGGTCCGGGAAGGCGGGACCGTAGGGCTGGCCGGTGGCGGGATCGAGGCTGGCCGGCCCGGTCGAGCCGTAGCAGGAACCGAGCATGTTGGGGCACACCACGAACCAGCGGTCGGTGTCGATCGGCTTGCCCGGCCCCACCAGTTCGCTCCACGAACCCTCGGCGACGTTGGCGTCGGGGTCGAGCATCGTGGGCCCGGTGGTATAGCCATGCAGGACCAGCACCGCGTTCGTGCCCTCGGCGTTGAGCCTGCCCATGCTGCGGTAGGCCGTCAGCGGCGCGGCCAGCAGCTCGCCGCTGGCCAGGGTGAAGTCCGGGCCGGCGTGGTAATGAAGGATGGGGAGGTCGGACATCGTCATGCCTCAGAAGCGGTAGGTCAGGTCGGCGCCGACGGTGCGCGGCGCGATCACGCTGGCGCCGAAGGGGCTGCCGGCCGGCGTCAGGCTCTGCGACTTGAGGAAGGTGACGCCATCGCTGTTGCCCAGGTTCTTGGCGTAGAAGGCCAGGCGCCAGTTGCCGTTCTCGATGCCGCCGTTCAGGTTGACGGTGGTGTAGGCATCCACGTCCTTCGCCGCGCGCTGGCTGAAATCGGAGCGGCGCTCGCCGGTGTAGTTGACGGTGCCGCCGGCGTAGGCGCTCCAGCCGGCTGCGAGCGGCCAGCGGTAGTTGGCGCCGAGCGAACCGGTCATCTTCGGCACGAAGGGCAGGCGGTCGCCGTCCAGGCCGCCGGCGGCCGGCGCGTTCTCGCTCAGCTTGGCGTCGGTGTAGCCGGCGGCGGCGCGCAGCGACAGGCCGGCCAGCGGGAACCAGGACACCGCCAGCTCGGCGCCGCGGCTGGTGGCGGCGCCGCCGTTGACGATGAAGTTGAAACCGGCCGCGCTGGTCTGGATCTGGATGTCCTTCCACTTGGTGCTGAACAGGGCCGCCTCGAGCGAGATGCGGCCGTCGTCGATTACCGACTTGTAGCCGATCTCGTAGCTGGTCAGCGAGTCGGGCTGGAAGGTCTGCGGCGCCGGCGCGGCCGAGGTCGGAGGCACCGCGTTCGGGCCGCCCGGGCGGAAGCCGGTGGCCACGCGGCCATACAGGGCGTCGGTGGCGGAAGGCTTGTAGCGGGCGCTGGCCAGGTAGGTGGTCTTGCTCTCGGACGAGCCGGAGTCGATGATCACCGGCGTCGCGCCCACCAGCAGGCCGCTGTAGTCCTGGCTGTAGACCTGGTCGTCCTTGCCGTGGCGGATGCCGGCCATCAGGTCGAATTCCGGGCTCAGGGCGTAGGTCGCGTTGGCGAACAGCGAGTATTCCTTGTAGCTGGTGTCGATCGAGGCCTTGACGATGGACGGCAGCGGATAGTCCTGGCCGGTGGTGGTGGAGAACGGACGGAAGCCCGGGATGCGGTTGGTGTTGTCTTCCTTGGTGTAGTACAGGCCGCCCTCGTACTCGAGCTTGTCGTCCATGGCCTGCGAGCGCAGGCGCAGTTCCTGCGACACGCGGTGGGTAGTGGTGCCCTGGGCGTACTGGATGCCCAGGTCCGGCAGGCGGAAGGCGGCGCCGAGGGCCACGCCGTAGCCGAAGCTGCCGTCCAGGCCTTGCGAGGCGTCGACGTCCTGCACGGTGGTGGAAGAGACGACGTCGAAGATGCCCAGCTGGCCGCTGAGGGTGATGTTGGCCACGTCCAGGCTGGCCGAGGACAGCTCTTCGGCGAAGCGCTTCTGGGTCAGCTCGCCGTACAGGGGGCGCTGCGTCGCGGGGTCGACGTCCACCAGGCTGTTGCCCTTCGATTTCACCTTTTGGGTCAGCGCGAAGGCGCTCAGCTTCCAGTCGGGATTGATGATCCAGTTGAAGGCCACGCGGCCGCCTTCGACCTTGGCTTCGTTCACGTCCTCGCGTCCGTCGGTGCGGTCGATGTAACCGGCATCCGTGCGGCTGAAGCCCGAGACGCGCAGCGCCATGCTGCGGTCGCCGATCGGCACGTTGAGCGAGAAGCGGCCGGTCTTGCCGTTGCCGCCGTCCTTGACCGTGTTGCCGCCCAGGGTGACGCTGCCGCGCAGCTTGCGGAAGTCCGGCGCCGAGGTCACATAGCGCACCAGGCCGCCCATCGCGCCGGCGCCGTACAGCGTGCCCTGCGGGCCCTTGAGGATCTCCACGCGCTGCAGGTCGGCCGGGTCGATATCGGGCGTCACTGCGCTGCCGGCGGCATAGGCGTTGACCGAGCCGATCGGCGCCTCGTCGATGTAGAAGGCGGTGGTCGATGCGGTCTGGTTGACGCCGGTGGTGATGCCGCGCAGCGCCACCTGGGTGAAGCCCTGGCGGAAGGAGGACAGCGACATGCCCGGCACCTGCGCCACGTAGTCTTCCAGGCGGACCTTGCCGTCCTTGGCCAGCTGCTCGGTGTTGACCGAGGTGACCGAGGCGGGAACGTCGATCGCCGCCTGTTCGCGCTTCTGCGCGGTGACGATCACCTTGTCGATGCCGTCCTCGTTGCCGGCCTGTTGCTGGGCAAAGGCGGGCAGGGCGGCGAAGCTGCAGAGGAGCGAAACCGCCGTGGCGGTGGCGGTACGGGCGAAGCGCGGTGCGTGGTGCATGATGTCTCCAGTTTTTATGGATTTATATATTTTTTTACTACCGGTGATGCAAGGGTTGCGGGCCAAGGTTCAGCCGAAGATTTTTCCCGGATTGAGGATGGAATGCGGATCCCAGGACTGCTTGATCGAGCGCATAAGCCCGATGACCTCGCCGCCGTATTCCAGCAGCAGCTTGGCTTTCTTGCCCATGCCGATGCCGTGTTCGCCGGTGCAGGTGCCGCCGGAGGCCAGCGCGCGGTCTACCATGGCCGCGTAGACGCGCTCCACGGCCGCATGCTCTTCCGGCTGGTCCGGCATGGGCATGAACAGCACGTGGAAGTTGCCGTCGCCGACGTGGCCGAGGATGGGCGCCACCAGGCCTTCGGCGTCGATCTGGGCGCGCGCCTCGGCCACGTTCTCGGCCAGGGCCGACATCGGCACGCAGATGTCGGCGACCACGCTCACGCAGCCCGGACGCAGGGCCAGCGCGGCGAAGTAGGCCAGGTGGCGCGCATGCCACAGGCGCGAACGGTCTTCCGGGCGGGTCGCCCATTCGAAATTGGTGCCGCCGTGGCTGGCCGCGACTTCCTGCGCCAGCTCGGCCTGCTCCTGGACCGCCAGCGGGGTGCCGTGGAATTCCAGGAACAGGGTGGGCGACTCCGCCAGCCCGAGGTTCGAGTGCAGGTTGCAGGCGCGGACCTGGTGCTCGTCCAGGAATTCGATGCGGGCGAAAGGCACGCCCGACATCGAGAGTTCGGTGACGGCGTCCACCGCCGCGGCCAGGGTCGGGAAGGCGCAGCTGGCGGCCGCCACTTCCGCCGGCAGCGGATGCAGGCGCAGGGTGATTTCGGTGATGACGCCGAGCGTGCCTTCCGAGCCGGTCAGCAGGTGCACCAGGTCGTAGCCGGCCGAGGACTTGCGCGCCCGCGTGCCCAGCTTCACCAGGCGGCCGTCGGCCAGCGCCACTTCCAGGCACTGGACGTTGTGGGCCATCGAACCGTAGCGCAGGGTGGTGGTGCCGGAGGCGCGGGTCGAGACCATGCCGCCGATGGTGGCGTTGGCGCCCGGATCGACCGGGAAGAACAGGCCGGTGCCTTTCAGGTAGCCGTTCAGGGCCTCGCGTGTGATGCCCGGCTGGACCACGCAGTCGCTGTCCTCGGGATTGACCGCGACCACCGCGTCCATGCGCGACATGTCGATGCACACCCCGCCGTAGGGCGCGCTGACATGGCCTTCGAGCGAGCTGCCGGCGCCAAAGGCGATGACCGGGACCCGCTGCTGGTTGCACAGGGCCAGGATGGCGCAGACCTCGTGCTTGTCGAGCGGCCAGACCACGACGTCAGGGGGCAGGCTGGTCGCCAGGCCTTCGCCGCGCGCATGCTGGTCGCGCACCGCCTGGGCGACGCTGACCCGGTCGCCGAAGCGCTCGCGCAGGGGGGCGATGACCGCGTCGACCGGGCCGAAAGGGGAAAGGGGGTGTCTCGTGCTCATTCTCCGTCCTTGTGTAGAACTTGTCTTTAGTTCGGCCGAGAATACGCCTGACCTGCCAACCTGTCAAACATGTTTGATATGTGGCGCAAGGGATACACCCGTGGAGGGTGAGAATCCCGTCGACTAGGGGGTGACCTGTATGATATGTTTTCTAAATACAAAAAATATGGAGACACCGATGCCCACCGACCAAGCCGCCGTCATCCTGGTGCATGGCGCCACGCTCAACGCCCGTTCCTGGGATCCGGTGCGGCGCCTGATCGATCCCCGCCTGCGGGTGCTGGCGCCGGACCTGCCGGGCCACGGCGCGCGCCGCGATGAAGCCTATACCTTGCAGGGCGGCGTCGAGGCGATCCTGGCCTGCGCCCGCGAACTGGGCGAATCGCCCTTCATCCTGGCGGGCGATTCGCTCGGCAGCTATACCTCGCAGGCGGCGGCCGCCAGCCTGCCGCAGGACCGGCTCAAGGGCCTGGTGCTGGGCGGGGCCAGCCACGAATTCATCGGCCGGCCGGTGCTGCCCTATGCGGCCAAGGCGCTGATGTTCCGCGTGCTGCTGCCGCTGATGGGGGAGGACAAGCTCATCGAGCGCAAGATGCCGGCAACCTTGCGCGAATGCGGGATGGGAGAGGAAGATATCGCCGCGACCATGGCGGCCGGGGTGAGCCTGAGGGTGTTCCCGCAGGCGGTGGCGGCGCTGCGCGGCGTCGATTTCCGGGCCCGGCTGGCGGCGATCGCCCAGCCGACCATGTTCATCAACGGCGACGACGACCTGAACCACGTGCGCGGCGAAGCGCGCTATGTGGCGGCGGCGCGCGAAGCGAGCGTGCACCGCTTCGCCGATTGCGACCACGGCGTGAGCCTGCGCCGCAGCGCGCAATACGCCGCGCTGCTGAACGCGTTCGCGGCGCGCGTCCTCCCCTGAGGACGCGGCCGGTCCTCAGCGGGTGCCGGTGCGCAGGGCCGGCCCGGGCTCGGCGGCCAGCAGTGCGGCGCGCCTGGCCCAGTAGGCCTCCATCGCCTGCGCCTTGACCGGCCCGAAGCCGCGGATCTCGTGGGGCAGGCCGGCCAGTTCGGTGGCCCAGCTCAGGCGCTCGCGGTCCAGCCCCGCGCAGACGGCGCTCATCGTGGCCAGGTAGTCGGCCGCCAGGCGGCGCTCCTCGCGCCGCTCGAGCGTGTAGCCGAAGGGATCGAAGCGGCTGCCGCGCAGGAACTTCAGGCGCGCCAGCACGCCGAAGGCGGGCAGGATCCAGGGACCGAACTTGCGCTTCCTGGGACGGCCGGTAGCGGGATCGGCGCGCGAGAGCAGCGGCGGAGACAGCCACAGCGAGATCTTGCCGGTGTCCGAGAACTGCGCCGCCAGCGAGGCCTTGAACTCCGCGCTGCCGTACAGGCGCGCCACCTCGTACTCGTCCTTGTAGGCCATCAGGCGGTAGGCATTCTGCGCCACGCTGCGCGCGAACTGTTCGCCGTCGTCGCCCAGGCGCTGTCCTGCGGCGCGCGCGCCGCGCACCAGTTCCAGGTAGCGGTCGGCGTAGGCCTGGTCCTGGTAGGCGGCCAGGTCGGCCGTGCGCCCGGCGATCAGCTCGTCCAGGGTCTGCGGCGCGGGCGCGGCCGGCGCATTCACCTCCTGCAGCGCCTCCGGACGTGCGGCGGCGATGCGGCCCCAGGTGAAGGCGCGCAGGTTGAGGGCCACCGCCGCGCCATTCAGTTCGATCGCCTGTTCGATCGACGCCAGCGACAGGGGCACCAGGCCTTGCTGCCAGGCGTAGCCGAGCATCAGGGTGTGGGCGGTGACGGTGTCGCCGAACAGCGACTGGGCCAGCGAGGCCGCGGCCACGGTATGGAAGCCGGCGGCATCGCAGCGCTGGCGCACCCGGTCGAGCATCAGGCTGGAAGGCTGGGTGGCATCGCGCTGGCGCACCACCGCCGAGGTCGGGGTTTCGTCGGTGTTGACGATGGCCCTGGTGCGCGCCGGCGACAGGCGCGCGAGGTTGTCGTTGGCGGTGGCGACCACCAGGTCCGCGCCCAGCAGCAGGTCGGCCGCGCCCGGGCCGACGCGCACGGCGCCGATCCGCTGCGGATCGGCCGCGATGCGCACCTGGCTGACCACGGCGCCGTTCTTTTGCGCCAGGCCGGTGAAGTCCAGCACGGTCGAGGCCTTGCCCTCCAGGTGGGCCGCCGCGCCCAGCAGGGCGCCCATGGTCAGCACGCCGGTGCCGCCGATGCCGGTCACCACCACATTGAAGTCCTGGCCCAGCACCGGCACCGCCGGCAAGGGCAGGGCGGCGGCCAGTCCGGCTTCCAGCCCCTGCAGGCGCGCATTGTCCGGCTTGCGCAGCCGCGCGCCCTCGATCTCGACGAAGCTCGGACAGAAGCCCTTGGCGCAGGAGAAGTCCTTGTTGCAGGCGCTCTGGTTGATCTTGCGCTTGCGCCCGAACGTGGTTTCCAGCGGCTCGATCGAGATGCAGTTGGACTGCACCGAGCAGTCGCCGCAGCCTTCGCAGACGCGCTCGTTGATGAACATGCGCTTGTCCGGGTCCGGCAGCTGCTTGCGCTTGCGGCGGCGGCGCTTCTCGGCCGCGCAGGTCTGCTCGTAGACGATGGCGCTCACGCCCGCGATCTCGCGCAGCTCGCGCTGGACCGTGTCGAGCAGGCTGCGGTCGTGCACTGTGACCCCGGGCGCCAGGCCGTCGGCGCCATGCCAGCGCGACGGGTCTTCCGACACCAGAGCGATGCGGCCGACCCCTTCCGCGTGCAGCTGGCGGGTAATGCGGGCCGGGTCGATCACGCCTTCGGCCGCCTGGCCTCCGGTCATCGCGACCGCGTCGTTGTACAGGATCTTGTAGGTGATGTTGGTCCTGGCCGCGACCGCCGCGCGGATCGCCAGCAGGCCGGAATGCTGGTAGGTGCCGTCGCCCAGGTTCTGGAACATGTGCCCGGTGCCGGAGAAGGGCGCGGCGCCCACCCACTGCGCGCCTTCGCCGCCCATTTGCGAGAAGGTGGCGGTCTTGAGCTCGGGCTGGGCCAGCGCCATCACGTGGCAGCCGATGCCGCCGCCGGTGCGCGAACCTTCCGGCGTGCGGGTCGAGCTGTTGTGCGGGCAGCCGGAACAGAAGTAGGGCGCGCGGATCGGAATCACCGCCGCCGGCAGCGCCGCGCGCGGCGCGTCGATCCGCGCCAGGCGTTCGCGCAGCTGGGGCAGGGCGGCGCCGAAGCGGGCGACCAGCGCGCGCGCGACGAGCAGCGGCGAGAATTCCGAGATTTCGGGGAGCGCCGACTTGCCGCTGATGCGCGGGCGGCGGCCGGACTCCAGGTCGTACAGCGCGTCCTTGAGCTGGGCCTCGACATTGCTGCGCTTTTCCTCGACCACCAGCACTTCCTCCTGCCCTTCGGCGAAGGCGCAGGCGCCTTCGGTCTCCAGGGGCCAGCTCATCGCGACCTTGTAGACCGAGATGCCCAGCGCCGCCACCTCGGCGGCGTCCAGGCCCAGGTCGGTGAAGGCCTGCATCAGGTCCTGGTGGGCCTTGCCGACGGTGACGATGCCGAAGCGGCGCCGCGGCGCATCGATCAGCACGCGGTCGAGGCGGTTGGCGCGGGCCCAGGCGCGGGCCGCCGGCAGGCGCTCTTCGATCAGGCGCCGTTCGAGTTCGGCGCGCTGGCCCGGCCAGGCGATGCGCGGGTCCCAGTTGTAGCCGTGCGCGGGCGCCGGGCCTTCGGGCGTCACGAATGCCGGCGCATCGGGCAGCTCGAAGCTGGCCGCGGTCTCGACCACTTCGGCGATGGTCTTGAGGCCCACCCACAAGCCGCAATGGCGCGACAGCGCGATGCCGGCCAGGCCCAGCTCGATCACTTCGCGCACGCTGGCCGGCTGCAGCACCGGCATCGAGGCGGCGTGGAAGATGCCGTCGGTCTGGTGCGGATACATCGAGGACTGGGCGGCATGGTCGTCGCCCGACACGGCCAGCACGCCGCCCAGCTTCGAGGTACCCAGCATGTTCGCGGTGCGGAACACGTCGCCGGTGCGGTCCACGCCCGGCCCCTTGCCGTACCAGATGCCGAACACGCCGTCCACGCGCGCCGGGCCGAAGGCGGTGTGCATCTGCGCGCCCCACAGCGCGGTCGCGGCCAGGTCTTCGTTCAGGCCCGGCTGGAACACGATGTCGTGCGCCGCCAGGTCCTGCTGCGCCTTCCACAGCTGCTGGTCGTAGGCCCCCAGCGGCGAGCCGCGGTAGCCCGACACCAGGCCGGCCGTCGACAGGCCCTGCGCGCGGTCCAGCCGGCGCTGCAGCATCGGCAGCAGCACCAGCGCCTGGATTCCGGTGAGGAATACCCGGCCTTGTGCCTGTTGGTAAATGCTGGCGCGTGGCGCCTGGCGCGAAACTTCCATGTCCTGTCTCCGTGCTTGTTGTTTGATAGCCGAAATTCTAGGAGCAAGGACGGAGCGATTGGGACTGAAAACGATTAGAATGAACAGCCGTTTTGGCGGGATTTACTACTATTAGCGACGAGTGTAGGCAAACATGACTAGCGATATCGAGATCGACAGGATAGACCGCAAGATCCTCCAGCACCTGGCCCAGGACGGCCGCATCGCCTGGAGCGAGCTGGCCGACCTGGTGGGGCTGTCGCTGACGCCGACGCTGCGCCGCGTGCGCCGGCTCGAGGAAGCGGGCTATATCCAGGGCTATGTGGCCAAGCTCGACGAAGCCCGGCTGGTGGGACGCATGAGCGTGCTGGTGGCGGTGACCCTGACGTCGCAATCGGAAGAAGCGCTGGCGCGCTTCGAGGAAGCGATCGTCGCCGCGCCCGAGGTGATGAGCTGCTTCCTGATGACCGGCGACGCCGACTACAGCCTGCGCGTGGTGGTGCCCGACCTCGAGACCTATCACCGCTTCCTGACCCGCACCCTGACCCGGATTCCCGGCGTGGCCCACATCAAGTCCGGCTTCGCGCTGCGCACGGTGCTGAACCGGGCCTCGCCGCTGGCTTAGCGCGCGCCGCTGGCAAGCGGCAGGATGCGCAGGTGGGCCGTGCGCACGGCGGCCGTCAACGGCCCCGATCCCGCCAGTTCGCCCCAGATCGCGGGCTCGGCGCAGAACGCGCCCACCGGGTCGGCGGCGCCCAGCACGCGCTGCTCGAAGGCGGCGTCGCAAGCCTGGTCGCGGTAATCGGCCTGGACCAGGCCGGCGCGCCGGCGCTCGAGGAAGGCCAGGTACAGCGCCGGCAGCGGCGCCACCGCATCGAGCGGCAGGCCGCGCGCCATGCGCTCGCGGATGGTGGGCACGATGAAGCCCGGCAGCTTGGCCAGGCTGTCGGCCAGCACCCGGCCGACCGTGTCGCGCACCGCGTCGCTCGAGAAACGCGCGATGACGGCGTCGCGGTAGGCTTCCAGGTCCACCGGACTGGGGCGCAGGCAATCGAACACCGCATCGGTCACGTAGCCGTGCGCCAGCGCGCCGATGCGCGGATCGCGCACCGCTTCATGGATGTATCCGTAGCCGAGCAGGGCGCCGGCCCAGGCAATGCAGCTGTGGCTGGCGTTCAGGATCCGGATCTTGGCTTCCTCGTAGGGCGTGACCGACGCCACCATCCGCGCGCCGGCGTTTTCCCAGGCCGGGCGGCCATTGCGGAAATCGTCCTCGATCACCCATTCCAGATAGGATTCGCTCATCACGGCCGCCGGGTCGTCGCGCCCGGTCGCCGCCAGCACGCGCTGCCTCAGCTCCGGCGTGGCGCGCGGCGTGATGCGGTCCACCATCGAGTTTGGAAAGCTCGCGTTACGCTCCGTCCACTCCAGCAGCGCCGCGTCGCCGGCCTGTTCCAGGAAATCGGCGAGCCCCCGGCGCACGCGCTCGCCGTTATGGCGCAGGTTGTCGCAGCAAAGCAGGGTGAGCGCGCCCGCGCCGGCCGCACGGCGCGCGCGCAGGATGGCCGCCAGCACGCTGTAGACCGTGGCCCCGGCGCGTCCGGCGCGGGCGTCTTCCAGGCTGTCGTGCAACTCTGGCGAGGCCAGGTCGAGCCGCCCTCCGGTATCGAGGAAGTAGCCCGCTTCGGTGACGGTGAAGGACACGATGCGCGTGGCGGGATCGGCGCCCTGGGTCACCAGGGGCGCCAGGCCGGATACGTAGGGAACCACGGCGCCGATGGCGCGGATGCGGCGGTAGGCGTAATCGCCGCCTGGCGTGACGGTCTCCAGGGTGTAGCCGCAGCCCTGCGCCCGCAGCGCGTCGCTCACGTCGCTCGGGTCGGGGCGGATGTTCCCGGCCGCGATGGTCCAGCGCCGGTCGCCGCCATCGTGGAGGTCCTGCAAACAGGCTGCCTGGTGGGCGCGGTGAAAGGCGCCCAGGCCAAGATGGAGGATGCGGAGCGGCGATGTGGTATCCATGATTCCTGTCTGATAGGTTTGAGCGGTTTTGCTTGTGATTCGCAGAAATATCTGCCAATCTTATATCAACCTGTAGGACAGGTTAAAACTATTTAGGAGACAGCCGTGGTAGCAGCCCGAAAATCGGAGTCGACCCGCGCAGCGATCATCGAGCATGCGCTCGGCGTGGCCAGCCATGATGGCCTCGAAGCGCTGACCTTGGGAACGCTCGCGGATTCCATGAAGATGAGCAAGAGCGGCGTGTTCAGCCGCGTCGGCTCGCGTGAAACCCTGCAGCTTGCCGTGCTGGCGAACTACCGCCAGCGCTTCGAGGCGCAAGTGCTGCATCCGGCGCGCATGGTGGCGCCGGGCCTGGCGCGCCTGCGCCGCCTGTTCGACATGAGCCTGCTGCAGGTGGAGTCGGGCAAGTCGGCCGGCTGCTTCTATATCAGCTGCGCGGCCGAGTACGACGACCGCCCCGGCGCCGTGCGCCACGCGCTGACCAGCAGCGTGACGGCCTGGCGCGACGCCTTCGGCGACGCGGCACGGCAGGCCGTGGAGCTGGGCCATGTCGGCGCCGACACCGACGCCGAACAGCTGGTCTTCGAGATCTACGCCTTGCTGTTGGCCGCGCAGCACGACGCCCGCCTGCTGGAGCAATGCGGCGCCGCGACGCGCGCCCGGTCCGGCTTCGAACGCCTGCTCGCGCGCCATGGCGCCACCCAGCCGGCAAGGAGTGCGAACCATGCATGAAGACGTCAAGGCGGCCTTGCGCCGCATGCTGGTGGAGAACATGCCCGGCATCCTGGAGCAGGATGTCGACCGCTTCGTGGCGGCGCTGGGCGTCGACGAGCCGTACACAGCGCCCGGCGTCGCGGACAGGGTACCGGAGGGACGGCTGGAGCGCCGCCGTCACCGCTCATCCGCCGTCTATCCGGGCGTCGAGCGGGACTACGTGCTCTACGTGCCGCGGCAGTACCGCGACGGCGAGGAAGCCGCTCTGATGGTGTTCCAGGACGGCGCCCGTTATCTGGGCCCGGAAGCGAATACCGCGCGCGTCCTCGACCAGCTGATCGAGGAGGGCGCGATGCCGGTGACGATCGCGCTGTTCGTCGAACCGGGCGAGACCGGCCCCGGCCTGCCGGTCTACGGCGGCGCGGGCAACCGCAGCATCGAATACGACGCTCAGGGTCCGGACTACGCACGCTTCCTGCTGGAAGAGCTGCTGCCCGAGGCGCTGGCCGGCTACCGCGTCTCGGCCGATCCGCGGCGCCGCGCGATCGCGGGCCTCAGCTCCGGCGGGCACTGCGCCTTCAATGCGGCCTGGGAACGGCCCGACGCCTTCGGCAAGGTGCTGAGCCACTGCGGCAGCTTCGTCGACATCCGCGGCGGACGCGCCTGCGCCGGCCGGGTGCGGCGCGAGCCGGCACGGCCCTTGCGCGTGTTCCTGCAAACCGGAGAGCACGACCTCGACATCATGTACGGCAACTGGGTGCTGGCCAACCGCGAACTGGCGGCGGCGCTGGCCTACCGCGGCATCGCCCATCAACTGGTGGTGGGCGAGGGAGGACATTCGCTCCGGCACGGCGGCGCCATCCTCGCCGAGTCCCTGCGCTGGCTGTGGCGGGACTGAAGCGGCGCGGGCCTAGTCGACGGAGGCCGTCACGCGCACCGGGGCCGGCCTCGCCACGGCCGGCGCCGTGGGCCTGGCCGGCTTGGCCGGCTTGCGGCGGAACCTGAGCCAGACCACGATGCCGGTAATGAAGAAGGCCAGCGGCGTCACGCCCACGACGCTGATCAGGATGCGTCCGAGCGCGCCGAAGGCTTCGCCGGTGTGCAGCGGGAAGAAGGTGCTGACCACCCAGTCGCCGCCGCGCGCCGTCAGCGGGTCGACCACGCGCAGCAGGGCGCCGCTGCCGGCATCGACGCTGACGCGGGTGGCGCCGTTCCCGTGGCGCAGCTCGCCTGGCTGGCGCAGGCGCACTTCGAAGGGCTGTTCCGGCTTGCCCGGAATGCTCACGCGCGAGATGCGGCCATCGGGGAAGCGCGCCTGCGCCGCCGCCATCGCCGCGCCGATGCCGATGCGCGGGGTCGAGGCATCGCTGGCGTTGACTGCCTTGGCGTTCGGGGTGAGCGGGGCCACCGCCTTGATGGCCGGCGTCACCCAGGCCGGCATGTTGAAGTAGACCCCCGTCACCGCCAGCACCAGCAGCAGCGGCGCCGTGTAGAACCCGGCCGCACGGTGCAGCTGGAAGCTGAACTTCGGCCAGTTGCCCCAGCCGCGCACCGTGATCGCGTGCCAGAAGGCGTTCAGGGTCAGCTTGGGCCACCACACCACGATCCCCGTCAGGGTCAGCAGGAACAGGGCCACGCCCTGGACCGCGATCACGATCTTGCCGGCGTCGCCCGCCATCAGGTAGCGGTGCAGGTGGAACAGGGTCGGCATCAGGAGCGGGCGCGACAGTCCTGCTTCGCCCCAGTTGCGCTCGCCCAGCACCGCCAGGCTGGCCGGGTCGACCATCACCTGGCGCGTCACGCCCTGGTCCCAGTTCGATGCCGGCTTGGCCGGGCGGTACCAGGCCACGTACACGTCGCCGTGCACCTCGGGGAGGAAGAGGGTATCCGGACGTCCGTAGGCCGGGTCGCGCACCAGGCGCTCGACCACCGCCGCCGCCGTCGCCGGCTCGATCAGCACCGGCTGGCCCGCCACCTTGCCCGGCGGCGGCGCCACCTGCAGCAGGCCCGGGTTCAGCCAGGCGTCGAGTTCGTGGCGCCAGCTGAGCAGGGAGCCGGTCAGCCCCTGCAGGACCAGGATGACGCCGAAGACCAGGCCGGCCCACAGGTGGACGGTACGGATGAGATTTTTCATAGACCGTATCATAAACGCAAATGAGAATGATTCCTACTACTTGCGTTAATACATGAGAATCATTATCATTTCGCCTTGTGTTTCTTTCAGAAAAGTAGAAATCAAAAAATGAGTTCGATGAAGCCGGTTTCTTTTGCGGTTGCCACCGCGTGCGCACTGATGGCGATGCCCTATGCCTTCGCCCAGCAAACCCAGGAGGCCCAGCAGGCCCAGCAGGCCCAGGAAGAGGACATGGCTTCGGTCGTCGTCACCGCGACCCGCACCGCCAAGGCCGTCGACAAGATCCCGGGCGCCGTCTCCGTGATCACCCAGCAGGAGCTGTCCACCCAGTACCTGATCGCCGACGATCCCTCGCAGGCGCTGGCGACCTATGTGCCGGGCTTTTCGCCCAGCCGCCAGAAGATGACCTCCACCGGCGAATCGCTGCGCGGCCGCCAGCCGCTGATCCTGTTCGACGGCATTCCGCAATCGAACCCGCTGCGCGCCGGCATGCGCGAGGGCTATTTTGCCGACAGCGCCATCATCGAACGCATCGAAGTCATCAACGGCGCCTCGGCCATCCAGGGCATGGGCGCGACCGGCGGCATCATCAACTACATCACCAAGACGCCGCGCGCCAAGGGCACCAAGCTTACCGTCAACACCCGTTTCGCGACCCAGTTCCGCTCGGATAACCAGGACTGGAAGACCGGCCTGACGGTCAGCCACAAGTCGGACGCCTTCGACCTGCTGGGCTTCGTCAGTACGCAGCGGCGCGGCATGGGCTACGACGGCAACGGCCGCCGCCTGGGCATCGACAACGTGCAGGGCGACACCAACGACTCGCACGGCGACGACCTGTTCCTCAAGATCGGCAAGAGCTTCGGCGAGCAGCGCGTGCAGCTCACGGTCAACCGCTTCAACCTGACCGGCGAAGGCGACTACAAGAACGATCCGGGCTCGGTGGCGCTGGGCATCCCGACCGGTGCGGTGCCGGGCACGCCGATCGGCATGGCGCCGCGCAACCGCGTGCGCAGCGCCAGCCTGGACTACCGCCACGCCGACCTGGCGGGCGGTTCGCTGACCGCGCAGGTGTTCAAGCACGATTTCGAATCGCTGTACGGCGCCACCAACACCTCGACTTTCCAGGACGTGCGCATCGCCCCGCGCGGCACCCTGTACGACCAGTCGGAAGTCGTCGCCGACAAGATCGGTTCGCGCATCACCTACGTGCGTCCGGATACCCTGGTCGAGAACCTGGAGCTGACCGCCGGCCTGGACTGGCTGAAGGACCACACCCAGCAGCGCCTGGCGGGCACCAACCGCGTCTGGGTGCCGGAACTGAAATTCCGTTCGCTGGCGCCCTTCCTCCAGCTCGAATACGAATTCGGCGACGTCACCGTGCGCGGCGGCGTGCGCCATGAGGACGCCAAGCTGGAAGTCGACACCTATACCACCCTGGCCGCCTACGGCAGCCGCGTGGTGGAGGGCGGCGCGGCCGAGTTCTCGAAGTCGGTCAAGAACCTGGGCGCGGTGTGGCGCTTCGCGCCGCAATGGTCGGCCTTCGCCTCGGTGTCGGAAGGCTTCGGCCTGCCGGACGCGGGCCTGGTCCTGCGTGGCGTGAACGTCCCGAACCAGTCGGTCGCCAACCTGATCAGCCTGCAACCCATCGTCACCCGCAACAAGGAAGTCGGCATCAACTGGCGCGGCGCGAAGGGCCAGTTCGGCATCTCGCGCTACGACTCGCGCTCCAAGCTGGGCAGCGTGATCCGCATCACCTCGGCCGGCATCGGCCTGGTCGAGCGCGTGCCGACCACGGTCAAGGGATGGGAAGCGAATGCCGAGTGGAAGCCGGTGAAAGGCCTGTCGGTGTTCGGCACCTACGCCACCACCGACGGCAAGACCGCGGCTACCCAGGGCGCGCCGATGGACCTGGATCTCGGCGCGCGCTCGCAGGGCCCGGACAAGGCGGTACTCGGCACCAACTGGCAGTTCATGCCGAAGGCGCAGTTGCGCGTGCAGGCGACCCACCTGCGCGACCGCGACATCAACTTCGGCCGCGTGGTGGGCACCAGCAAACTGCAGGAGAACTTCAAGGGCTACTCCCTGTTCGATGCCGCGGCCACCTTCGATACCCTCTACGGCCGCGTGGGCGTCAGCATCGAGAACCTGTTCGACAAGCAGTACGTCGGCTACTACTCGCAGTCGGCGGCCAAGGAAGATCCGGCGGCGACCTATGCAGGCCGCGGCCGTACGCTGGCGGTCAGCTGGAGCAAGACCTTCTAAGCGCTGCGCGTCGCCGGCGTCAGGGATGCCGCCTTCGGCGCGCATCCCTTTTCTTTTTCACGCCCGCCCGGACGAGTCCGGGTTGCCAGGGGCGCTGGGCCATCAGCGCTTGACCGCGTGCAGCCAGACGGCCGCGATGCGCTCCACCTCTTCATACCCCGGCTCGCCGAGCTGCCCGCCGAAGATGTCGGGATCGAGCTCCTCGTAATGCCAGTTGCCGCACACCCGCTCCAGCAGCGGCCGCACGCTGTCCAGGAAATGGTCGTCCGGCCCGCTGAGCGCCACGCCGGTGTACAGCATCAGGCTCCCTCCAGGGCGCAGCCGCTCCAGTCCTTCCTCGACGATCCGGCGTGAAATCTCCGCCCCGCGCTCGCCGCCGCCGTGGCGGTAGGGCCGCTCGTCCTCGTCCAGGATGTAGGGCGGATTCGAGACGATCAGGTCGAAGTCGCCCTCCAGCCCGTCGAACAGGTCGCTGCGGCGCAGCGCCAGGTTGCCGGTGCGCGCAAGGCGTCCGTTCACGGCGGACAGCGCCAAGGCCTTTTCGTTGACGTCGGTCCCGATCACTTCCGCATGCGGGAACTTGTGCGCGATCGTGATCGCCGCCGCGCCGCCTCCGCAGCCGATGTCGACCGCCCGCGTCGGTCCCGACCCGAGCCAGGGAAAGGCGCGCTCCATCGTGCCGACGAAACGGTAGGTGTCCGGCCCGAAGAACACCGCGTCGTCCTCGCTGGTGGGATAGGCCGAGTGGAACAGCAGCTGCCCGCCCAGGGTGGATGCCCGCAGGGCCGAGCGCAGCAGGTTGCCTTCTTCCTTCACGATCGCGGCCTCGCGCATCAGCGCGAGCATGCGCGGCGGCAGCAGATCGGGAGCGAAAGGGCGGCTCCAGCCGAAGATGCCGCGCAGGTCGGTGGCGCGTTCGTTGCCCGGACGGCAGTTGATGCGCCGGTGGGTGGACGGCGTGACGGTCATGAAACGGTAGCCTGCCTGGCGCAGACTGTTGCCCAGCGAGAGCAGGGCGGTGACATTGGATGGGTTCATGCTTCCAGCCTCGCACGCGGGCGGGCATGCTTCCGTGCGCTGCACAACGCAAGCGTGCATGGCTTCCAGACGAATTTGCTGCACTATGTGAATGGTCGAACAGTGCTCGTGCCCGGCCCGGCCGATACTGGGCCGCACAGCCGTTCACAACAATGGGAGAGCGACGATGGCTACCAGAGAACGGGACGATATTGCGCATAGCCGCATCGAACGCGAAATCGAACGCGAACGCCACGAGCGCAGCCTGCACGACGAGGCGCGCGCCGGGCTGTTGCCGGCGGACGATTTGCGCACCAAGGATGCGCGCGAACGGCCCGATACGAGCAACCTGAAGCGGCACGGAGGCAAATAGGCCCCGGCGCCGGAGGAGAACAGCATGAAATGGGAAGGCGACCGTCAGAGCGACAACGTGGAGGACCGCCGCGGGAGCGGAGGCGGTGGATTCGGGTTCGGCGGGCGCACGGTGGGCATCGGCACCCTGGTGATCGCCCTGGTCGGCGGCGCCATCTTCGGGGTCGATCCGGGCACCATCCTGGCCCTGTTGGGCGGGGGCTCCCCGGCGCCGGTGCAGCAGCAGACCCGTACCGAGCCGGCCAACGACCGCGAAACCCAGTTCGTGCGCACCACCCTGGCCTATACCGAGGACGTCTGGGCCGCCATCTTCCGCGAGCAGGGCGCGCAGTACACGCCGGCGCGCCTGGTCCTGTTCGAGGGCGCCACACCTACCGCCTGCGGCACCGGCCAGAGCGCCACCGGCCCCTTTTATTGCCCGCCGGACCAGAAGGTCTATATCGACCTGAGCTTTTTCCGCCTGATGCAGCAGCGCTTCAATGTGTCCGGCGAATTTCCGCAAGCCTATGTGATCGCCCATGAGGTCGGCCACCACGTGCAGAACCTGCTGGGCCTGTCCGACAAGGTGCATTCCGCCCAGCAGCGCCTGTCCGAGAGCGAAGGCAATGCGCTCTCGGTGCGCCTGGAGCTGCAGGCCGACTGCTTCGCCGGCGTGTGGGCCAACCGCACCAACCAGCGCGAGCAGATCCTGGAGCAGGGCGACGTCGAGGCGGCCCTGGCGGCGGCCTCGGCCATTGGCGACGATGCGCTGCAGAAGCAGTCGCGCGGCGTCGTGGTGCCCGATTCCTTTACCCACGGCAGCTCGGCCCAGCGCGTGCGCTGGTTCCGCCGCGGCCTGGACAGCGGCCAGGTCGAGTCCTGCAACACCTTCGAGGCACGCCAATTGTAAAGACGCGCGCGCCTAACATTTCCGTACGTGAATGCATTGGCGCGCATCTTCGTAAAAAATCGGCGAAATCGGCAGTTCGTTTCCGTGCGCGTATCGCCTTCCTTGGCATTTTGACATAACGTGTTTGCACATCAGTTCGCCCGGAAGGGCGGACTTCGTCAACCATCGAGGAGGAGGACTTATGCTGGCAATGAACTACCGCGGGCCCTACCGTGTCCGCGCCGACCACAAGCCCGAACCGGTCATCGAGCACCCGGGCGACGCCATCGTGCGCGTCACCCGCACCTGCATCTGCGGTTCGGACCTGCACCTGTACCACGGCATGGTGCCCGACACCCGCGTCGGCCATACCTTCGGCCATGAATTCATCGGCGTGGTGCAGGAAGTCGGCTCCGGCGTGCAGAACCTGAAGGTGGGCGACAAGGTCCTGGTGCCCTTCAACTTGTTCTGCGGTTCCTGCTTCTTCTGCCAGCACGAGCTTTACGGCAACTGCCACAACACCAACGCCCAGGCGTCGGCGGTGGGCGCCATCTACGGCTACTCGCACACGGCGGGCGGCTACGACGGCGGCCAGGCCGAACTGGTGCGCGTGCCGATGGCCGACGTCGGGCCGCTGGTGATCCCGCACGATATCGACGATGACGACGCCGTGCTGCTCACCGACGCGGTGCCGACCGGCTACCAGGCGGCCGAGATGGGCGATATCCAGCAGGGCGACACCGTGGTCGTGTTCGGGGCCGGACCGGTCGGCATCTTCGCCGCCAAGTCGGCCTGGCTGATGGGTGCGGGCCGCGTGATCGTGGTCGACGAGGTGGAATACCGCCTCGAGTTCGTCAAGCGCTATGCCCAGTGCGAAGTGGTGAACTTCCGCGAAGTGGACGACATGGCGCTGCACATCAAGAAGATGACGGACTGGATGGGCGCCGACGTCTGCATCGACGCGGTCGGCGGCGACGCGGCCGGCAGCATCGCCCAGACCCTGACCGGGCGCCTGATGAAGATGCAGGCCGGCGCGGCCACCGTGCTGCATTGGTGCATCAATTCGGTGCGCAAGGGCGGCAACGTGTCGATTGTCGGCGTCTACGGCCCGACCTTCAACGCGGTCCCGATGGGCAACGCCCTGAACAAGGGCCTGACCCTGCGCATGAACCAGGCCAGCGTCAAGCGCCACCTGCCGCGCCTGATCGAGCA
>CAMPHU010000022.1 GCA_946886065.1 uncultured Massilia sp. | reverse complement strand
CACCTTCGTGCACCGCCACGCCGTGCTGCACGACCAGAACCGCGAGCGCTGGGACCAGGGCATCTACCTGCCGCTGGCCAATGTCTCGGACAACCAGGCGCACTTCACCGTGATCGACTCGGTGCTGTCGGAAGAAGCGGTGCTCGGCTTCGAGTACGGCTTCTCGACCGCCGAACCGAACACCCTGACCATCTGGGAAGCCCAGTTCGGCGACTTCGTCAACGGCGCCCAGGTCGTCATCGACCAGTTCATCGCCTCGGGCGAAGTGAAGTGGGGCCGCGCATCCGGCCTGACCATGATGCTCCCGCACGGCTACGAAGGCCAGGGCCCGGAACACTCGTCGGCCCGTATCGAGCGCTTCCTGCAGCTGTGCGCCGACAACAACATGCAAGTGGTGCAGCCGACCACGGCCGCCCAGATCTTCCACCTGCTGCGCCGCCAGATGGTGCGCCAGTTCCGCAAGCCGTTGGTGATCTTCACGCCGAAGTCGCTGCTGCGTAACAAGGATGCCGGTTCGCCGCTGACCGACCTGGCCAAGGGCGGATTCCAGACCGTGATCGGCGAAGTGGACGAGAAGATCGAAGCGTCGAAGGTCAAGCGCGTGATCGTCTGCTCGGGCAAGGTGTACTACGACCTGGTCAACACCCGCAAGGCGCGCAACGCCGGCGACGTGGCGATCGTCCGTATCGAGCAGATGTATCCGTTCCCGCACAAGTCCTTCGCCGCCGAACTGAAGAAGTTCAGCAACGCGACCGAAGTGGTGTGGGCACAGGACGAACCGCAGAACCAGGGTCCGTGGTTCCAGATCCAGCACAACATCTTCGAAAGCATGGAAGAAGGCCAGCGCCTGGCGTATGCCGGCCGCGCAGCCTCGGCGTCCCCGGCGGTCGGCTATGCCGACAAGCACGTGGCGCAGCAGAAGGAACTGCTGGAAACCGCGTTCGCGAAGTTGAAGGGCTTTATCCTGACCAAGTAAGCACACCACTGCCCCGGGCCCTGCCCGGGGTGTTTGCACAGAATATATAACGGAGTAATAACAACATGGCACAAATCGAAGTCAAGGTCCCCCAACTGTCGGAATCGGTTGCTGAAGCGACCCTGCTGTCCTGGCACAAGAAAGTCGGCGAAGCCGTTTCGCGCGACGAAAACATGATCGACATCGAGACCGACAAGGTGGTCCTGGAACTGCCGGCCCCGAGCGCCGGCGTGATCACGCAGCTGATCAAGGCCGACGGCGCGACCGTCGTGTCGGGCGAAGTCATCGCGATCATCGATACCGAAGCCTCGGCCCAGGTGAGCCCGCTGCAGGTGAGCGCCGTTCCGTCGGCCGCACCGAATGCCCCGATCCAGCAGGCAGCCGCTCCGGCAGCCGACCAGTCGAAGGCAGGCGTGGCGATGCCGGCCGCCGCCAAGATCCTGGCTGACAACAACATGAGCGCCGCCGGCGTCGAAGGTTCGGGCCGCGACGGCCGCGTGACCAAGGGCGACGCCCTGGCCGCAGTCGCCAACAAGCCGGCCGCAGCACCGGCACCGGCCGCCAAGCCGGCCCTGGCGCAAGTCGCCGCACCGGCCCCGGCCAACCTGGGCGACCGTCCGGAAGAGCGCGTGCCGATGAGCCGCCTGCGCGCCCGTATCGCCGAGCGCCTTCTGCAGTCGCAACAGACCAACGCCATCCTGACCACCTTCAACGAAGTGAACATGGCTCCGGTCATGGAACTGCGTAACAAGTACAAGGACAAGTTCGAGAAAGAACACGGCGTCAAGCTGGGCTTCATGTCCTTCTTCGTGAAGGCCGCCGTGGCCGCGCTGAAGAAGTACCCGATCCTGAACGCGTCGGTCGACGGCAACGACATCGTCTACCACGGCTACTTCGACATCGGTATCGCTGTCGGTTCGCCGCGTGGCCTGGTGGTGCCGATCTTGCGCAACGCCGACCAGATGTCGATCGCCGAGATCGAGAAGAAGATCGGTGAATTCGGCCAGAAGGCCAAGGACGGCAAGCTGACCCTGGACGACCTGAACGGCGGTACCTTCTCGATCTCGAACGGCGGCGTGTTCGGCTCGATGCTGTCGACCCCGATCATCAACCCGCCGCAGTCGGCGATCCTGGGCGTGCACGCGACCAAGGACCGCGCTGTGGTCGAAAACGGCCAGATCGTGGTGCGTCCGATGAACTACCTGGCGATGTCCTACGACCACCGCATCATCGACGGCCGCGAAGCCGTGCTGGGCCTGGTGGCCATGAAGGACGCGCTGGAAGATCCGGCCCGCCTGCTGCTGGACCTGTAATCGCAGCAATGGGAAAGCGCGCCGCCTGGACGCTGTTTGGAGAATGACATGAACCTGTCTGACGAAATCAAACGGCTGCACGAACTGCACCAGGCCGGCGCGCTGACCGACGCCGAATTCGAACAAGCCAAGGCGAGGGTGCTGTCGAGCACCCCGTCCCCGTCCGTGAACCTGAACAAGGGGAACGGCTCGCTGTCCGACGAGCTGAGCAGCCTGCGCCGCTCGCGCGCGGACCGCTGGCTGGGCGGCGTGTGCGGAGGACTGGGCGTCGCCTCGGGAGTGGACTCCTGGGTGTGGCGGCTGGTGTTCGTGCTGTTCACCGTCACGTTTGGATTCGGCGCGGTGGTCTATTTGCTGTTGTGGATTTTTGTTCCCGAAGAATAAACACGTTCGATCCTGGACGTCACCGACGTCGTTAGCTTTCGAACGTCATTCCCGCGAAGGCGGGAACCCAAGTTCGTCGCGCCGCCACTAGTGTGACGCGATGGCGATACACACGCAAACTTGGGTCCCCGCCTTCGCGGGGAAGACGGTTTGGGGTAGCGGGCTACCGGACGCGGATCGAACCAACAAGGATAAATAATGAGCGATAAACAATTTGACGTCGTCGTGATCGGCGGCGGTCCTGGCGGCTACGTGGCTGCCATCCGTGCAGCACAACTGGGCTTCAAGGTGGCCTGCATCGACGAATGGAGCAACGCTGCCGGCAAGCCTGCCCCGGGCGGCACCTGCACCAACGTCGGCTGCATCCCGTCGAAAGCCCTGCTGCAATCGTCGGAAAACTACGAGCACGCCGGCCACGCCTTCGCCGACCACGGCATCAAGGTCTCGGGCCTGGAACTCGACCTGGCCCAGATGCTCAAGCGCAAAGACGGCATCGTCAAGCAGAACAACGACGGCATCATCTACCTGTTCAAGAAGAACAAGGTCACCTTCTTCCACGGCCGCGGCGCCTTCGCAGGCAAGGCTGAGGGCGGCTACACCATCAACGTCAGCGGCCCGACCACCGACACCCTGACCGCCAAGAACGTCATCGTCGCGACCGGCTCGAACGCCCGCGAACTGCCGGGCGCGGCCTTCGACGAAAAGCTGATCCTGTCGAACACCGGCGCGCTGGCGATCGACGCCGTTCCGGGCAAGCTGGGCGTGATCGGCGCCGGCGTGATCGGCCTGGAAATGGGCAGCGTGTGGCGCCGCCTGGGCGCGGACGTCACCGTGCTGGAAGGCCTGCCGACCTTCCTGGGCGCGGTCGACGAGCAGATCGCCAAGGAAGCGCACAAGCTGTTCACCAAGCAGGGCCTGAAGATCAGCCTGGGCTGCAAGATCGGCGCGATCACCAAGGGCGACAACAAGGTCACCGTGGAATACGCCGACAACACCGGCGCCGCGCAGACCGCTGTCTTCGACCGCCTGATCATCTCGATCGGCCGCGTGCCGAACACCATCGGCCTGGGTATCGAAACCGTCGGCCTGCAGCTGGACGAGCGCGGCTTCGTGGTCGTGGACGACGAGTGCCGCACCAGCCTGCCGGGCGTGTGGGCGGTCGGCGACGTGGTGCGCGGCCCGATGCTGGCGCACAAGGCCGAGGAAGAGGGCGTCGCGGTTGCCGAGCGCATCGCCGGCCAGCACGGCCACGTCAACTTCAACACCATTCCTTGGGTGATCTACACCTCGCCGGAAATCGCGTGGGTGGGCCGTACCGAGCAGCAGCTGAAAGCCGACGGCGTGGCCTACAAGGCAGGTACCTTCCCGTTCATGGCCAACGGCCGTGCGCGCGCACTGGGCGACACCTCGGGCATGGTCAAGTTCCTGGCCGACGCCACCACCGACGAGATCCTGGGCGTCCATATGGTCGGCCCGATGGTTTCGGAGCTGATCTCGGAAGCCGTGGTCGCGATGGAGTTCAAGGCCTCGTCGGAAGACATCGCCCGCATCTGCCACGCTCACCCGTCGCTGTCGGAGTCGACCAAGGAAGCCGCGCTGGCGGTGGACAAGCGTTCGCTCAACTTCTAAGCAGTCCCGCGGCGGCGCTCGCGCCGTCGCGCAAATCTGGGGTGGGCGGTTATCCGTCCACCCCATGTTTTTACAGCACCGTCTATGAACGTCCAAGAGTATTACCAGCATGCGCTGAACGAGCGCGGCTTCAAGTCCGATCCGGCCCAGCAGGCCGCGGTCGACCGCCTTCAGCAGGCGTACGACGACTGGGTCGATTACAAGGCCCAGCGGTCGTCCGCTTTCAAGCGCCTCATCAACCGCCCCGACGTGCCCAAGGGCGTCTATATGTGGGGCGGGGTGGGGCGCGGCAAGTCCTTCCTGATGGACTCCTTCTACTCGGTGGTGCCGGTGGTGCGCAAGACGCGCCTGCACTTCCACGAGTTCATGCGCTCGGTGCACCACCAGCTCGACCAGCTCAAGGGCGTGGCCGACCCGCTCGACGAAGTCGCCAAGCGCGTGGCCAAGAAGTACCGCCTGATCTGCTTCGACGAATTCCATGTCTCGGATATCGCCGACGCGATGATCCTCTATAACCTGCTCAAGGCCTTGTTCGACAACGGCGTGAGCTTCGTGATGACCTCGAACTACGAGCCGTCCACCTTGTATCCGGACGGCCTGCACCGCGACCGCATGCTGCCGACCATCGCGCTGCTGAAGGACAAGCTCGACGTCCTGAACGTCGACGCCGGCAACGACTACCGCAAGCGCGCGCTGGAGCAGGTCGAGGCCTATTACACGCCGCTCAACGCCGCCTCCGATCACGCGCTGCGCGAAGCCTTCGCCAAGATCGCCGACACCGCCGAGGATCCGCATCCGGTGGTGCGCATCGAGAACCGCGAGATCCGTCCGCTGCGCCGCGCCGGCGGCGTGATCTGGTTCGACTTCGCCACCCTGTGCGGCGGCCCGCGCTCGCAGAACGACTACCTGGAGCTGGCCAGCCAGTTCCACACCGTGATCCTGTCCGGCATTCCCGCGATGTCGGCGGGGCAGGCCTCGGAAGCGCGCCGCTTCACCTGGCTGATCGACGTGTTCTACGACCACAAGGTCAAGCTGATCATGTCGGCCGCTGTCGAGCCGGAAGAGCTGTACACCCAGGGCCAGCTGGCGAACGAGTTCCACCGCACGGTATCGCGTATCATCGAGATGCAGTCGCGCGAGTACATGCTTGCCGAGCGCCGCGGGGCGGCCGACGCCATCGCCTGACCGAAAGGAGATCCATGACGAATCGATTTGCAGTACGCATGCTCGCAGCAAGCATCACTGCGGCGCTGCTGGCCGCATGCGCCACGACCGACCCGGCGCCGATGACCCTGCCGACCGAGCCGACCACCTCCGTGGCCCAGGCCGACCAGCGCCTGGCCGCGGCGGCGAAGGAAAGCGCTGCCATCGAGGCGCGCTATGCCGAGCGCGAAGCGGTCTGCTACGAGAAATTCTTCGTCAATAAATGCCTGGACGAGGCCAAGGAAAGGCGCCGCACGGCGCTGTCGGCGCAGCGCGCGATCGAGATCGAGGCCGAGCGTTATAAACGCCGGGTGAAGGTCGAGGAGCGCGACCGCGCCATGGCGAAGGCCGAGGCCGAGTACAAGGCCCAGGAAGCCGCCCTGGCCGCCCAGCCGCCTGCTCCGCCGCGCGAGCCGGCCGCCTTGCCGCCGCCCCGTCCGCGCGCGGCCAGCGAGCGCCAGCAGCAGAGGGCGCGCGAGGATGCGGAACGGCTGACCGATGTCGAGCGTGCGGAGAATGTGAAGGATTTCGAGGAGCGCAAGCGCAAGTCGGAAGAGCGGCAGAAGGAAGTCGCGAAGCGCAAGGCGGAGCGTGAGGCGAAGGCCGCCAAAAGGGCGGAGGACGAGGCGAAGGCCAAGGCGGATGCTGCTGCGGCGGCTGGCAAGTGATCGTTTCGCGTTAGTGGTGCGCTACGGACTTGGGTCCCGGCCTTCGCCGGGATGACGGTCTTTAGGCAAGCGCTTGTGTTTGAAGCAATCGGTATCGCTAGAACCGTCATCCCCGCGAAGGCGGGGACCCAAGTTTGCAAGCGCAGCGTTAGCGCCTCACACCACCCGCTTCACCACCCCCGCACCCGCCCCATCCTGCGCCGGCTTCACCAGCTTGACGATCGCCATCGTGCAATTCCCACCCTTGCCCTGCGAGCGCTCCAGCGCCTTCTCGATCAACATCTCCGACGCCTGGCGCGGCGTGGCCTTGGCCGTCACCGCCGCCAGCTCGGCATCGGTAAAGAAGTGCCACAAGCCATCCGAGCACAGCAGGAACCCATCTCCCACCCCCAGCCCGCTATGGCTGCCGATCGTCACGAACGGCTCCTTGCGCTCGTTCCCCAGGACATTCAGCAGCAGTTTCGACTTGCGGTGGTGTCGGGCTGCATCCTCCGGCAAGTGCTCGCTCATCAGATGCTCGATATAGGCCATATCGCTGGTGCGCGTCATGCACTTGCCGTTCTCGAAGCGGTACAGGCGCGAATCGCCCACATGGGCCCAGACGGCCTCGCCGTGCGGCGTCAATACGAGGCCCACGAAGCTGGCATGAATCTCGGTCTTGGTGGTCACCGAGTTCATCTTGATGACCAGATGCGACTCGCTGATGATGTCCTGGAGCAGCTGCCCGAGGCGCTCCAGGCTGGGCCGGTCGCCCGGCTTGAATTCGTCGAATACCTGGCGCGCCGTATGCAGCACCTGGTCGGCCCCGGCCGAACTGGCGATCCCGTCCGACAACACCGCCAATACGTAGCCGGGCGCGCGCGCGCCGGTCATGAGGGCGGTGCGGTCGTTCTGCTGCGGGCGGTTCCCGATGTGTTGCGCGGTCCCCGCTTCGATCTTGTATGAAGTCATAAACTCGTGTTTTCCGTAGCGCTTGCACCAATCTTTGTTGGCGGCAACCTCAGCGTAGATTAAACTATGCACTGAGAAGCCCGAATGTTGCAAGCCGTAAAGGCCAAGCGACACACTGCGCCGCCAGTCAGCGGACCGAATTCCCGTAACGTATAACACCAGAACTGTTTGGAACAGACATCATGATCGACGTCCAGGACATCCAGCGCCGCATTATTGAACTCGACGTGGAACACCGCGACCTCGACGCTGTCATATCCATGCTGACGGCCGACGGTCACACCGACCAGTTACAGCTGCGACGCCTGAAAAAGCGCAAACTGCAGCTCAAAGACCATATTACGCTGCTGAAGATGCAGCTGGTGCCCGATATCCCGGCCTGAGGCGTTTCCCGCCCGGCCACACCGAACCCGACATTTTGACCGATCATCTCCCAGTTCCCGGCGCAGCCGAAGAACCGGTCGCGACGCCATTGCAAGACGCGGGCGCCGACGCCGCTTCGCAAGCCAGCGCCCCGGCCGGCAAGTACGACGCCGACATCGACCGCCTGTTCGGTGCGGGCGGCCCGCTCGCGCCTGCCGTCGGCACCTTCAAGCCGCGCCAGTCCCAGACCGAGATGGCCAAGGCCATCGCCCAGGCGATCGCCGACCAGCAAGTCCTGATGGCCGAGGCCGGCACCGGCACGGGCAAGACCTTCGCCTACCTGGTCCCGGCCCTGCTGTGGGGCGGCAAGACCATCATCTCGACCGGCACCAAGAACCTGCAGGATCAGTTGTTCCTGCGCGACATCCCGACCGTGCGCGCCGCGCTGCGGGCGCCGGTGTCGGTGGCCCTGCTCAAGGGGCGCGCCAACTATGTCTGCCATTACAACCTGGAGCGCACGCTGCAGAACGGCCGCCTGACTTCGCGCGACGACGTCGGCCACCTGCGCGAGATCTCGCGCTTCATCAAGATGACCAATTCGGGCGACAAGGCCGAGCTCGCCAAGGTGCCGGAAAACGCCACCATCTGGAACCTGGTCACCTCGACCCGCGACAACTGCGTAGGCGCCGAGTGCCAGTACTACCAGGACTGCTTCGTCATGAAGGCGCGGCGCGAGGCCCAGCAGGCCGACGTGGTGGTGGTCAACCACCACCTGTTCTTCGCCGACGTGGCCCTGAAAGACACCGGCGTGGCCGAACTGCTGCCGTCCGCCAACACCGTGATCTTCGACGAGGCGCACCAGCTGCCGGACACCGCAACCCTGTTCTTCGGCCAGTCGGTCTCGACTTCCCAGGTGCTGGAACTGTGCCGCGACGTGCTGGCGGAAGGCCTGGCGCATGCGCGCGGCGGTCCGGACTGGGCCAAGGTCGTCACCGTGGTCGAGAAGGCCGCGCGCGACCTGCGCCTGGCTTTCGGCGGGGACAACAACATGCGCCTGTCGCTGCCGCAGATCCTGCCGACCTCGCAATTCTTCCCGGCCCTCGATACGCTCAAGGAAGCGCTGTCCGGCATGATCACGGTGCTGGAGGAAAACGCCGCGCGCGCCGAGACCATCGAGGCCTGCCGTGTGCGTGCGCTGGAACTGGCCGCTGCGTACGAGGCGTGGAAACCGGACGCCAAGGCGGCGGCCGCCGAGCAGTGCGTGCTGTGGGTGGAGGCCTTCTCGTCCTCACTGCAATTGCACAAGACCCCGCTGTCGATCGCGCCGATTTTCTCGAACCAGCGCGAAGGCACGCCGCGCAGCTGGATTTTTACCTCGGCAACCCTGGCGGTGAAGAGCGACTTCCGCCATTTCTCCGACCAGCTCGGCCTGACCGGCGAGCCGGCCAAGACCTGGCCGAGCCCGTTCAACTATGGCGACCAGGGCCTCCTGTACGTGCCGACCGGGCTGCCGGAGCCGAACTCGATGGGGTACACCGACGCCGTGGTCGACTGCGCGCTGCCGGTGATCGAAGCGGCGGGCGGGCGCACCTTCTTCCTGTGCACGACGATTCGCGCGGTCAACCGCGTGGCCGAGCGCCTGCGCGCCGAGTTCGCCGAGCGCGGGCTGGATTTCCCGCTCTTCGTGCAGGGCGAGCGGGGCCGTACCGAGCTGCTGGATTCCTTCCGTAATGCGGGCAATGCGGTGCTGGTGGGCAGCCAGAGCTTCTGGGAAGGGGTGGACGTGCGTGGCGATGCGCTGTCACTGGTGATCATCGACAAGCTGCCGTTTGCACCGCCGGACGATCCGGTGCTGGCTGCGCGCATCGAGGTGATGGAGAAGCAGGGGATGAATGGCTTCGTTCATCATCAGCTGCCGGAGGCGATCATCACGCTGAAGCAGGGTGCGGGACGCCTGATCCGCGACGTGGACGACCGGGGCGTACTGATGATTTGCGATCCGCGTTTGATCACCAAGCCCTATGGGCGGCGGATTTGGCAGAGTTTGCCGGCGTTCCGGCGGACGCGGGTGCAGGCGGATGTGATTGGGTTCTTCGAGGGGACCGAGACCCCGGCCGAAGGTGGCGAAGCCGCATGAGGCCGTCAGCGCCGTTCTTCCGCTAACCCAAAACCGTCGTACGCGCCAGTGGCGCGTACGACGCTCTTGAAGCTGGCGGGATAAACGGGTTAGTTGGATGCGAGCCGCTGCAAACCAGTCAAGGCGCGATCACCACCTTGCCCACGACCTTCCGTCCCGCCATATCGTTCAGCGCCTGCGCCGTCTGATCCAGCGGATACCGCTTCGACACCAGCGGCCGCAGCTTGCCCTCCGCCATCCAGTCCATCAGCCTTTGCATCGCCGCCTGGTGTGCCGCCGGCTCCTTGCGCGTGAAGTCGCCCCAGAATACCCCCACCACCGACGCCCCTTTCAGCAGCATCAGGTTCCACGGCAGCCGCGGAATCTCTCCCGCGGCAAACCCGACCACCAGATGCCGCCCGCGCCACGCAATCGAGCGCAATGCCGGTTCGCTGTAAGGGCCTCCCACCGGATCGTAGATCACATCCGGCCCGCGTCCGGCGGTCGCCGCCTTGATCGCTTCGCGCAGGTCGTCCCGCTCGTAGTTGATCAGCTCGTCCGCCCCGTGCGCCTTGCACACCGCCAGCTTCTCGTCGCTCGACGCCGCCGCGATCACGCGCGCGCCAAGCGCCTTGCCGATCTCGACCGCCGCCAGGCCGACGCCGCCGGCGGCGCCCAGCACCAGCATGGTCTCGCCCGCCTGCAGCGCCCCGCGGTCGGCCACCGCATGGTAGGAGGTGCCGTAGGTGAGGGTGATCGCCGCTGCCGTGTCGAAGTCCATGCCCTGCGGCAGCGGCAGCAGGGATTCGAGCGGCGCAAGGGCCTGTTCCGCAAACGCGCCGGTGCGCGTAAAACCGATCACGCCCTGGCCCGGCGCATAGGCGGTCACGCCCGGCCCCACGGCGTGCACCACGCCCGCGAATTCATTGCCCGGCGTGAAAGGCAGATCAGGTTTGTACTGGTACTTGCCCTGCACTGTCAGCACGTCCGGGAAGTTGACGCCGGCCGCCTTCACGTCGACCACGACTTCTCCCGGACCCGGCACCAGGTCGGGCAGGCTTGTTACCACCAGGCTGTCCGGCGGTCCCCAGTGGTTGCAGCGTACGGCTTTCATGCTTCCTCCTGTATTGATGTCGGCCCGCATTATGCCCGAAGGAAAGTGCGGCCGCCGGCCATGCCTCTGCCTGTCACACTTGTGCGCCCGCAAAGTGGGGCAGGTCGGGCGCGCTAGAGTCGAAGGATGCAGGCGCGCCAGTTCAGCGCCGCGGAACCGGAGAAGGGAATGGCAATCCGTTACGGTTGTTTCTTCAGTTATGCGCACGGCAAGCACGAACTCATGAAGCGTTTCAAGTCGGCCCTGGCCGATGCGCTGCGCTGCTACCTCGAACCCTACTTCGACAACGAAGACGAACTGTTTATCGACACCGAACAGCTGGGCGGCGGGGACGACCTCGACCGCAAGATCGCGCGCGCCATGTGCGAGAGCGTCTGCATGATCCTCATCTACACCCCCAAGTACGAAGCCCACGCCTACACGCGCCGCGAGTACGCGGCCATGCGCCTGCTCGAGCAGGAGCGCAGCAAGTGGTACGACCTGCCCAGCCACCTGATCATCCCGGTCATCATGACGCGCCATCCGGACAGCCTGCCGCGCCAGATCACCGAAAGCAGCCTGTACGTCGACTTCTCCCATTTCACCATGGCCACGGCCGATCTCAAGTCGAACCCGGATTTTCTTCCGGACATTGACAAGATGGTCAAGCGGATCGCGACCCACCACGCGTACCAAAAAAAGCATACGCCGCCCAGCCACGACTGCAACCAATTCGTGCTCCCTGATGTCCCACCCGAGTGGCGCGATCTTCCAGACCTGACTTTTCCAAAATAATGAGGAGCCAAATGGAACATAACCGCATTCCGCTGCCGCCGCTGGTCGCATCGGGCGAGGTGACCACCTTCTACGCCTACGAGGGCGGCGCCGCGCGCAACGCAATGCTGGCGGCGCTCGCCATGCATCTCGCAGGAGCGCGCGCCGGAACGCTCGAAGGGACACGCGCCGGGGCCTTCACCGGCACCCCGGTCCTGATGATCGACTGGGACCTCGATGCGCCGGCCCTGCACCGACATGTCGACCTGGCGCCTTGCGAGGCCGTCAATGGCGTCCTGGACGGCTCCGATCCCGGCCCCGATACGGACCCCGGCCTGGAACCGGGCGTGGGCGGCGGGGCGTATGGCGACACGCGGGCGCGGCCCCGTCCCGGCCTGCTCGAATTCTTCGAAGCCTGCCGCCTCCAGCTGCGGCGCGAGTCCGCACAGCGCACCGGCGCAGGCAGCGACGAAGCGCTGGCCGAACGCGTGCTCGACGCGGTCGACTGGCAAGACTACGTGGAGCGCGCCGACCAGCGCCGCCCCCTGTACCTGATGCGGGCGGGACGATTCGACGACAGCTACGCCGAGCGTGCGGGGCGTCTCGATTGGGAGGTCCTGTTCGACGCCTGTCCGGCGCTGTTCCGCCGCTTCGGCGCGCGCATGGCCCGCCACTTTGCGCATGTGCTGGTCGCGAGCCGCCCGGGACGTTCGCCGGCGGTCAGCGTGTGCACCACGCTGCTGGCCGACCGGCTGGTGGGCCTGTTCACGCCTTCGCCGGGCAGCCTGGAGGGCTTCGAAGGCGTGGTGCGGCGCGCCATCGACTACCGCTGCACCCACGAGGACGAACAGCGCCCGCTGCTGGTATACCCGCTGGCCTGCGCCCCCGACGGCGCGCGCAGCGATCCGCACCAGCGCTGGCGCCGGGGCGACGCGCGTCTTGGTGCGCCGGGCTACCAGCCGCGCATCGAAGTGCTGCTGCGCGCCTGCTATGGCTGGCCGCGTGTCAACCTCGACAGCTACTTCGACGAATTGCAACTGCCGCTCGCCGACGTCATGTCGACCGCGGGTCCGGGCGCCGACCGCCGCGCGCTGGCGCGCTTCGCCGGCGTGCTGGCCGAGTGGGTGGCGGCGGGGCGCTTTCCCTGGCAGCCGCTGGACGAAATCCGTTTGCGCGCCGCCGTGGCGCGCGCACGCCCGGCGCACTCCGGCGCCGAATTCGCGGCGAATGTGCGCGAACTGGCCGACAGCCTGGCCAGGCTGGGCGGCCTGTGCCGGCGCGCAGGCCGCTTCGACGAGGCGCGCGCCTGCCTGGAAGAGTGCCTGGCGCTGCGCGAAGATGCGCTCGACAAGGACAACCCCTCCGTGCGCGCCGCGCGCGCCGACGTCGCGATGCTGCTGCTTGACGCCGGTGCGCTCGCCGAGGCGCGCCGCCAGTACGAGCTGCTGGCCCAGTCTTGCGCACGCAGTGTCGGCGCGGACAATCCGGAAACCCTGGCCGCGCGCTCGCGCCTGGCGCGCGTGCTGGCCGGGCTGGGCGAAGCCGAGCGGGCCCTGGCGCTGCACGAGCAGGTGGTGGCCGGCTGCGAACGCGCGCTCGGCGACGGGCATCCGGCGACCCTCGACAGTCTGGAAGACCTGGCCATCAGCCTGACCCAGCAGCATGAATACGGCCGCGCACGCATCGTCTGCGAGCGCGTGCTGGAAGGGCGCCGGCGCCAGCTCGGCGCCGAGCACGAGGATACGCTGCGCTGCGGCCAGCGCCTGGCCCAGCTGCTCGGCGAAATGGGCGAGCTGGGCAACGCCCGCCGCCTGCTCGAAGCCGTGCTGCGCGCCCGCGAACGCCACGACGGCCCGGACGCGGCCGGCACGCTGGGTGCACGCGAAGCGCTGGCCGAAATCCTGGCTGCGCAAGGCGACCTGGCGGCGGTGCGCAGCATCCAGGAATCGCTGGCGCGCACGCGCGAACGCCACCTCGGCGCCGGCCATCCGGAGACGCTGGACATGCAGTTGCGTCTCGCATCGACCCTCGGCCAGCAGGGCGAAACCGAAGCCGCGCGGCGCCTGCGCGAACAGGTTGCGGAACTGCGCCGGCACCTGGAGCAGGCCGAAGGTGACGACCCAGGGCGCACCGGGCCGGATGACCGGCCGCCGCAGGAGCATGGGCAAGCGCAGAGACAGGGACGGGAGGAGGGCGCGCAAGTGTCGGACAGCCTCGGCCACAAGCTCGCGCAGTTGCAGAACCTGATCGACAGCCGCAGTCCGCGCGAGGCCCGCGCCCTGGCCGACAGCCTGCGCAACGCGGTGCTGAGGCCGAGCGTGGCGGACCCTTTGCGCCGGCGGGGAGCCGCGATGATCAAGCAGGTCTATCGGCAAGATGGCGACAAGGACGCGCTGCTGTCCTTCACCCAGGAGGAAGTCTCTTCACTGGAGGGCGCGCTGATCGAAGCGGCACGCGATAACCCCGTGCCCTTGCGCTAGGGCGCGTTGACGAATGGGCCTGACCTGTTCCAGGTCCGGCCTGGCAGCCGGAAATGCTGGCGCGAACAGGACGAAGCGGGAGGCGTTAATGCCGAACGTCAGGCATCCAACCGCTGTCGGCGCGGTCGCTTCGCTTCGCCGAGCGTCCACGCTCCTCCTGCGGCAAGCATGATCGTCAAGGCAGGGAAAAAGAGGTCACAGAGATCCAGCCCGGCAACGTAGACAATCGCTGTGCCAGGATTGGCGGGAAGGTAGCGGATCTGGATCCGGGCGCCAGGCTGGTAGCGCTCCAGCGGGCTGCGATTAGCTTTCTATCGGAATCGCATCCGGTTCGCCGGGCTGCGAAGTCGACATGCGTCTTGAAATGAATTCGTTCCCATCGACGACATACCGATACTGAAGATTGGCGCAGCATGTACCGGATTTCGACTGCCGATACATGCCGCTGGCGAGGATCTCAGCCTGCGTCTTCGGCCAGGACGCCGATGCCAGCTTGTCATAGGTTCTCGTCAAGGTATAAACACCAAGCGGCAGGGCGGTGAGCATAAAGAACCATGCGAACAGCGTCGTGAACTGGGGATCAGGCGGTGGTGTTCGCATGCTTCCTTCTTTATTCGAGCCGGATCGCCATGTCGAAGATCCAGGTGCGGCGAATCTCGATGACGTCGTATTGGCGCGCCAGGGCGGGCGGGAATGCGCCATAAGGCGCCTGGCTCGCAATGACCTTGCGTACCAGGTCGTCGATGGCAGCCACGCCGCTGGAGACAACGAAGCTCACCTTCTCCACGGAGCCGTCGGCACGGACCGCCACCGTCACGACCGGCCGGGTGTGAGGCTGTTTCACCGCGTCCCGCACCATGTCGAAGGTCATGTTCATCTCGATCTTGCGGCTCATGGCTGCCGCGTACTGAACCAGGTCGGTATTCGGGTCGGCCCGCCCGAACAGCCATCCGCGGCGCAGGCTGCTTGCCGAGGGCAGGAGCGGCTGTGAGGGACGATTCGATGCGGGGTCGCGCTGGGCAGCTTCTTCCCTGAGCTGTTCGGCGATCGCACGCAGGCGCTCCTCGCGCTTCGCCTCCTGCTCGGCGCGTTCCCGCTGCGCCTGATCCTGTCCTGCCGGCGCTTGTGCCGCCGCTTGCGTGGAAGGTGCTTGTCGGGTCGTCTCTTGCCCTTGCTGCCTGCGCCCCGCTTCGAGCTGCGCCTGCTTTGCCTGCTCGCGTTGCAGGGCTTCCTTGCGCTCCGCCTCGAGTTGGGCCTCCCTTGCCTGTTCCTGGCGCGCAGCTTCCTTGCGCGCCGCTTCAAGCTGCGCCTGGTTTGCCTGCTCTCGTTGCAGCGCCGCCTTGCGCGCCGCCTCGAGTTGCGCCTGTCTTGCCTGTTCCTGCCTTGCTTGTTCCAGTCGTGCAGCTTCCTTGCGCTCTGCTTCAAGCTGCGCCTGTTTTGCCTGTTCTCGTTGCAGGGCTTCCTTGCGCGCCACCTCAAGCTGGGCCAGTCTTGCTTGTTCCAGTCGTGCGGCTTCCTTGCGTTCCGTTTCAAGCTGCGCCTGCTTTGCCTGCTCCCGTTGAAGGGCTTCCTTACGTTCGGCCTCAAGCTGCGCTTGTCTTGCCTGCTCGCGTTGCATGGCTTCCTTGCGCTCAGTATCGATCTGAGCTTGTCGTGCCTGCTCTTGGCGTAGCGTTTCCTGTCGCGCCGCTTCCCGTCGGGCAGCCTCCGCGCGTTCCAGCTCTTGCCGGGCGGCCTCCTGCTGAGCCAGTTCCTGTCGCTGAGCTTCCCGGCGCAGCGTGTCCTGCCGCGCGAGTTCCTGACGTTCGGCGTCCAGCCGCGTAATTTCTTGCCTTACCTGTTCTTCCCGCAAGGCTTCCTTGCGTACGACCTCTTGTCGCGCGGCCTCGGCTCTTTCCTGTTCCAGTCGCGCGGCATCCTGGCGGGCCTGCTCCTGCTCCTGTTGCTGCGCCTCGCGACGAAGCGTTTCTTGCCGGACGAGTTCCTGGTGCTCGGCTTCCAGGCGCGCTGATGCGAGCTTGGCCGCCTGTTCGGCACGGAGGGCATCCTGCCGCTGCTGTTCTTGCCGCAGGGCTTCTTGCTGAGCCTTCAGCGCATCCTGCCGGACCTTGAGCGCAGGATCCTCTGCCTTGCTGAGGACAGCCAGCGCAGGGGGCTCGACAGGGAGTAGGGGCGCCGGTGGGAGGGGAGGCGCTTGCACCGCTGGTGCATCCTGCGTGACCGTCGGCTTCGCACCGGGCCGGGGCTCGGCCTCGGCGACCGCTTCCGGCTGGACGGCAGGGGCCGGCGGCGGCATGGATACGGTGGCGCCAGAAGGGGACCCGGTTGCCGGCTTGCCCGCATCTGCGGATTCGTCCGCGGCCGGGCGCTCCGGAAGAGGCATGCCTGCAGATGCGGTGTCGTCCGCCGCCGGCTCCGATGCGCCGGACCGCGTCATGGTGAGCAGAATGCGTAACTGGTCCGCCTCCAGCCGCCTCTCTTTCCACGGAAGCTGGAGACCGGGAAGGCCGAATCCGTTGCCGCCCAGGCTGAGACTCAGCAGCAGCGCGTGCACCAGCAAGGAAACCGACAGCGCGATCGGCATGCGATGCTTCGCGAGAACCGTTTTCGCGTCGGGAAATCCTTGCGCGGACGCGAACTCAGTCATTGAGCACCGGATGCTGTTCGTTGCGCGACATGGAGCGAGCTGGCCACTGTGATAAATAAAGAGATGCCAAAGATGCAAGGACCTGTTGATGCTATCACAACAGTCATCCCATTTGACGCCTGAAGTCGCTTGCCCGCCAGGACTTTTTGTCTGTACGCGGGAAGAGGCGTCCTTGTCGTCCTAAAACTGGCCCGGCGCGTTGTTTTCAGTACAAAGCGAATAAAAAAGTTTCGCGGTCGAAGCGAAGCGCGGCGCCGGGTCGATGCTTGCCGAGCCGACCAGCACCCTTGCCACGCCACCCATGACCCTTAATGTAAATACAAAAAGAATCGGCAAAATCGTGTCTGAAAGCATCATAAAATGTGAAATTAGGATCGGAAGCGAGCGATAAGACCGTTGCTTCAGGTAAAATCCCGGGAATGCGAATCCTCATCAGTAACGACGACGGCTACCTTGCGCCAGGCATCATTGCGCTGGCGGAAGCGCTCGCGCCGATCGCCGAAATCGTCGTCGTCGCGCCGGACAGCAACCGCTCCGGCGCCTCGAACTCGTTGACCCTGGACCGACCCTTGTCGGTCCAGCGGGCTGGTAATGGCTTCTATTTCGTCAACGGTACGCCGACCGATTGCGTCCACATCGCGCTGACCGCCATGCTGGACGCGCTGCCCGACCTGGTCGTCTCCGGCATCAACAACGGCCAGAACATGGGCGACGACACGCTGTACTCCGGCACTGTCGCAGCCGCTACCGAAGCCTATTTGTTCGGCATCCCCGCGATCGCCTTTTCGCAGGTCCACCATGGCTGGGCGCACGTCGAGTCCGCCGCCCGCGTGGCGCGCGACATCGTCGAGCGCCGTTTCGAGCAGCTGCCGTCGCCCTTCCTGCTGAACGTGAACATCCCGAACCTGCCCTACGAGGCCATCGGGCCGCTGACCCCGACCCGTCTCGGCCGCCGTCACCAGGCCGAGCCGGTGATCCGCGCCCAGGATCCGCGCGGGCGCGACATCTACTGGATCGGCGCGCCCGGCGCCTGCCGCGATGCGGGCGAGGGCACCGACTTCCACGCTACCCAGCAAGGACGCGTGTCGATCACGCCGCTGCAGGTGGACCTGACCCACAAGACCCAGCTGGAACTGCTGGCACAGGGAATCGCATGAAAGACCAGCGCAGCACCTTCCCGCTCCCGTTGTCGTCGGTGACCGGCACCACCCGCAAGCCGGGTACGCCGGCGCCGGTCGCCACGCCGCAGACCGCGACCCAGAACGCGGCGCGCAACTCCGTGCACGGCCAGGGCCGGGCCGCGCCGCCGCCCGCGCCGGGCCCGTCGCCGCGCCCGCCCGGCTATGCCCAGGCGGCGCCGAGCGCGCCGGCGGCCCAGCGTTCCGACCTGGCCGCTACCGAAGCGGTACGCCGCGCCATGGTGGCGCGCATCGCGCGCCAGGGCGTGTCCGACCCCAAGGTGCTGGCCGCCATGGAGACGGTGCCGCGCCACCTGTTCATCGAACCGGCCCTGTCGGCCCAGGCGTATATCGATGCGTCGCTGCCGATCGGCCACAACCAGACGATCTCCCAGCCCTACATCGTCGCGCGCATGATCGAGGCGATGCGCGCGGGCGGACAGCTGGAACGTGTGCTCGAGATCGGCACCGGCTGCGGCTACCAGGCCGCGGTCCTCTCCTTCGTGGCGAAGGAGGTGTATTCCATCGAGCGTATCAAACCCTTGCATGAGCTCGCGAAGACCAATTTGCGGCCCTTGCGTATTTCCAACCTCCGTTTGCAGTACGGCGATGGTATGCTAGGCATGCCCCAGGTGGCGCCCTTCGATGGCATCATCCTGGCGGCTGCCGGCCTCGAGGTGCCCCGGGCACTGCTCGAGCAGTTGGCCATCGGGGCGCACCTCGTCGCGCCCGTCGGCGGGCAGGTCCAGCACCTGCACCGCATCACGCGCACCGGCAAAAGCGAGTGGTCCAGCGAGACGCTGGAAGCCTGCCACTTCGTGCCGCTGCGTCCCGGCACCGTATAGCGGTGTTCCGCCGTCTGTCGACCAGAACCTAGAATGACAATGAAACAAGCACCTCGTTTAGCACTTCTGACCCTTGTTCTCGGCCTCGTTGCCGGCTGTACCTCCACCACCCGCCAGGCGCCGGTCGTCGATCGCGCACCGCCCGTCCAGACCCGCCCGGCGCAGCCGCGCGTCGAAGAGCCGAAGCCGGACGAGAAGGGTATGTACACCGTGCGCAAGGGCGACACCCTGCTGCGCATCGCCCTCGACCATGGCGAGAACTACCGCGACCTGGTCGCCTGGAACAACCTGCGCGATCCGGACGACATCAAGGTCGGCCAGGTCCTGCGCGTGGCCGAGCCGGAAGGCAAGAAAACCGCGGGCGTGACCACCCAGCCGGTGCCGATGCCGCCGCCGGCCACCCAGCCGCCGCGCAAGACCGCGCCGCGCGCGGACAAGAAGCCTTACAGCGAGACCAATGTCGCCGAGGTGCAGAAGGAAACGGCGCCGCGCGTCGAGCCCGCCCCGCCGCCGGCTCCGGCCGTGGCCGCCACCCCCGGCGTGACCGCAAGCGACGAGAGGCTGAGCTGGATGTGGCCGTCCGACGGCCGCATCATCGCGACCTTCGACGAAGGCCGCAACAAGGGCATCGACATTGCCGGCAAGATGGGCCAGCAAGTGGTCGCCGCCGGTGCGGGCAAGGTAATGTATGCTGGTAGCGGCATCCGGGGTTATGGTAACCTCGTGATCGTCAAGCACAGCAACAGCCTGTTGTCGGCCTACGCCCACAACCGCAAGATTGTGGTCAAGGAAGGCGATAACGTTGCCAAGGGCCAGGTCATCGCCGAGATGGGCGATTCGGACGCCGAACTGGTCAAGTTGCATTTCGAAATCCGCCAGCAGGGCAAACCCGTCGATCCATCGAGGTTCTTGCCCGGCCGATAGGAAGGGTATGACGCAGCAGCCGCACTCGCCAGACCAGGATGTGACGGACGAGTTTCCGGACGAACCGGAACGCGAAGGCGAGCTTGCGGCTGACGGCAGCAGCGCCGAGGGCATGCTGCCCGGGACGACCGAGATCGACACGGTGACAGACACGGTCGACGAATTGCGCAAGGTCTTGCAGGCCGAGCTCGCGACCGACACCACCCAGCACTACCTGAACCAGATCGGCGCGCGGCCTTTGCTGACCCAGGTTGAAGAGACCCACTTCGCCACCCTGGCCAAGGCGGGCGACTTCGACGCGCGCCAGAAGATGATCGAGCACAACCTGCGCCTGGTCGTCTCGATCGCCAAGCACTACATCAACCGCGGCGTGGTGCTGCTCGACCTCATCGAGGAGGGCAATATCGGCCTGATGCGGGCGATCGACAAGTTCGAGCCCGAACGCGGTTTTCGTTTTTCGACCTATGCCACCTGGTGGATCCGCCAGAGCATCGAACGCGCCATCATGAACCAGGCGCGCACGGTGCGCCTGCCGGTGCACATGGTGCGCGAGCTGAACCAGGTGCTGCGCGCCAAGTACCACCTCGAAGCGCAAAAGCACGACGGCAAGGACGCGTCGGCCGAGGATATCTCCAGCCTGGTCGGAAGGCCGGTGGAGGAGGTGCAGGACATCCTGGCCCTGTCCGAGCACGCGGCCTCGCTGGACGCGCCGCTGGACAACGATCCGCAATCGAGCCTGATGGACATGCTGCCGGACGAGGCCGAGGACAGTCCCGATATGCGCGCGGAGCAGCACGAGGTGACGGTGCTGGTGCGCGACTGGCTGGCGCGGCTGCCGGACAAGCAGCGCCTGGTGGTGACGCGGCGCTTCGGGCTGGACAACGACGATCCGGCGACGCTCGAGACCCTGGCCGAGGAGATGGGCGTGACGCGCGAGAGGGTGAGGCAGATTCAGCAGGAGGCGCTTATCAAGCTCAAGCGGGCAATGGCGGCGCGTGGGGTGTTGCGGGATTCGTTGTTGTGAAGCTGGTGGTGCGCTGCGAACTTGGATTCCCGCCTTCGCGGGAACGACGGGTTAAGGTGCGGAACTCCGGACCAGGTGTCTAAGCCCGAACATGAACAACGTCATCCCCGCGAAGGCGGGGACCCAAGTGCAACAACGCCCGAACAGCCGCACCACCCGCAACGAGCCCCCTTGTAGCGCCCACCCCGATTCCTTGCTATGATGCCCGCCGGGCCGCTTCCGGCCATTTTTTATTTGTGACTCCCCGCGCAGCCTGTCCTGCGCCCATTCCCATTTCGCCTTCACCATGCAAGAAACTTTCATCGACATCAAAGCCCTTGACGGCGACGCACGCGGCGTCGGCCACCTGGAAAACGAGGACGGCACGCCTGGCAAGGTGATCTTCGTGGAAGGCGCGCTCCCGGGCGAGCGCGTCAGCTTCGAAACCCTGCGCAAGAAAAAGAATTGGGAATCCGGCCGTATGGTCACGCTGCAGCGCGCCTCGTCGATGCGCGTAGAGCCGAAGTGCCGGCACTTCGGCTACTGCGGCGGCTGCTCGATGCAGCACCTGGAGCCGTCGGCCCAGGTCGCCATGAAGCAGCGCGTCCTCGAAGACAATCTCTGGCACCTCGGCAAAGTGAAGGCCGAGACCATCATGCGCCCGATGTACGGCCCGACCTGGGACTACCGCTACCGCGCGCGCCTGTCGGTGCGCTACGTGGCCAAGAAGGGCGGGGTGCTGGTCGGCTTCCACGAGCGCAGCTCGTCCTACGTGGCCGACATCACCACCTGCGAGATCCTGCCGGACCACGTGGCGAAGATGCTGGTGCCGCTGCGCGAACTGGTCGGCGCGCTGTCGATCTACAACCAGATGCCGCAGATCGAAGTGGCGATCGGCGAGGAGACCACGGTGCTGGTTCTGCGCATCATGGCGCCGCTCACGCCGGCCGACGAGACCCTGGTGAAGTCCTTCGCCGACCAGTGGAACATCCAGTGGTGGCTGCAGCCGAAGGGCCCGGACACCGCTTATCCGTACTACCCGGAAGGCAAGGAGCTGTACTACACGCTGCCCGAGTTCGGCATCCGCATGCCGTTCAAGCCGACCGATTTCACCCAGGTGAACCACCACATCAACCGCGTGCTGGTGTCGAAGGCGCTGCGCCTGCTGGAAGTGCAGAAGACCGATCGCGTGGCCGACCTGTTCTGCGGCCTGGGCAACTTCACCCTGCCGCTCGCCACCCAGGCGCGCGAAGTGGTGGGCATCGAGGGCAGCACCGCCCTGACCACCCGCGCGCTGGACAATGCCAAGGCCAACGGCGTGTCCGAAAAGACGACGTTCTACACCCGCAACCTGTTCGAGGTGAGCAAGGACGACCTGGTCGCGCTGGGCAGGTTCGACCGCATGCTGATCGACCCGCCGCGCGACGGCGCGATGGCGCTGGCGCTGGCGCTGGCCGACCTGCGCGAGACGCATGAGGAGATGATGCCGCAGCGGATCGTGTACGTGTCGTGCAGTCCGTCGACCCTGGCGCGCGATGCGGGGATCCTGGTGCACAAGGCTGGTTACGTGATGAAGAAGGCGGGGGTGGTGAACATGTTCCCGCATACTTCGCACGTGGAGTCGGTGGGGGTGTTCGAGCTGGGGCCGAAGCCGGTGTCGGGCGCCGATTTCGACGCCGGCGCCGTCGTCATCGCGGAGCAGGGCGGGGAGCAGTAAGCGTCGCGTCTGCTCATCGAACTTGGGCCCCCGCGCAGGCGGGGGGGGGGCAAGTTTGCAAGGTCGCGTTAGCTCCCCCTTGCACTACGCACCCATAAAAAAACCGGCCCTCAGGCCGGTTTCTCTTCAAGCTGCGAGGATTCGATCAGTCATCCCCACCCGCAATACCCAGCAGGCGCAGCAGGCTCGTGAAGATGTTGTACACGTCCAGGTAGATCGCCAGGGTCGCGGTGATGTAGTTGGTCTCGCCGCCGTTGACGATGCGCTGCACGTCGAACAGGATGAAGGCCGAGAAGATACCGATCGCCAGCACCGAGATCACGATCGTCAGGACCGGGATCTGCAGGAAGATGTTGGCGACGATCGCCAGCAGCAGGACGACGACGCCGGCGGTCAGCCAGCTGGCCATGCCCGAGAAATCGCGCTTGCTGGTGGTGGCGATGCTGGCCATCACGGCGAATACGCAGGCGGTGCCGCCGAAGGCGGTCATGATCAGGCTGCCGCCGTTCGAGTAACCCAGGGTGTGGCGCAGGAGCGGGGTCAGCATCAGGCCCATGAAGAAGGTGAAGCCGAGCAGGAAGGCGACGCCCGCCGCCGAGTTCTTGGTCTTTTCGATGGCAAACATGAAGCCGAACGCAATCGCCATGAAGATCACGAAGCCCATGATGCCGCTGAACATCGGCAGCTGCAGGGACACGCCGACAAAGGCGCCCAGGACGGTCGGGATCATCGACAGCGCGAGCAGCCAGTACGTGTTGCGCAGGACTTTGTTGCGCGACGCTACCTGACCGCCCTTGGTCAGGTCGATGGTACGTTGCTGTTGCGTACTAGGGAACATAATGCCTCCGGTTGGGTAAAAGGTGCGTCAGGGTCAGCATAGCCCAGCCAGCTTAAACCTGCATGAAGGTGCAGGAAACGCGTGCCGGATGAACATGGTGAAACTGGGCGGTTTTTCGCCGCCACTGTAACACTCCGCTTGCCTTGGCCGCAATAGCCTCTATATGGAGGATGTATGGTAAAATTAAAGGTTGATTGAGTTCCAAAGTTCTAACGAATTCTCGATTCTAACCTTTCTTTTTATTGGAGTTTTTACAATGGCAATCGAACGCACCCTGTCCATCATCAAGCCGGACGCAGTTGCAAAAAACGTGATCGGCCAAATCTACAGCCGCTTCGAAGGCGCTGGCCTGAAGATCGTTGCTGCCCGCATGGCACAACTGTCGCGCGCTGAAGCCGAAGGCTTCTACGCCGTGCACGCTGCCCGTCCGTTCTTCAAGGACCTGGTCGACTTCATGGTCTCGGGCCCGGTCATGATCCAGGTGCTGGAAGGCGAAAACGCCATTGCCAAGAACCGCGAACTGATGGGCGCAACCGACCCGAAGAAGGCTGAGGCCGGCACCATCCGCGCCGACTTCGCCGATTCGATCGACGCCAACGCCGTGCACGGTTCGGACGCCGCTGAAACCGCCGCCGTGGAAATCGCTTACTACTTCCCGGCACTGAACGTTTACTCGCGTTAATTGGCGCGGGGGCTAGTGCCCCGAAGCCAGTTGTTAGAGTAAACCCGCTCGCACTAGCCCCAGGGGCTGCGCGAGCGGGTAATTTGAATTAAGGAAATAATCATGACGACTCTCACCAACCTGCTGGACTTTGATCCCGCGCAACTCGTCGCTTACTGCGCCGAATTGGGTGAGAAGCCGTTCCGCGCCAAGCAGCTGCAGCGCTGGATCCACCAGTTCGGCGCAGCTGACTTCGACAGCATGACCGACCTGGCCAAGTCGCTGCGCGAAAAGCTCAAGACCCGCGCCGAAGTGCGCGCGCCCGGCATCATCAGCGACCACACCTCCAGCGACGGCACCCGCAAGTGGCTGGTCGACGTGGGCAATGGCAACGCGGTCGAAACCGTGTTCATTCCGGAAGAGAACCGCGGCACCCTGTGCATCTCGACCCAGGCCGGCTGCGCCGTCAACTGCCGTTTCTGCTCCACCGGCAAGCAGGGCTTCAACCGCAACCTCACGGTCGCCGAGATCATCGGCCAGCTGTGGATGGCCGAGTTCGAGCTGCGCCGTACCAAGGGCATCGAGCCCGGCCCGAAGGGCGAGCGCCAGATCACCAATGTGGTGATGATGGGCATGGGCGAGCCGCTGCTGAACTACGAGCCGACCGTCACCGCGCTCAAGATGATGCTCGACGATAACGCCTACGGCCTGTCGCGCCGCCGCGTGACCCTGTCGACCTCGGGCGTTGTGCCGAACATCGACAAGCTGTCCCAGGACGTGCCGGTGGCCCTGGCCGTGTCCCTGCACGCGTCGAACGACGCCCTGCGCGACGTGCTGGTGCCGTTGAATAAAAAGTACCCGCTGCGCGAGCTGCTGGCCGCATGCAAGCGCTACCTGGAGTTCGCCCCGCGCGACTTCATCACTTTCGAATACTGCATGCTCGACGGTTTCAACGACACCGACGAGCACGCGCGCGAACTGATTGCCCTGGTCAACGACCCGGAAGTGGGCGTGAACTGCAAGTTCAACCTGATTCCGTTCAATCCGTTCCCGGAATCGGGCCTGACCCGCTCCAAGAACCCGCGCATCAAGGCCTTTGCCCAGGTGCTGATGGACGCCGGCATCGTGACCACCGTGCGCAAGACGCGCGGCGACGACATCGACGCCGCCTGCGGCCAGCTGGCCGGCGAGGTGCAGGACCGCACCCGCGTCGCCCAGCGCATGGAGAAGATGGCCGAGTACCAGAAGAAATTCGGCGCCGACTTCGGGCGCATCGTGGAGATTCCTTCCTGATGCGCGCCGCTGGCAGGGCCGCAAGCGCGCTGTCCTTCGCGCTGTCCTTCGTCCTCCTGGCCGGCTGCGCCGGCACCGGCACGGACTCGCGTGGCGAGCTGAAGACCGCTTCGGACCAGACGGCGGCCGAGAAGCGCGCCTCGCTCCGCGTGCAGCTCGCGGTCGGCTACTACCAGCAGGGCAAGTACGATATCGCCCTCGACGAAGTCAAGCAGGCGATCGCCGTGTATCCGGAGTATGCCGAGGCCTATGGCCTGCGCGCCCTGATCTACACTGAAATGGGCCAGCTGCCCCTGGCCGACGACAATTACCAGCAAGCCCTGCGCCTGGCGCCGGGCAACCCGGGCCTGTCGAACAATTACGGCTCCTTCCTGTGCCAGTCGCTGAACAAGCCGGCCCAGGCGATGCGCTATTTCGATGCCGCCATCAAGAACCCGTCTTACCGGACGCCGGTGAGCGCCCTGGTGAACGCGGGCGCGTGCAGCATCAAGAACCGCAACATGGACGCAGCCGAGCGCTACCTGCTCGACGCCTTGCGCCTGAACCCCGATCTGCAGGCCACCAATGCCGGCCTGGCGCGGGTCTACTTCGAGCGGCGCGATTACCAGCGCGCCGGTTTTTTCATTAACCGCCTGATCGAGACAGCGACCCTCGACACGCTGCCGGCCGATTCCCTGTGGCTGGCGATGCGCGTGCAGCGCAAGCTGGGCGACCGGACCCATGAAGCCAGCCTGGCTGCGCAGCTGCGCAAGCGCTTCCCCGGTTCGCCGGAGTACGCCGCGTTCGAGCGCGGGGCCTTTGATGAGTGAGACACACAACATGAACGAGCACGCAGACCAGCCGGGCACTCCGGACAACTCCTCGGGCAACCCGGGCAAGACCCTCCAGTCGCAGCGCGAAGCGATGGGTTGGACCGTGGAGCAGGTGGCCGACCAGCTCAAGCTGGCGCCGCGCCAGGTGGTGGCACTGGAGGCGGGCGACTACGCCTCGCTGCCGAGCCCGGCCGTGACCCGCGGCTTCGTGCGCGCCTACGCCAAGCTGCTCAAGATCGACGCCGCGCCGCTGGTCTCGATGATCGAACTGAACGTGCCGCCGGAAGCCCAGGCAGGCGCTCCGATGGCGCGCCGCGAGCAGCGCCCGGCCGCGTTCAACGAAACCCGCTTCCCGATCGGCGGCAAGCGCAACCGCCTGCCGCTGGGCTGGATCGTCGGCGTGGTGGTGGTGGCCGGCGCCGCCGCAGCCGCCTGGCAGCTGGGCGTGTTCCCAGGGAACCGTCCGGCGGCCGATACCAATCCGGCCGACGGCGTGCTGCTCGAGAGCCCGGTCGGCACGACCGCTCCCGCCGCCAACGGCGCGACCGTCCAGGGCCCGCTGAACAATCCATCCGTGCCCCTGATCTCGGTGCCGGCCCCGGCCACCGACGCGGCCACGCCGGCTCCGACGGGCGCTGCGCCCGGCACGACGGCGCCCGCAACTGCACCTGTCAATGCGCCGGCCACGACGCCGGCCACTACGCCGGCCACCACGCCGGTCACGACCGCACCCGCGGGCACCGCATCGGCAGCCGCTCCGGCGACGGTTCCTGCTGCCGCCGCGCCGGCTGCCGGCGCCAACGCCCTGGTGCTGAACGTGCGCGAGGATTCGTGGATCGAAGTCCGTCCCGCCAAGGGCGGCCGTCCGCTGATCTCGCGCCTGGTCAAGGCCGGCAGCACCGAAACCATCGACGTCACCGAGCCGGTGAACCTGGTGGTCGGTGCACCGACCGGCGTGACCGCGACCCTGCGCGGCGCCAATGTGACCCTGCCTCAGTCGCCGGGCAAGACCATTTCGCGCGTGTCCCTGAAATAAGAACTGAATTACATGACTTCGATGAACGAACCCTGCCTCCAGGATCCGATCCCCTCCGGCCCGCTGGCGCGCCGCGCCAGCCGCAAGGTGCTGGTTGCAAACGGCCAGCGCCAGGTCTGGATGGGCGGCGACGCGCCGGTGGTGGTGCAGTCGATGACCAACACCGACACGGCCGACGTGATCGGCACCGCGATCCAGGTGAAGGAACTGGCGCGCGCCGGTTCCGAGATCGTGCGCATCACCGTGAACACGCCGGAAGCGGCGGCCGCGGTGCCGGCCATCCGCGAGCAGCTCGACCGCATGGAAGTCGACGTGCCGCTGGTGGGTGACTTCCACTACAACGGCCACCTGCTGCTGCGCGACTATCCCGAGTGTGCGCAGGCGCTGTCGAAGTACCGCATCAATCCGGGCAACGTGGGGCAGGGCGCCAAGCGCGACACCCAGTTCGCCCAGATGATCGAAATCGCCGCCAGGTACGACAAGCCGGTGCGCATCGGCGTCAACTGGGGCAGCCTGGACCAGTCGCTGCTGGCCCGTATCATGGACGAGAACGCGGCGCGCGCGAATCCGTGGAGCGCCCAGGCCGTGATGTACGAAGCCCTGATTACGTCGGCGATCGAGAACGCCGTGCGTGCGGAAGAAGTGGGCCTGGCGCGAGACAAGATCATCCTGAGCTGCAAGGTGTCGGGCGTGCAGGACCTGATCGCGGTCTACCGCGAGCTGGCGCGCCGCTGCGACTACCCGCTGCACCTGGGCCTGACCGAAGCCGGCATGGGCAGCAAGGGCATCGTGGCCTCGACCGCCGCGCTGTCGGTGCTGCTGCAGGAAGGCATCGGCGACACCATCCGCATCTCGTTGACGCCCGAGCCGGGCGGCGACCGCACGAAAGAGGTCGTGGTCGGCCAGGAGATCCTGCAGACCATGGGCCTGCGCAAGTTCACCCCGATGGTGATCGCCTGCCCGGGCTGCGGCCGCACGACGTCCACCGTGTTCCAGGAGCTGGCGGACAACATCCAGACCTTCCTGCGCGAGCAGATGCCGGAGTGGAAGAAGACCTATCCGGGCGTGGAGGCGATGAACGTGGCCGTGATGGGCTGCATCGTCAACGGTCCGGGCGAATCGAAGCACGCGAACATCGGCATCAGCCTGCCGGGTACGGGCGAATCGCCGGCGGCGCCGGTGTTCGTCGACGGGCAGAAGTTCGCGACCCTGCGCGGCGAGCGCATCGTCGATGAGTTCAAGACCATCGTGCTCGATTACGTGAAGAAGAATTACGGCCGCGAGCCAGTGGCACAATAATCAAGACCTGCGAAATCAATACCCTCATCCCCGCGAAGGCGGGGATGACGGGCGAAAGCCAACAATGTCCAAACCAGAAAAAATCGTCGCCATCAAAGGCATGAACGACATCCTGCCAGCAGACGCACCGCTGTGGGAGTTGTTCGAGAACACCACCGAAACGATCCTGAAAAGCTACGGCTACCAGAAGATCGTCACCCCGATCGTCGAGGAAACCGGCCTGTTCGCGCGCGCCATCGGCGCGGTCACCGACATCGTCGAGAAGGAGATGTACTCCTTCGAAGACTCGATGAACGGCGACAAGCTGACCCTGCGCCCGGAAGGCACGGCCGGCGTGGTGCGTGCGGTGCTCGAGCATAACCTGGTCTACGACGGTCCCAAGCGCCTGTGGTACAAGGGCCCGATGTTCCGCCACGAGCGTCCGCAGCGCGGCCGCTACCGCCAGTTCTTCCAGTTCGGCGCGGAAGCCGTCGGCTTCTCGGGCCCGGACATCGACGCGGAACTGATCATGATGTGCCGCCGCCTGTGGGACGACCTGGGCATCCAGAACGTGCGCCTGGAACTGAACTCGATCGGCAACGCCGACGAGCGCCTGCGCCACCGCGCCGACCTGATCGCGTGGTTCGAGCAGAACGAAGCGGTCCTGGACGCCGAAGCCAAGCGCCGCCTGCACAGCAACCCGCTGCGCATCCTGGACACCAAGAATCCGGCCATGCAGGAGATGGTAAATAACGCGCCCAAGCTGCTCGACTACCTGGGCGAGGAATCGCTGGCCCACCTCGACGGCCTGAAGAAGATCCTGGACCGCAATGCCGTGCAGTACACCATCAACCCGCGCCTGGTGCGCGGCCTGGATTACTACAACCGCACCGTGTTCGAGTGGGTCACCGACGAACTGGGCGCGCAGGGCACCATCTGCGCCGGCGGCCGCTACGATCCGCTGATCGAAACCTTCGGCGGCAAGGCCACCCCGGCGGTCGGCTTCGCGATGGGCATGGAGCGCATCATCGAACTGATGAAGGGCCTGGGCGAGGCCGCCGCCCCGAACCAGTGCGACGTCTACATGGTCCACCAGGGCGAGGAAGCCCAGGCGCAAGCCTTCATCCTGGCCGAGCGCCTCCGCGATGCGGGCCTGGATGTTGTGTTACATTGCGCAACGCCGGCCGGCGCGGGCAGCTTCAAGAGCCAGATGAAGAAGGCCGACGGCAGCGGCGCGGCCTTCGCCGTGATCATCGGCGAGGACGAAATCGCGAAGAACCAGGCGGCCGTCAAGGCGATGCGCGGCGAAGCAGGCGAGCAGCAGCAGGCGAGCGTGCCGTTCGAAGAGGTGGTCGACTACGTGGTCGACCAGATCGTCGGCGATCACGACCACGATCACGACCACGTGCACTACCACCCGTAATACAGCAGTAGTCAGACCGATCCACCCACCAGAAGAACAGACAAGACAATGGCATACGATCTCGAAGAACAGGAACAGATAGCGACTTTCAAGGCCTTCTGGTCCAAGTACGGCAACATCATCACCTGGGTGCTGATCCTGGCGCTCGGCTCCTACGCTGCCTATAACTTCTGGAACTCGCACAAGCGCAGCCAGGCCACGGAAGCCTCGGCGCTGTACGACGAGCTGCAGGCATCCCTGGAAGCCAAGGACAACGCCAAGGTGCAGCGCGTGGCCGGCGACATCCAGGCCAAGTACGAAGGCACTGCCTACGCCCCGATGGCCGCGCTGGCCGGGGCCAAGGCCGCCTTCGACGCCAACGACCTGAAGACCGCCAAGGCCCAGCTGCAGTGGGCGGTGGACCACGGCAACGACGAGTACAAGTCGATCGCCAAGCTGCGCCTGTCGGGCGTGCTGCTGGACGAGAAGGCCTACGACCAGGCGCTCAAGCTGCTTGGCACCGACTTCCTGCCGCAGTTCGCCGCCGAAGTGAACGACCGCAAGGGCGATGTGCTGGTCGCCCAGAACAAGCTGGCGGAAGCGCGCCAGGCCTACGTCGCGGCCCTGGCTGCCATGGACAAGAATAATCCGGGCCGCCAGCTGGTCCAGATCAAGCTCGAAGCCATCGGCGGCACGGCGCCGGCCGACACGAAGGCTGCCGACCAGAAGGCGGCTGCTTAAAGCCGGTGATTGAACAGGCCCGCGCGCGCCAGTAAGAGCGTCTGACTAGCCCTGGGGGTTTATCAGGCGCTCGCGGTGTGCGCGGGCTTTGCGTCCTTTACGATCCAGGAACAAGGTAAAAGAATATGCGTATTAGCAGGAAGCTCGTTGGTGTTGGTGTGCTGGCCCTGATGACGGGCTGCTCGACCATCAATTCGCTCAACCCGTTCGCCTCGAAGCCGAAGGGCGACCAGCCGGCCAAGCTGGTGGAGCTGAAGGGCTCGATGGCCGTGCGCACCGCATGGAAGCTCGACATCGGCAAGGCGCGCGGCTACCAGTTCTCGCCCGCACTGACCGGCAACACCGTGGTGGTGGCCGGCGGCGACGGCGACATCGCGCGCGTGGAAGCGGCCAGCGGCAATGTGGTCTGGCGCATCAAGGCCGGCAGCGCCCTGACCGCGGGCGTCGGCACCGACGGCAACCTGATCGTGGTCGGCGGCGAGGACGGCATGCTGCTGGCCTTCGACATGGACGGCAAGGCCCTGTGGAAGAGCCAGCTGTCGAGCGAACTGCTGTCGGCCCCGGTGGTCAGCCAGGGCGTCGTGGTGACGCGCTCGCTCGACAACCGCATCGTCGGCTTCGACGCCAAGACCGGCGCCCAGAAATGGACCGTGCAAAAGGTCGCGCCGCCGCTCACCCTGCGCAACGCGCCGGGCATGATCGTGGCCGGCACCGACGTCATCGTCGCCCAGCCGGGCGGCAAGCTGTCCTCGCTGATCCTGGCCACCGGCGCCCCGCGCTGGGACGTCGAGGTCGGCGTGGCGCGCGGCGCCACCGAACTGGAGCGCGTGACCGACATCGGCGGCGCCCCGGTGCTGTTCGAGAACGACGTCTGCGCCGTGTCCTACCAGGGCCGCGTGGGCTGCTTCGACGTGGTCACCGGTTCGCCGCGCTGGACCCGCGACCTCTCGTCCGAAGTGGGCGTGGCGGTCGACCAGCGCTTCGTCTTCGCCGCCGACGACAAGGGCGCACTGCACGCTTTCGCGCGCGACACCGGTTCGTCTTCCTGGAAGAACGACAAGCTGTCCTTCCGCCGTCTCTCGACCCCGCTGTCCTACGGCCGCGCGGTGGCCGTCGGCGACTACGAAGGCATCGTGCACTTCCTGTCGCGCGAAGACGGCGCTTTCCTGGCCCGCGCCGCCACCGACGGCAGCCCCATCGTGGGCCAGCCGCTGGTTGCCGGCTCGAACCTGATTTTTCAAACACAAAACGGAACTGTGACCGCCATCGCGGTCGAATAGAATAAGTACATGAAGCCGGTAATCGCACTCGTAGGTCGTCCCAACGTCGGGAAATCGACCCTGTTCAATCGCCTGACCCGTTCGCGCGACGCGCTCGTGGCCGACCTCCCAGGTCTCACCCGCGACCGTCACTATGGCGAAGGCCGGATCGGTGACCGTCCATTCCTGGTCATCGACACGGGCGGTTTCGAACCGGTCGCCAAGGAAGGCATCATGCACGAAATGGCGCTGCAAACGCGCCAGGCCGTCGCCGAAGCCGACGTGGTCGTGTTCATCGTCGACGGCCGCCAGGGCCTGACGCCGCACGACAAGACCATCACCGATTACCTGCGCAAGGCGGGCCGCAAGGTCATGCTCGTAGTCAACAAGTCGGAGGGCATGAAGTACACCTCCGTGACCGCCGACTTCTACGAGCTGGGCCTGGGCGACCCCTACGTCATTTCCGCCGCCCACGGCGACGGCGTGCACGACCTGGTGCGCGAGGCGCTCGACATCGCCTTCGCCGACCGTCCGGACGAGGAAGAAGAACCGGAACACCCGGACCACGGCATCAAGATCGCCATCGTCGGCCGGCCCAACGTGGGCAAGTCGACCCTGATCAACACCCTGGTCGGCGAGCAGCGCGTGATCGCCTTCGACATGCCGGGCACCACCCGCGACTCGATCGAAGTGCCCTTCGAGCGCGACGGCAAGAAATACACCCTGATCGACACCGCCGGCATCCGCCGCCGCGGCAAGATCTTCGAGGCCATCGAGAAATTCTCGGTGGTCAAGACCATGCAGTCGATCTCGGACGCGAACGTGGTCATCCTTCTGCTGGATGCGCAGCAGGACATTTCCGAGCAAGATGCCCACATCGCCGGCTTCATCCTGGAAGCGGGCAGGGCGCTCGTCGTCGTGGTCAACAAGTGGGATGGCCTGCAGTCGCACCAGCGCGACCAGGTCAAGATCGACCTCGACCGCAAGCTGGACTTCCTGGGCTTCGCCAAGACCCATTTCATCTCGGCGCTGAAGGGCACCGGCATTCCGCAGATGATGAAATCGGTCGAAGGCGCCTACAAGGCCGCCACCACCAATTTGTCGACGCCAAAGCTGACCCGCGCCCTGCAGGAAGCCATCGAAAAGCAAGAGCCCAAGCGCAAGGGCAGTATCCGTCCCAAGATGCGCTATGCGCACCAGGGCGGCCAGAATCCGCCGATTATCGTCATCCACGGCAATGCGCTGGAAGGTGTCACCGAGCCGTACAAACGTTACCTGGAGAAACATTTCCGCGATACGTTCAACCTCGTCGGCACCCCGCTGCGCATCGAACTGAAGAGCGGGAAGAACCCGTTTGCCAAGGAACAGAAATAACCGTAGCAGTACGACAAAAAGTGGCAAAACAGGTTACAGTAGCTTAGGGCTTTCATTCGCTACAGCGGAATGTCGCCTTGATACTTGAAATCCGGCAAATCGCCACAATTTTTAAACTACAACAACATTACGGAGCTGTTATGAGCAACAAAGGGCAACTGTTACAAGACCCATTCCTGAACGCCTTGCGCAAGGAGCACGTCCCCGTCTCCATCTACCTGGTCAACGGCATCAAGCTGCAAGGACACATCGAGTCCTTCGACCAGTACGTCGTCCTGCTTCGTAATACCGTGACCCAGATGGTCTACAAGCATGCCATTTCCACCGTCGTGCCGGCCCGTGCCGTCAACCTTAACCTCGACTCCGAAGCCGAGTAAGGATGGCTGACGCCCCCGGCACTCCTACCATGCGCGCAGCGCTGGTCGGCATCGATTTTGGCGCTGGCGACTTCGCTGCCAGCCTGGAAGAGCTGTCGCTGCTTGCGCGTTCCGCCGGCGCCGAACCGATCACCACGATCACGGCGAAGCGCGCCAGCCCCGATCCCGCCCATTTCGTCGGCAGCGGCAAGGCCGACGAAATCGCCATGGCCTGCAAGGCCGAGCGCATCGATATCGTCATCTTCAATCACGCGCTCTCGCCCGCCCAGCAGCGCAACCTGGAACGCCGTCTCGAGATCAGGGTGGTCGACCGCACCAGCCTGATCCTCGACATCTTCGCCCAGCGCGCCAAGAGCCACGAGGGCAAGCTGCAGGTGGAGCTGGCCCAGCTGCAGCACCTGGCCACGCGCCTGATCCGCGGCTGGACCCACCTCGAGCGCCAGAAGGGCGGTATCGGCCTGCGCGGCCCCGGCGAAACCCAGCTCGAGACCGACCGCCGCCTGATCGGCGAGCGCGTCAAGATGCTGCGCACCCGCCTGACCAAGCTGCGCAAGCAGCACGAGACCCAGCGCCGCGCGCGCGGGCGCAACCAGACTTTCTCGGTGTCGCTGGTCGGCTATACCAACGCCGGCAAGTCGACCCTGTTCAACACCCTCACCAAGGCCGGCGTCTACGTCGCGAACCAGCTGTTCGCTACCCTGGACACCACCAGCCGCCGCCTCTACCTCGGCGACGAGGTGGGCAGCGTGGTGATTTCCGACACGGTCGGTTTCGTGCGCGAACTGCCGCACCAGCTGGTGGCCGCTTTCCGCGCCACCCTGGAGGAAACCATCCACGCCGACCTGCTGCTGCACGTGGTCGACGGCAACTCGCCGGTGCGCATGGAGCAGATCGAGCAGGTCAACGAGGTGCTGCGCGAGATCGGCGCCGATCATGTTCCCCAGATCCTGGTCTGGAACAAGATCGACGCGGCCGGGCTGGAACCTGGGATCGAGCGTGATGAATATGATAAGATCAGCCGCGTTTTCATCAGCGCCCACACGGGCGCAGGGCTCGACCTGCTGCGCGACGCCATCGTCGAGGCGGCGCTGGCCGAACCCGGGCAGCAACACAACGAAGCGCAGGACTCCGTATTGAGTTTCGCGCAGGGAGAACCGTCGGTGGGCGGTCCCCTGGGCGGTCCCCTTGCGGCTGGGCCGGCGCGGGCCGCGGCGCGCCCCCCGCCCCCCCCCCCCCCGGGGGGCGGGGGGGGGGGCGGGGGGGGCCGGGCCCCCCCCCGCCACCCGCGGGGGGGCCCGCGGCGCGTCGTCATC
>CAMPHU010000021.1 GCA_946886065.1 uncultured Massilia sp. | reverse complement strand
CTCCCATTCGCTCCTGGGCTCATCCGGAGCGAAGAAATCCCCGCCATAGATATGTATCGCCGAGGTCATCTTGCTGATCGGATTCAGAACGGAATGGATGGTATTCCTTCCAAGCGCTATAACGTCACCAGCGCCAAGTGAGCTTGCGCTTGCTGCCTCGATGGTCATTTCTTTCCTGCGCCAAAATATGTTGTCTTCTCTGCCCGAGTAAATGCCGATGACCGCAAACATTTGGTGGTTGTGCGGCATGAGGACCATATACGGTGCCCAAGTGAATTGGAGAATGGTCAAGTCATGCGCCCGATAAAGCGTCGTAATACCCGCATGCCGAGGTTCGCCAAGCTCTGCCATTACTTTTTTTCCATCGGAAACTGCTTCTTCCATGATTTCACGAATGGCTCCTTGACCCTCGGCCACGGCAATCCTGCAATCCTGTATGAAACGATCTTTGCTGAACATGATGACCCTCCTTATCCGGCGTAAGTCCATGGTCTTGCCTTGCCTCTTACAGGGAGCACCTTGCGCAACCCGACTCCTTGCGACAATCCGATTCTACGCTTGCGCGAATGCTCCCGCGCACCCGGACACCTAGAGATTGGAACGCGGCCCTTCTGCCGCGTGCCAGCTGCTATTTGCGGAATCGCAAACAAAAACGCCAACCTGCATGGGTTGGCGTTTTGTTCGACATTGTTCCTGGTGGCCCGGGGCGGGATCGAAACACCGACACAAGGATTTTCAAGAATCGCTTGACCTGTCGGCAATCGATGCCGGGCCCGGCGCACCCGGTGGCCGGTAGGCGATTCTTTGTGCCTGGGCGAGGGCGCCCAGCGCTTCCTCGACTGTAAGCAGCGGCGTTGTTTCGAACTTCGATAACGCACCTCCGCCCCCGATCGCAATCGCGACTGCAGCCATCGAGACATTGTCGGGTGCTTCCCAGAGGTTGTAACCGTCGTAGGTGCCGAAGGCGTACCAGAAGCCATGCAGCTTGCCGCCCACGGACTCGATGTACTTCGACGCGGCTTCGCGGCGGTCTTCGGGGTGCTTCATCAGTCGCGCCCAGGTTTCCGGAGTGTAGCTAAAGCGTGTCAAATAGAGAGCCATCGCACCCTCCTTTTACTGTCAGCGATTACTTCACTTTAACACGGTCGAATCCGGAGAAAAGGCGTCTCGAACGATCCGGACCGCGAGCGAGACCATGATTGCATCGCTCCGGCTGAACTACGTTGGAAAACAAAAACGCCAACCGGTGAGGGTTGGCGTCAGCTGTTGCTTGTTCTTGGTGGCCCGGGGCGGAATCGAACCACCGACACAAGGATTTTCAATCCGCAGGCCGGTTTTCCTGCAGCTGCTTGTAAGCTTCCAGGCTCGCACGCTCGACCCAATTATGCATCAGCTTGCCGTCCTCACGAATTTCCCAGACGGCCGTGCCGGTAAAGCTGACTTCACGCTGATCCGCCGGCAAGCCGAACATACCGTTGTTTCGGCCGCTCACGCGCCACCGCGACGCCACCCGGGTCCCGTCTTCATTTTGAAATGTTTCTAACACATCGAATGTCAAGTCGGTGATAAGCCGGTTGAATTCCATTGCCCATTTTTTAAAATTGGCCCTGGAAACGATATCCACGCCGCCGGACGTGATGACGACGTCTTCTACGCAAAAGCGGTCAATCGCATCAAAGTCCTTGTCCTGCCACACTGCGGCCCAAAAGGCCTCGACAATGTGCACTGCATTCTGCTTACTCATGTTGTCCCTTTAAAATAAAATATGCTGCTGTCGCCGCTGCGAATACCAGCGCCACGGCAAAAGTCGTCGCGCCAGCCGTCATCCCGACATGGTCGACCAGGAATCCGGTAGCGACTGTCAGCAGGCCTGCCGGAATATAGGCGCCGATATTCAGAAGGGAATTGGCCTCGGCGCGCTGCCGGTCCGGTACTTTCATGCTGATCGCCGTCAGCCCGCCCGATTGGCCGAGTCCCTGTCCCATGCCTGCCAGCCCTGCGGCGCCCAGCAGCAAGGCTGGCGCCGACGCGTGGATGGCACCTATCAGGGCTGCCATCGACAATAGCGTTGCCGCAGTCCCGAGCAGCAGTACGGTCCGGATCGGCTGCTTCTTGACCGCAAGCTGCACGCCGGCTGCACTCATGAACATGAAGCATGCCGTACCGCTCACCACCAGCGGACTGCTGACATGCAGCAAGTTTGACAATAAAGCCGGACCGAGCGAAAGAACGAAGGACGTGGCCGACAGCCCAGGTGCGAATACTGCAATACCCAAGGCCAGATCGCGCCGGTTTTGCGCTCGCACCGATGGCAGGCGCAGGCGCTCGACGGTAACGACGCCGCGCGCATCAGGCAGACGAATGGCGAGCACGACGGCAATGGCGATGGCCAGCAGCGCAAGCTCGATGCCGAAAATTGCCCAGATGGGGTGAGCCATCCACTGCGCCAGCGTACCGGCCAGCAAAGGCCCGAGTCCGGCTCCCAGCACCATTGCGATGGAGGCGGTCTGTGAGGCCTGGCGCTTGCGCTTCGGCCCGCCCAGATCCACCACGGCGGCCATGCCGGCTGACACGATGACGCCGACCGCGACGCCGCTCAGAAAGCGCGCCGCCACCAGCGACACGACCGACGACGCTGTCATGAACAGGCCACATGCGGCCATGGCCATCAGGAGGCCCGGAAGCAATACCGCCTTGCGTCCGAGCCGATCCGACAGCTGGCCGGCAATCAGCAGGGCGCCAAGCAAGCCGGCGATATAGGCCGCGAAAATCACCGTAAGCGTGACCGATGAGAACGCGAATTGTCGTTGCCAGTGGGGGTATAGCGGCGAGGCGGCGTTCGATAAAACGAAAACCGCCGTCACCATCGACGCGCCGGCAGGTATTTTCCAGTTTTCCGTCGACGGTGGCGAAGAGGAAATGGGCGCCGCCGTGGGAGCGGCGGCTGTCCGATCGATGTTCATGATTCACTCCTGGCCATGGCCTTGTGCAGATATTTGCTATTCTGCCGCTGACGCATTAGGGGCGAAATTCCCCAATAATTCACTTGGCTTGTGAGGAAATACCCATGTTCGACTGGGAAGACTTACGCTATTTCACCGCATTTGCCCAGACGAGGTCTCTCTCGGCGGCCGCCCGTCAGCTCAAGGTAGAGCATGCCACGGTGGCCCGCCGCGTCACCGCCCTGGAGACAGCGCTCGGCCTGAAGCTGGTGGAAAGACGTCCCCGCGCCTATTTCTTGACGCCTGATGGTGAGCACATAGCCGAACTGGGCACGCGCATGGAACTGGAGTCGTTCGCTGTCCAGCGGGCGGCGTCCGCCGGCCAGTCCAGCGTGGCGGGCGATGTCGCCGTCACTGCGCCCCCGGCGATGGCGGCTGCGCTCATTGCGCCGCGGCTGGGGGCATTGCAAGCCCGGTATCCAGGCCTGCACATCCGCCTGGATGGCGACACGCGCAACGTGTCGCTGGCTCGGCGCGAAGCCGATATTGCTATCCGCCTGAGCCGCCCTACGGAGGCGGAAGTGGTGGTGCGCAAGCTGGCAACCGTGAGTTTCTCCCTCTATGCCACGAGCGCCTACCTGACAGCCACCGATCCCGGAAGCCGGACTTACATCGCTTACGATTCCGGAAAGGACGAGATGCCGCAGCAGGTATGGCTGCAAGCGCAGATCGGGAGCTCCCCCATTACCCTACGTAGCAATGACCTGGCCATCCAGGCGGCAGCAGCGGCAGCAGGGGCGGGGATTGCCGTCTTGCCTGATTTTATGGGCGGGCAGGATGAACGCCTGACCCGCTTGCCGCACATGGGCACGGCGCTGGAACGTGAAATCTGGATCGCCGTACATAGTGACTTACGGCATGTGCCCCGCATCCAGGCAGTCGTGGCATTCCTTGCCGGATGCTTTGACGGTGCGCAGGCAACTCGCTAGACAATGGCGAAGAAGTGCCAGACCCGAAAACAAAAACGCCAACCGGTGAGGGTTGGCGTCAGCTGTTGCTTGTTCTTGGTGGCCCGGGGCGGAATCGAACCACCGACACAAGGATTTTCAATCCTCTGCTCTACCAACTGAGCTACCAGGCCAAGAACGCCATTATAGCAGCGTTTGCGGACGATAAACAATTGGCACCGCAGCAACACTTTGCCTGAGGGCTTGCGTTCAGCCCTGCTCCCCGGCGCGGGCGGCGATGCGTTCCGCGTGCTGGCGCTCCAGGGCCAGGCGCGATTCGCGCCGGCCCTTGGCCTCGTCGAAGCGGCGCTGTTCTTCCGGCGTGCCGGGCTCCAGCGGCGCAATGGCCACCGGCTTGCGGTCGTCGTCCACCGCCACCATCGTGAAGAAGCAGCTGTTCACGTGGCGCACCACCTTGCTGCGGATATCTTCCGCGATCACCTTGATCCCGATTTCCATCGAGCTGCGGCCGGTGTAGTTCACCGCCGCCAGGAAGGTGACCAGCTCGCCCACGTGGATCGGCTGGCGGAAGGTCACCTGGTCGACGCTCATGGTCACCACGTAGCTGCCGGCGTAGCGGCTGGCGCAGGCATAGGCGACCTGGTCGAGGAGTTTCAGGATGGTGCCGCCATGGACATTGCCGGAAAAATTCGCGGTATCGGGCGTCATCAGCACCGTCATGCTGAGCTGGTGGGCAGGGAGGTTCATGGTCTGGCTCGTCGAAAGAAAGGGGAGGTCCGGTAAAGCTGCTCAGGCAAGGATAGCAGGGCCCGGCACATTGCGCCGGACCCGGTCCGATCAGAACGTTTCCCAGTCGCCGGCAGCCACCGTTTCGGCCTGCCGGGTCCCTGCGCCCGGCGCCGCCGGACCTGCGCTGCGCGCGGTCCTTCCTGCCGCCGCGGCCGGTTTCGCAGGCCTGGTCTTCGTCACCGGGACGACGGCGCGCGCCGCCTTGTGCGCAGAGGCCGCCGCCGGCCGCGGGGCGGCTTGCCCGCCCACCTGGAACACCGCCACCAGCTGCGCCAGCGCCAGCGCCTGCTCGCGCATGGCCTGGCTGGCCGTGGCCGACTCCTCGACGAGGGTAGCGTTCTGCTGGGTCATGCCGTCCATGTCCGCGATCGCCTGATGCACCTGCTGGATGCCGCTCGACTGCGCGCGGCTGGAGCCGAGGATCTCGTCCATGATGCCGGTCACGCGGCCGATGCTCTCGACGATTCCGGCCATGGTGGCGCCGGCCCGGCCGGCCAGCGCGGTGCCGCTGGCCACGCGCTGGGTGGAGTCGTCGATCAGGTCCTTGATCTCCCTGGCGGCGGCGGCCGAGCGCTGGGCCAGCGCCCGCACTTCGGTGGCGACGACGGCGAAGCCGCGCCCCTGCTCGCCGGCGCGCGCCGCTTCCACCGCGGCGTTCAGCGCCAGGATGTTGGTCTGGAAGGCGATGCCGTCGATGACGGAGATGATGTCCACGATGCGCGAGGACGAGGCGTTGATCGCGTCCATGGTGTCGACCAGCTCGCCCACCATGGCGCCTCCCTGGCGCGCCACCATGGAGGCGTCCAGCGCCATCCGGTTGGCCTGCTCGGCGTTGGCTTCGCTCTGCTGCACGGCGTGGGTCAGTTCGTTCATCGAGGACGCCGTCTCTTCCAGCGACGCGGCCTGGCTTTCGGTGCGGCGCGCCAGCTCCTCGGTCTCCACAGCCATCGATTCGACCGAGCCGCCGATCGTGGCCGTGCCCTGGCGCACCTGGCCGACGATGCCGGCCAGGCTGTCGCGCATGCGCCGCAGGGCGAACAGCAGGCTGCGCTGGTCGCCCGGCTCCAGGGTGATTGCCACCTCCAGGTTGCCGGCCGCGATCTCGCGCGCCACGGCGACGGCCAGGGCAGGCTCCCCGCCCAGGCGGCGGAACAGCGTGCGCGAGAACAGCAGCCAGGCCGTGACGCTGCCGGCCAGGGTCACCGCGCACAGCAGCATCAAGACCTTCTCGCTGCCGTGCGCCTGGTCCAGCACCTGGCTGGCGCGCTGGTCGATGGCTTGCTGCTGCAGCACCAGCAGGCCGCTCACGCCGTCCACGTAGCGCTGGGCGCTGGCCACGAAGCTGCGGTCGTACAGCGCCAGCGCTTCGTCGTTGCGGCCTTCGGCCTTGAGCTGCATGACGCGGTCACGCTCGCTGATGAAGTGCTTGCGCGCTTCGACCGCGGCCGCGAACTGGCTGCGCTCCCCGGCGGTGTCGAGCAGCTGTTCGACCTTGTTCTGCAGGCCGTTGGTGCGCTCGCTGGACTGGCGGCTTTCTTCGGCGAAGACCTTGGCCAGCTCCGGGTCGCTGGCGCGCGCCACGGCGGCGGTGCGCTTGGTGGACACGGACAGGTTCAGCAGCCATTGCGAGATCAGGCGCTCCTTCGCCAGCGGACGCTGGGTGAGGGCCTCGGTCTCGGCCGACAGCACCTGCAGGCGCCAGATCGCGACCGCGGTCGAGAGGAAGGAAATGAGAATGATGAATGCAAATGTGATCCGTAGCTGGGTACGGACGCTGTCGGTCTTGATCACGTCGACTCCTGGTGGATGGGTGTACCTGATGGGGTGCGCTTCCCGCCCTGACAGCGGCTGGAAGAGGAACAGTCTGGCGCGAAATGTAATGAATGTTTTGTTAATGGGCAATAAAAGTGTCAGCGCTAACATACGTGTTTTGCAACAATTCCCGCAAAAGGAGGAGAAGGCTTGGCGCAAAAGTATGTGGGATGGGTGAAAAGCCTGGCATGGCGGAAAAAATGGTGCGGAGACGGCGTTTGTTATCATGGTGCGATGTCCATCCTGCTCGTTCCCGGCTACATGGCCGACGAGACGCTCTGGGACGGCATGCGCGACCGGCTGGCGCCGTATGGCCCGCTGGCGCATGCCGACCTGCGTCACGATTCCACCCTCGAGGCGATGGCGCGCCGCGCCCTGCTCGATGCGCCGCCGTCCTTCGTGCTCGTCGGCTTTTCGATGGGCGGCTACGTCGCCCGCGAGATCGTCTACCAGGCGCCCGAACGGGTGCGGGCGCTGGTGCTGATCGCCACCTCGACCCGCCCCGATTCGCCCGCGCTCAGGCAGAGCAAGGGCGTGGTGGCGAAGGCGGCGCCCTCGGTGTCCTTCGCCGGCCTGAGCCGCACGGCCATCGCCACCTCGCTGCATCCGGACCAGCGCCACAACGAAGCGCTGATCGAGCGCGTGCGCGCCATGGGCGTGCGCCTGGGCGGCGAAGCCTTCCGGCACCAGTCGATGCTGGAGCGTCCGGGCGACCTGGGCCGGCTGCACGCCATCCGCTGCCCGACCCTGATCGTGGCCGCGGCCCAGGACCGGCTGCGCAGCCTGGAAGAGGCGCAGGAGCTGCATGCAGGGATCGCCGGCTCGGCCTTGACGGTCATCGAGGACACCGGCCACATGATTCCGATCGAGGCGCCGGATGCGCTGCTCGCGGTCCTGCTTCCCTGGCTCGAGGCCCTGCCGAAGGCCTGACCAGGCCAGTCAGCCCGTGCGCGCTTCCCAGCCGTCCAGGGCGCGGATCGCTTCTTCCTTGAGCTTGGCTTCGATCTCGATCCACGGCGCCAGCCGGTAGCTGGAGGGCATGGTGGCGATCAGGTCGGCATGCTGGCGGTCGCTGAAGCCGCTGCGGCCGTTGGAGATGTGCACCAGCTGGTGCGCGGGCTCGGACCAGGTCTCGCGCGCCTTGCGCAGCATGGCTTCCACGCTCGGGTGCTCGTAGCTGTCCAGCTTGTCGTGCACCACATGATGGTGGGCGTCGAACACCATCGGCACGCCGGCGCGCAGGCAGATCGCGTGGATCTCGTCGGCGCCGTAGGCGTATTCGTCGTTCTCCAGGCCGATGCGGCAGCGGATCGCCTCGGGCAGCAGGGCGATGCGATCCACCAGGGCATCGGCGCGGCCGGATTTGCCGCCGTGGATTTCGAGCAGGGCCCAGGGAGAACGCGGCTGGTCGAGCAAGTCCATGATGTCGGCATGCATCTGCAGGATCTTGACGCTGTTGGCCACCACGCCTTCCGAATCCGAACTCAGGACCACGAACTGGTCCGGGTGCATCACCAGGCGGATGCCGCACTCCCGCGCGCGCCGGCCCGAGCGCGCCAGCTGGGGGGCGAACGCTTGCAGGATCGCGCGGCCGTCCGGTTCGTCGGCGAAGGGGAAGATCGACGAAGGCAGGCGGTACAGCGCGATGCCTTCGCGCTCGCAATAGCGCATGGCCTGGTCGAAGGTCTGCAGGTTGTCGCGGTAGATGTCTTCCAGCAGCCGGCGCCGGCCGTCCTCGGAATGCTCCAGCAGGCGCTTGCGGGTCAGCGCGCGGTAGCGGACGTCCTTGGACGTCGTGATGCAGACGAGGCCTAGCTGTGGCGGCATGGGAGCGGGGGGAGGCGCCGCGCGGCGATGCGCGCGGCGGATGGCGGGATCAGCCCTTGGCCTGGTGCGCGCGGATCTGGTCGCGCAGCTGCTGGCCGTTCGAGTGGGCGTAGTCCTTGTCGATCTCGTAGCTCACCAGTGACTTGAGCTGGGGATCGAGCTGGTTGCGCAAGGCGCCGAGGAACTGCGGCTCCGCCACCAGCGCCAGCCGGTCGAAGCGGCCTTCCTGTTTTGCCTTGAGCAGCATGGCGCAGATGTCGCTGGCGAACATCTGCGACTCGCGCTGCTCCGGCGTCTGCTGCGGCTGGTACTGCTTGGTCGGCATCGCGTCTCCCGAACCGTGCTTGCTCTGGCCGGCCGCGAGCGGGCTCATGCGGTCGCTGAGTTCGTCCGCCGTGCCGGTACGCGCGGCGGGGTTGACCATGTCGTGCACTTCCTGCAGCGGCGTGTTCGAGTCGGATTCGGCAAAGATGCGGGCGCGGCCGCTGTCGGCCGACACGATCCAGGTTGTGTTCATGCTACCTCCGTTGACGATGGAAATGTTTTTCTTTAGTGAACCAATCGATTCACTTCCCGTCTAGCTGTTCCAGAGAAGTCTATCCGAAGCAGGTTTTTAGGGAGGCACGAAAGGCGCGCCCATCGCCGCCGGACTGCGGCCAAGCCGGCCGGCGCCTGGCGCTTCGCCGCGGTCCTCAGCGCGGCCGGCCGAACACCTGGGTCCAGTAGATGATGCCGGGACGCTGCCCGGCGGCGATGCCGTAGGCCGCGCCCATCTCGGTGAAGCTGGCGTTCATGATGTTGGCGCAGTGGCCGGGGCTGTCGAGCCAGCCGGCCACGGCTTGCTCCGGGGTGTGCTGGCCGAAAGCGATGTTCTCGCCCACCCGTTGCCAGTGGTAGCCGGCGCGCTGGGCCCGCTCCGTCGCCAGGCTGCCGTCCTTGGCCGTGTGGCTGAAGTAGCGGCGCGCCGCCATGTCCTGGCTGTGGCCGAGCGCGGCCTGGCCCAGGGCCGGGTTCCAGCTGAGCGGCGGCGCCGGCGGGTATCGCCGGCCGCCGCAGGTGTGGCCGCTGGCGCGCGCGGCGTTCACGCCGTCCAGGATGGCCTTGCCGGCGTCGCGCCAGTCGGGGAAGGTGCTCGAGGGCAGGGGCGGCGCCGGACGGGCGAACACCACGGTCCATTCCTTGCCGTCGCGGTAGCTGCCGACCGCCGCAAAGCGTGTGCTCAGCAAGATGCGGCAGTATTTCTGCTGGATCACGTCCATGGCCGCCCGCGCGTCTTCCGGCCCCGTGACCGAGACCGCTTCGGCCTGCTCGGCGGCGTAGCCCGCGCGTTCGAGGGCGTTTTCGATGAAGGTCGCGGGACCGATGCGTACCTTGGCCAGCGCCGGATGGGCTTGCAAGGGAGCGGCCGGCTGCGCCGCCTGGCCATTGCAGGAGCCGGGCGCGGCGCGGTAGGCGTTGATCATCGCCACCAGCTCGCCGGCATTCCCACCCGGGCCGGAGGCCGGGCCCGGCAGCGCGCTGGCGGGACGCGGAAGCGCTGCGGCCGCCAGGACGGCCGCGGAGGCGAGCAGGACGGCCCTGTGCGGGCAGCGGCGGTTCAGGATCGTGCAAACAGACATGTGTCGAGATCGGTGTGAAAGAGGGGTGCGCCGGCGCCATGCCGGCCTCGGCATTGACAGCCAGCCAACTCGTCCAGAAAGCAAAAACGCCAACCTGGTGGTCGGCGCTGCGATGCGTTCCAGCCAGGCCCAGATGGGGACGGAACGCGGAAATACTATAGCAGCCATCCAGCCTCCTGGCCAGACGGCGTGGGACGCCCGCAACCGGGCGAGCCTGCGGCCGCTATTGCCCCTGGCTGGTGCGCACCAGCCTGGACGTGTCCAGGCCCTGGGCCCGCAGGCGGGCCAGCAGCGCCTCGTAGGCGGCGGCGTCCACTTGCGGCGTGCGCGACAGGATCCACAGGTATTCGCGTTTGGGTTCGCTGACGGCGGACAGCTGGTAGTCCCGGTCGAGGTCGATCACCCAGTAATCGCCCCAGACCATGGGCAGGAAGGACAGGAAGGCGGGCGCGAAGCGCACTTTCAGCCGGGGCGAGGTGGCCGAGCCGACCTGGCGCGCCACGCCTTCGGCCACTTCGGCGCCGCCGTCCCCGGTGCGGCAGCGGTTGACGACCTTGACCCTGCCGTCCTCGCGCAGGCTGTAGGTGGCCGTGGTGTTGCCCACGCATTTCTTTTGGAACTCGTTGGGGAACTTGGCGATCTCGTACCAGGCGCCCATGTAGCGCTGGACGTCGAGTGAGGAAATCGTGGCCAGCGCTTCCGCCGCGTGTGCGGCGCCGGCGTGCAGGCTCATCATTAACAGGGCGCCGCGCAATACAACCCGGGTCATGTCGGTCTCTCGGCAATGTGACGGGATCCAGCCTAAATGACAAGGCGTTTCCCTGTCGCCTGCCTGCACGCGGCGGGGCGCCGGGCCGGGCGACGGAGGAACGGGCGTCCCGGTACACTGGCGTCAACACCATTCTTGTCGAGGACGGGGTGCATTCGATGGATTTCAGTTCCTGGCAGGCAGCGCTGACCACCATGATCGGGCTGGCCGTGTTCACCCTGCTCGGGGTCGGCATCCGCATCCTCGTGATGCAGACCGTGCAGCAGCGCCGCGAGCGCATGAACCGCCAGATCAACGAGCGCCTGAAGACCCTGATCGGCGCCTACCGTACCCTGGGCGGTTCCTTCACCGGACGGCTGACGGTGGACCCCACCCATTTGCGCGACCTGCGCGTGGCGGCGCAGGCGCAGATGGAAGCCATGGACGGGCAAAGCCGGCAGGGCAACGAGGAGGGAGCGGAAGGCTCGGACCGTTCGCGCCGCATCCGCGACGCGGTCGAGGCGGCCCTGGCCGACATCATCCTGCTCGGGACGGAGGAGCACTGCCGCCTGGCCAGCCAGGCCGCCAGCGACATGGCCGACGGCCGTCCCGTCCACACGGCCGAGCTGGTCGTTTCCCTGCGTAACTTCATCCGCGCCGCGCTCGACCTGGAAGCGATACCGGCCGACGTGACGATCCCGCTGCAAGGGCCGACCCGCACCCAGGGCAGCGCGGGCAGGAAGGCGGGCGCGGATCGCGGCGGAGGCCAGGGCGGCGGGCGCGGAGGCAACGCAGGCGGCGCGGGCGGCGATCCCGCGCCGGCCTTCGGGCAGCGGCGGGGCGAGTCGCCGGCCTTCGACCCGAAGGACAACGATCCGCTCCTCTGAACCAGCCTCCCGTACAGGCTAGAGCGAGGACAGCGCCGGCCCTTCGGGCTTGCCGAGCCAGGTGGTGGCGAAGCGCTGGCGCGCCGCGTTCAGCGCCGCATCGTCGCCACGCACCTGGTAGACCTCCATCAGGCCGCGCAGGGCCCAGCCATTGCTGGGCGTGCGCGCCAGCGACGCCCGGAACACCTGTTCGGCCTCGTCCAGCTGCTTCGCGCGCAACAGGGCCACGCCGAGCGACTGGCGCACCGGGTAATACCAGTAGGGCGGCTCCATGTAGGGCAGGCTGTCCTGCACGGCCACGGCTTCGCGGTAGGCCGCGATCGCGCCCTTGAGGTCGCCCTGGCTGTCGGCCAGCCGGCCGCGCGCCACCGCCCGCGCGGTCTGGACGATCTCGCGTCCCGGCACGCCCCAGTCCGTAACCGCCTTGAAGTCGCCAGCGCGCTCGATGCGCTCGAGCGCGGCGATCTCGCGCCGGGCGGCCGCATGCGCACCCTTGCGCGCGTGCCCGACGGCGCGCGCGTAATGCCACATGGCCTTCACCAGCACGAAGTCCGGGCCGGGGTCGGGCAGGGCCAGCAGGGTGTCAGGGCTGCTGAACTGCACGTGGGCGAAGTAGGGCGCCGACTTGACCGGCTGCAGCACCCCGATGCCCTTGAGCAGCTCGGGGCCGATCACCTGGTCGAGCTTGGACGCGGCCTCGATCGCGGTCTTGCCGTCGCCGCCCATCAGGGCCGACACCATGACGAAGTGGATGTTGTGCGGGTAGTAGGCGCCGCGGTAGACCGGGTCGCTGCCGGTGTTGGCGAAATAGCGCTCGTCGACCGCAATGGCGTCCAGGTTGGATTGCAGCGCCTCGCGGTACAGGCCGAGCCGGTAATAGATGTGCGAGGGCATGTGCACGATGTGGCCGGCGCCGGGAATCTGCTGCGCCAGCACGCGCGCCGCCGGCAGCGCCTTGTCGGGATGGGTCGAGGCTTCCATCGCATGGATGTAGTAGTGGGCGGCGCCCGGATGGCTGGGATTGCGCTCCAGCACGCGCTCGAGGGCGTCGACCATCTCCGCTGTGCGGTTCTTGGGCCGGGCGCCGCCCTCCGCCCAGTAATCCCAGGGAGAGAGGTCCATCAGCGACTCCGCGAACAGCACCTGGATGGTGTCGTTGTTGGGGTGGGCGCGTGCGGCTTCCTGCATGGCGTCGGCATAGGCCTTGTCGAGGGCGGCCCGGTCGGCCGCCGGGTCGGTGCTGTAGCGGCGCGCCACGGCCCGGACCAGGGCCTGCTCGGCCGGGGTGGCGCCCTTGGCGTGGCGCATGGCGCTGGCCGCCGCCGCGGCCGCCGGCGCCACCGCCTCGGGGAACATGGGCGCATTGATGTTGGGGCCGAGCGCCAGCGCCTCGCCCCAGTAGCACATGGCGCAGGCCGGATCGAGCTCCTGCGCGGCGCGGAAGGCGCGCGCCGCCTCGGCGTGGTTGAAGGCGAAGGTCAGGCGCATGCCCTGGTCGAAATAGGCCTGGGCCTTGGGATTCCTGGTGCTGACGGGGACGTGCAGCGCGCCCAGGTTGTCGTACAGCGGAGGCGGGGCTTCCGTGGCTGCCTTCGCCTTGGCGGGCGGCTGCTGGCCCGGCTGGAAGGGCCGGGTTTCCACCTGGGCCTGGGCCAGCAGCAGGTGGTCGAGCAGCGGCGGCCGGCCGGGACGCGCCGGCGTGCAGACGCTGGAGGAAAACAGGGGATCGAAGGCAGGCCGGGCCTGGAGGCGCCCGGCCTGGGTGGACGGCACCGTAACGAGGACAACCGCGAAGGCAACCGCGAGGACGGCCGCGGCCGCGGCGGTTCCCGGCAACACGAAACGCGCTTTCATGACTCCTCCCTGGAGTGTGGACTTGGTGGCTCACTGCGTGCGTGGCCTTTGGAGTCGGGAGAAAGCGCTGAGTTCCCGCGCGGCCCCGCTCAGGCCTTGCGCACGAATTCCGACTTCAGGCTCATGGCGCCGAAGCCGTCGATCTTGCAGTCGATGTCGTGGTCGGCGTCGACCAGGCGGATGTTCTTGACCTTCGTTCCCTGCTTGATGACGCCGCCGGAACCCTTCGGCTTGAGGTCCTTGATCACGGTAACCGTATCGCCATCCTGCAAGATATTGCCGGAGGCATCGCGGTAGACCCGGACGGCGTCGGGCGCGTTCGCGGCCTGCACCGGCCATTCATGGGCGCATTCCGGGCAGACGTACTGGCCGCCGTCTTCATAAGTATAGGCGGACTGGCACTGGGGGCAAGGAGGCAGGGAGGACATGGGAAAACCTTGTTGAATCGATGATGAAAGGATGCATCCTGTTCGGATTGCCCGGCATTTTAGCCCACGCGCCGGACCCGGCGCCGCATTCCGGCCATCCCATCCATTCTGCATTCCGTCGCATGGCGGCCCCGGCGCCAGCCGTCCGGGAGCATCATCCTGCCCGTCAATAACAACAATCAGGAGACCCTCATGCAACTACGTCAATTCGCGGGCACCCATCCCGTGCTTACCGCCGTGTCCTGCGCCGGCCTTCAGTTCCTGGTCACGACCCTGATCCTGAAGCTGGGCAGCGTCTTCGTGCCGGCCAGCGCCTTTGGCCAGGTCAAGCTGCTCGCCTTCGCCTCCACCGTGATCCTGCCGCTGATGCTGGTCCAGGCCTTCGGCCTGTGGCGCCAGGTCGGCCTCGAATTCGGCAAGACCAGGCCGGGCCGCTTTTTCCTGGCGAGCATGCTGCTGTGCGTGCTGTTTCTCTCGATGGGCGTGCACCTGCAGGCGCAGCGTCCCCTGGGCAGCGAAATCCTGATCCAGTTCATCAACGCCTTCGGCGAGGAACTGCTGTTTCGCGGCCTGATCTTCGCCGTGCTGCTGCGCCTGGCCAAGTGGAAGGGGATCCTCATCTCGGGCCTGCTGTTCGGCGCCATGCACCTGATCCACGGCTTCATGGACGGCAACTGGACGCATGCGATGTGGTGGGCGCTGGCGACCACGCTGTCGGGCATGATGTTCGCGGCGGTGCGCTACGAGACCGGCAGCCTGTGGCTGACCATCGTGCTGCACATGGTCCTCAACCTGAGCAAGATCTATTCGAACATCGAGCCGGCCGCCGGCCCGGACGCGCTGCTGATCGCCGAGCGGGCGGCCTACGGCCTGGAGCTGGCGCTGGTGGCCTATGCGCTGTTCGCCACCGGCCGGCGCGCAAGCGAGGTCCGGCTGGGCGCGCAGTAAAAGAGTCCGGGCGGTGTTAGCATACGGCCTGCAAGCCTGCCCCCGCAGGCTCTCCATTCGCCCGATCATGCCCAACATCGCTTCATTCCTGCTGGCGAGCGTCCTTTGCCTGTGCGCGCTGCCGGGCGGCGCCGCCACCTACACCTACCTGCGCCCCGAGTGGAGCGATACCGGCCGCGATCCCTACGGCGTGGCGCTGCTGAAGCTGGCCTTCGCCAAGGCCGGGGTCTGCCATACCCTGGTGTACAGCGAGCGGAGCATGAAACAGGCGCGCGCGGTGCTCGAACTGGAACGGGATTCCGGCAAGCTGGACATCATGATCACGATGACCTCGCCGGAGCGCGAAGCCGCCCTGCTGGGCGTGCCGGTGCCGCTCACCAAGGGCATGCTCGGCTGGCGCATCGCGCTGGTGCGCCAGGAAAAGCTGGACCAGTTCGCCGGCGTGCGTTCGGCCTCGCAACTGAAGAAATTTATCGCCGGCCAGGGCCACGACTGGCCGGATACGGCCATCCTGCGCGCCAGCGGCCTGCCGGTCGAGGTGTCCTCGAGCTACGACGGCATGTTCAAGATGCTGGAAGCGGGGCGGATCGACTATTTTCCGCGCGCCGTCCAGCAGGTTTTCGCCGAGCGCGAACGCTATCCGGCCCTGGCGGTCGAGCCGCACATCGCGCTGCGCTATGCGACCGATGCCTATTTTTTCGTCAACCGCCGTAACGCGCGCCTGGCGGCGGACGTGAGGCGCGGCCTGGAGGCAGCCATCGCCGACGGCTCCTTCGACCGCCTGTTCTATCGCTATTTCGCGCCCCAGATCGCCGCCGCCGGCCTGGAACGGCGCCGCATCATCGACCTGCCGAATCCGGCGCGTGCGCCCTCCCTGCCGATCGAGCGGGCTGGGCTGTGGTTCTCGCTGGCGGACTTGCGCAAGCCGGCCTTCCTCGACGCCGCCGGCGGGCGGGCGCGGCCGCCCGCCGCGGTGAGCGCCTGCCAGGCGGAAGGGCCGGCCCTGTAAGCTTCGGACTTGCTGTGTCAATGATGCAGCGGCGCCCCCACGCCGGCCGCCTGGCCCGGTTGCGCCGGCCGGAAGGCCTTCTCGCCGGCGGCGGTGTCGTGATAGCTCTGGAACAGGGCGACCTTGCCGTCGCGTAGCGTGAACACGTGCACCCAGGGGCTGTCGTAGGTGCGTCCGGTATGCCTGGCCAGCCAGGTGGCTTCGCCGGTGACGACGACCTTGTCGCCTTCCGCGATGAATTCCTTGGGTTCGAAGCGTACCGCCTGGGCGGACTCGTTCAGTTGCTCGAAAAAGCGGGCGATCTCCGCCTTGCCATTGTGCCTGCCGGCGAAGGGCACGTTTTCCACTTCGGGTTCGATCCAGAGCGCATCGTCGTGATAGCGCTCCAGCAGGTGAGGAATGTCTCCGCTCTGGAACATCCGGTAGCCTTCCATCACCAGCCGCTTGTTTTCCTGTGCGTCCATGATAGCTCCTCTCTCGTGTCGTCCCTCCGCGGCTGCCCGGGGCGCCGAAGGGGGTATATCCAGACTACTGCGCGGGGCGGGAAATGCAAGGCCGGCCGCAGCGGAGCCGGAACGCGCCGCGCACTGGCGCAAGCGCGCCTGGGTCTGTCAGGCCAGCAGTGCGAGCAGCGCTTTCGCAGCTTCCTCCGATGATGCCGGATTCTGGCCGGTGACGAGCTTTCCATCCGTGAGCACATAGGATTGCCAGTCCGCGCCTTTCGAATAGATGCCGCCATTTTCCTTGAGCACATCCTCGACCAGGAAGGGAACCACCTTGGTGAGGCCGACCGCTTCTTCTTCGGTATTGGCGAAGCCGGTCACCTTCCGGCCCTTGACCAGTGGGCTGCCATCGGCCGACTTGACCTTGTGCAGCACGCCCGGTGCGTGGCAGACGGCGGCGACCGGCTTGCCGGCGGCCGCCATCGCTTCGATCAGGGCGATCGAGGCCCGGTCTTGCGCCAGGTCCCATAGCGGGCCGTGTCCTCCTGGATAAAACACGGCATCGAAATCGGCCGCGTCCATCGCGGACAGCTTCCTGGTCGAGGCGAGTACCGCCTGGGCGGCGGCATCTCCTTTGAAACGGCGGGTGGCTTCGGTCTGGGCATCCGGTTCGTCGCTCTTCGGATCGAGCGGCGGCTGGCCGCCCAGGGGCGAAGCCACGGTAATATCGGCGCCGGCATCCTTGAGCGTGTAGTAGGGCGCGGCAAATTCCTCCAGCCAGAAGCCGGTCTTCCTGCCCGTGTCGCCAAGCTGGTCGTGCGAGGTCAATACCATCAATACGTTCATTTGAGCTCCCTGCGGGTTGTCTGGGTTGGACATGCGGCCGGTCGAACGTCACGCGAATGCGGCCCAGGTGTGCCGTCCGCCGCCGGGGCGTCCACGCGGACGCGGTAAGCATTGGAGCAGCTTTGCAGTTTCTCTGTCGCGCAGCGCCGTCAACCGGACGGTAGTGCCGACCAGTCCGAACAGCTATACGGCGACACCAATTACCTCGACAATCATGCGATCCGTGCGCGCTGAGGATCGTTGAGGCATGCACTGCTGACGCGCTCTGGTCCCCCTGGGAAGAACACGTTCCTGGGGCCGGCATCGACGCCGCTCGCCGGTGACAGCTGAGCACGCTCACGCAAGGAAGAGGGGAAGCGGCGACGCCAACCGGTCAAGGTCGGCGTTTCCTGAATTCTCGGTGGTCCGGGAAGCACCGAAGCGCCGGCACAAGAATCCTCGGTCCTCAGTGCCTTGGCGAGGCGCCGGAGCCGGCATTGCCCGCCTGGCCGCGCACGGGCATCTGTTCGGGTGGCGTGCCCTCCTTGAACAGCTGCCGCAGCTGCTGGCGCAGCTCCGGCGTATCGCTGTGATGGTGCACTGAAACCGCGTGTTCCACCGCGGCCTGCAACAACTCTTCTTCGCTGTCGGCCGCGATGGCGACCGTGCACTGCATGTCGCTCGGGAATTCCCGGCAATCGATGAATTTGCGTGTCATGATCAACTCCTCTACAGGATAAAAGCGAGGATAAGAGCGGGCGCAGCGGCAGCCCCTGTCAGCCGGCGGCAGGGACGATGTTCTGGTTCGCGCGGAACAGGTTGTCGGGGTCGTAGTGCATCTTGATCTGCGCCAGCCGCTGGTAGTTCGCGCCGTAGGCCTCGGGAGTGCGTGCGGCCTCGTCCTGCGGCATGAAATTGACGTACACGCCCCCGCTTGCATACTGCGCAGCTTCATTGAAGAAATCGCGCGCCCAGGCAACGCAGCGCGCGTCGTCGGCCGGATCTTCCCAGCGCGTATGCACGTTCATCACGTACAAGGCGTTCCGGTGCGGATAGGCCATCGCCTGCGGCGCCGGCGCCCCCGCCTGCGCGCCCAGCAAGGCCAGGAAGATTTCGCACTGCGACGTGGGCAGCATCGCCGCATAGCGGATGACGACCTCGATGGCCTGGTCGCTCAGCTGGGTGAAATTATGCGATTTCCAGTAGTTGCGCGCCCCGGGTGTCAACAGGGGGTCGAAGGCCTGCTGCCAGGCCGCGTAAGGCATGGGGCCGACATGCATGCCCAGCGGCTCGCCCAGCTTGCCGATGCGCTCGATGGCGGTGTGCACGGCCTCGTCCGGCGATGGCGAGAAGACCGGCAGCACCAGCACGTCCTGGCCGTGCACCTCCGGCGCAAGGAAGGGCAGCGGGGGCGCCTTGCGCAGGACGGCCCAGACCGTCAGGTCGGCGGACATCGTCCCGACCGCATCGCGGTATTGCCGCAAGACCGTCCTGGCCTGGTCGAACGGGAACACGATCAGCCCGGCCGTGATCTCCGGCCCCACCGGATGCAGCTGGAATTCGAAGCGCGTGACCACGCCGAAGTTGCCGCCGCCTCCACGGATGGCCCAGAACAGGTCGGGGTGCTCGGTCTCGCTCACATGCAGGCGCTGCGCGTCGGCGGTGACCATCTCGGCCGACAGCAGGTTGTCGGCCGCCAGCCCCAGCGTGCGGCTGAGCCAGCCAAAGCCCCCGCCCAGGGTCAGCCCCGCCACGCCGGTGGTGGAATTGATGCCCAGGGGCGTTGCCAGCCCGTAGGACTGGGCTTCGTGGTCGAAGTCGCGCAGTGTCGCTCCGCCTTCCACCCAGGCGCGGCGCCGCTGCGGATCGACCTGGACCGACTTCATGGCCGACAAATCGAGTACCAGCCCGTCGTCGCACAGGGCGCTGCCGGCGATGTTGTGGCCGCCTCCGCGCACGGCCAGGCGCAGCCGGTGGTCGCGCGCGTAGGCCAGCGCGCTGCGTACGTCGGCCGTGCCGGCGCAGCGCACGATGACGGCCGGACGCCGGTCGATCATCGCATTCCAGACGGCGCGCGCCTCGTCATAGCCCGCATCGCCCGTTTGCAGGAGTTGCCCCCTGATAAGTCCTCTCAACGTATCGAACTGCCCATCCGCCAGCGTATTCATCGCCTGCCTCCCGGTACCTGGTTCGAAGCTTCCTTCATGATAGGAAGGCGGGAGGTGCTGAAGCAAGCTCAGGTGGCCAGAAAGTGGCTCAGGCCCGGCCGCGCTTGCCGGCCAGGACCACCAGGGCGATGCCGCCGATGATCGCGACCGATGCGGCAAGCAGCCGCAGCGTGACCGGCTCGTCGAGGAAGACGGCGCCGCCCAGTCCCGCAATCACGGGAACGCTCAGTTGCACCGCGGCCGCGGTCGTCGACCGCAGGGAGGGCAATGCCGCATACCAGATGGCGTACCCGACGCCGGAAGTGAGCGCGCCGGATAGGAAGGCGTACCAGACCCCGGCCGGGTCGAACGCGGCGCCGCGCAGCAGCAGGACGCTCAGGCCAAGCGCCATCGGTACGGAACGCAGGAAGTTCCCCGCGGTCACCTCGAGGGGATCGCCCGCGCCCTTGCCGCGCACCGAATACATGCCCCATGCGCTGCCGGCGCCCAGCATGAGGAGGGCGCCCGTCAATGGGGGCGCGGACAAGCCGGGTAGCAGCAGGCCGACCAGGCCGGCGCCGGCAAGCACCAGGCCCGAGAGCTGGGCGGCGCGCAGGCGCTCGCCCGACCAGAGGCCGTAAGCGATCATCGTGGTCTGGACGGCGCCGAACAGGATCAGGGCGCCGGCGGCGGCGGACAGCTGAAGGTAGGCAAAGGAAAAGCCGGCAGCGTAGGCAAACAAGGCCAGCGCTGACAGCCAGCTGCCCTTGCCGGCCCTGGCCTTGCCGCGAAGCGCTACCAGCACCCATAGCATGAGCGCGCCCGACAGCAGGCGCACGGCGGTGAAGCTGGCGGCATCGATGCCGGTACGGGAGAGCGCAGCCCGGCAGAGCAGGGAATTTCCCGCAAATGCGAGCAGCGCCAACAGCGTCAAGACCACGATGCGGGCAGATGGCATGGAGCGTTCCCCATAGCAAATGAAGAGCTATCGTACACGTTGCGGATAACTATTGCTATATATGCAAGGTTATGGCCGAACGGAGGAGGGGATGGGCGTGGCGAGGGACAAAACAAAAACGCCGACCTGCAAGGATCGGCGTTTTCTGAATTCTTGGTGGCCCGGGGCGGAATCGAACCACCGACACAAGGATTTTCAATCCTCTGCTCTACCAACTGAGCTACCAGGCCAAGAGAGGCATGATTATAGCCAGTGATTTTCAGCTTCGCAAGCCCCCGTCATGCCGAAATGCACGCTTGTCTGGAAAAGCCTGCCGCGCAGCAGTCCGGCGCACCCTTGGCATCTCGCTATAATGTCTTCATGACCACGTCCATCACCACCACGTTCAAGACCGACGTCTGCATCGTCGGCAACGGCGCCATCGCCAAGACCGCCGCCCTCGGCTTCGCCCAGGCCGGGCACAGCGTGACCCTGCTGGTGCCCCCCGCGCGTCCTGTTCCGGAGCCGGCAGCCGGCGTCTCCTCGGCCGCCGACAAGCCCTGGGACGTGCGTGTTTACGCGCTCAACCACACGGCGCACAGCCTGCTCGCCTCGCTGAAAGTCTGGGGCGCGCTCGACCTGGCGCGGGTGCAGGCGGTGGATGCAATGGACATCCGCGGCGACGGCGAGCAGGGCGGCAACCTGGGCTTCGACGCCTTCGGCGCCCACGTCGGCACCCTGGCCTGGATCGTCGAGGACAGCAACCTGAACCAGGCGCTGGATGCGGCGCTCAAGTTTTCCCACAACGTGCACGTGCTCACCGGCTGCGCCGCCGGCCTCACGTGCGGCGAGCCGGGCGCCGCGGTGCGCCTGGAAGACGGCCGCAAGATCGACTGCGAACTGGTGGTCGGCGCCGACGGGCGCGAATCCTGGGTGCGCGGGCAGTGCGACATCGGCGTCGACTACCGCATGTACCACCAGCGCGCCATCGTCACCAATTTCGCCTGCGACAAGCCGCACCATGGCGTGGCCTACCAGTGGTTCACCTGCGCCGACGGCATCATCGCGCTGCTGCCGCTGCCGGGCAAGCGCGTGTCGCTGGTGTGGTCGGCGCCCGAGACCCTGGCCGACACGCTGATGGACGAATCGCTCGGCGAGCTGGCGATCCGCCTGGCCGAATACGCCGAAGACAAGCTGGGCGCCCTGCGCCCCCTGCAGCCGGAGGACGTCAAGGCGGTGCCGCTGGCGCTGGTGCGCCCGCATGCCATCACCGCCCCGCGCGTGGCCCTGGTGGGGGACGCGGCCCATGCCGTGCATCCGCTGGCCGGCCACGGCATGAACCTGGGCTTCGCCGACCTGGTCGACCTGCTGGACGCCATCCGGGAGCGCGAGGAACGCCGCGGCATCGCCGACGAGCGCGTGCTGGCGCGCTACGCCCGCAAGCGCAAGGAAGACGTGCTGCTGATGCAGATCGCGACCGACGGGCTCGAACGTTTGTTCGGCGCCAATCTGGAACCCCTGCGCGTGGTACGCAATTTCGGATTAAACTTGCTCGATAAATTGCCATCGGTAAAGCGACGCCTGATGGCGCACGCCATGGGCAAGACAACTCTCTAAGGAAGCACTATGTTGAAAACCAAGCTCGCCGTCCTGATGGCGACGGGGCTGATGGCATCCTGCGTCGATGCGCAGAACACGGTCGAGGCCAACATCAAGAAGGCGCTCGAACCGCGCCTTGGCGGCGCCAAGATCGAAGCGGTCAAGGAAACGCCATATGCCGGCCTGTACGAAGTGCGCGTGGCGGGCGACATCCTGTACACCGACAAGAAGGGCGAGTACCTGTTCATCGGCCACGTCTACGAGGCCAGGACCTCGCGCAACCTGACGCGCGAGCGCATCGACGACATCAACAAGATCAAGTTCAGCGACCTGCCGCTGGAGATGGCGATGAAGCAGGTCAAGGGCAACGGCAAGCGCGTGATCGCGGTGTTCGAGGACCCGAACTGCGGCTACTGCAAGCGCCTGCGCCAGACCACGCTCAAGGATCTCGACAACGTCACCATCTACACCTTCATGTACAACATCCTGTCCGAGGATTCGTTCGTGAAGTCGAAGAACATCTGGTGCGCGCCGAACCGCATCAAGGCCTGGGACGACTGGATGATCAACGGCAAGCTGCCGCCAGCCGCTCCCGCCGCCTGCGAAACCCCGAACGACAAGGTGGTGGCGCTGGGCCAGAAACTGAAAATCACGGGCACGCCCGCGATCTTCTTCACCGACGGCTCCCGCATCCCGGGCGCGGTCGACCTGAAGGCGCTGGAAGGCAAGCTGTCGTCGCTGGAAGAGAAGTAAGAAACAAGCGGTCCAACATCGAATGAAGTTCACAGTGAGCCTATGAACGTCGCTCCGGCGGAGGCCGAGTCCCGGGGCGACGGTCTGTCAGCTAACACAATAAGCCGTTAAAACCGCAACACCAAACAGGGAGCAGTACATGGTCACCTTGAACATCAACGGGCGCGACCTGCAGGTCGACGCCGATCCCTCCACGCCCATCCTCTGGGCGCTGCGCGACAACCTGAACATGACCGGCACCAAGTTCGGCTGCGGCGCCGCCCTGTGCGGCGCCTGCACCGTGCATCTGAACGGCGCGCCGATCCGCTCCTGCATCACCCCGATCTCGGCCGCCACCGGCCAAAAGATCACCACCATCGAGGCGATGGAGAACGACAAGGTCGGCAAGGCGGTGCAGGACGCCTGGGTCAAGCACGACGTGCCGCAATGCGGCTACTGCCAGAGCGGGCAGGTGATGAGCGCCACCGCGCTGCTGCGCACCAACAAGCGCCCCAGCGACGCCGACATCGACAACGCCATGAGCGGAAATATCTGCCGCTGCGGTACCTATCAACGCATCCGCGCGGCCATCAAGGACGCGGCCAAGACGCTCGCCTGAGGAGCCGCCATGCGCATCGAATGGATGACTCGCGACGCAGTCGCGCAAGCTGTCACGTCCCGCCGCGGCTTCCTGAAGGCCGGCGCGGCCGCCACCGGCGGCCTGGTGCTGGGCTTCTTCCTGCCCGGATCGAACAGGTTCGCCCAGGCCGCCGACCCGAAGACGGTCTACGCGCCGAACGCCTTCCTGCGCGTGGCGCCGGACAACACCATCACCGTGATCGTCAACCGCCTGGAATTCGGCCAGGGCGTGCAGACCTCGCTGCCGATGCTGATCGCCGAGGAGATGGACGCCGACTGGTCGCAGATGCGCGGCGAGCTGGCCCCGGCCGGCGAGGCCTACAAGGACCCGGCCTTCGGCGTGCAGATCACCGGCGGCTCGGGCTCGATCGCCCATTCCTATATCCAGTACCGCGAGATCGGCGCCCGCGCCCGCGCCATGCTGGTGGCGGCCGCCGCCGAGCAGTGGAAGGTGGCGCCGGCCCAGCTGCGCACCGAGAAGGGCATGGTGATCGGCCCGGCCGGCCGCAAGGCCAGCTACGGCGAATTGGCCGAGGCGGCGATGAAGCAGACGGTGCCCGCCACCGTCACGCTCAAGGAGCCGAAGCAGTTCCGCTACATCGGCAAGCCGACCCGCCGCATCGATGCGCGCGCCAAGTCCACCGGCAAGCAGCAGTTCGGCATCGACTTCAAGCCGGCCAACGCGAAGACCGTGCTGGTGGCGCGCCCGCCGGTGTTCGGCGCCAAGGTGGCGCGCGTGGACGCGGCAGGAGCACGTGCCGTCAAGGGCGTGCTCGACGTGTTCGAAGTCGACCTGGACCGCGGCGCGCGCGGCGTGGCCGTGGTGGCCGAGGGCTACTGGCCGGCCAAGCAGGGCCGCGACGCGCTGAAGATCGAATGGGATACCGCATCTGTCGAGAAGATCAGCTCCGACAAGCAGCTGGCCGACTATGTCACCCTGGCCAAGGCTCCCGGCGGCGCCGTGGCGCGCCAGGCCGACGTGTCGAAGCTGGCCACCAGCGCCCGGCGCATCTCGGCCATCTACGAATTCCCCTACCTGGCGCATGCGCCGATGGAGCCGCTCAACTGCGTGGTCGAGCTCAAGGACGACGCCTGCACCATCTGGGCCGGCACCCAGTTCCAGACCGTGGACCAGCAGGTCGCCGCCAAGATCCTGGGCATCAAGCCGGAGCAGGTGACGATCAACACCATGATGGCGGGCGGCGGCTTCGGCCGGCGCGCGGTGCCGACCTCGGAATGGATCGGCGACACCGTGCGCGTGGCGAAGGAATGGCGCGCCAAGGGCCATGCGGAACCGGTCAAGCTGGTGTGGAGCCGCGAGGACGACATCAAGGGTGGCTACTACCGCCCGGCCTATGTGCACCGCGCCGAGATCGGCCTGGACGCCAAGGGCGAGATCCTGGCCTGGGACCACAAGATCGTCGGCCAGTCGATCCTGGCCGGCACCCTGTTCGAGCCGATGATGGTCAAGAACGGCGTGGACGGGACCACGGTCGAAGGCATGGGTACTCCTTATGAAGTGCCGATGCAGCTTACGGTGCATGCGGTGAAGGCCAATGTGCCGGTGCTGTGGTGGCGTTCGGTGGGTTCGACCCACACCGCCTTCGTGATGGAGACCCTGGTCGACGAGGCCGCGCACCTGGCGAAGATGGATCCGGTGGCCTACCGCAAGAAGCTGATCGGAGAAAAGCACCCGCGCCACCTCGCCGCGCTCGACCTGGCGGTCGCCAAGTCCGGCTACGGCAAGAAGACCCTGCCTAAAGGCCGCGCCTGGGGCGTGGCGGTGCATGAATCCTTCAACACCGTGGTTGCCTACGTGGTCGAGGCCTCGATCGCCGACGGCGCGCCCAGGCTGCACAAGGTCACCGCCGGCGTGCACTGCAACCAGCCGGTGAACCCGCTGTCGATCGCGGCCCAGGTGGAAGGCGCGGCCCTGATGGGCCTGGGCATGACCCTGCCGAACGCCGCGATCACGCTCAAGGACGGCGTGGTCGAGCAGCAGAACTTCGGCGACTACGCGGTGGCGCGCCACGGCGACATGCCGCAGGTCGACGTGCACATCGTGCCGTCGAACGACCCGCCGACCGGCCTGGGCGAACCCGGCCTGCCGCCGCTGGCCCCGGCGCTGGCCAATGCGCTGTTCCGCCTGACCGGCAAGCGCCTGCGCAAGCTGCCCTTCGACCTCACGGCTGCCTGACATGGCGGAGTTGGCCGGCATCCTGCTCGCCGCCGGCCGCGGGCGCCGCTTCGATCCGAGCGGCGCCCGCAACAAGCTGCTGCAGCGGCTTCCCGACGGCGAGCTGGTGGCCGCCGCCAGCGCGCGCCGGCTGCTGGCCGTCTTTCCCCGCGTGGTGGCGGTCGTTCCGCCGGACGATGGCGGCGTGGCCGATGCGCTGCGCGCGCTCGGCTGCGAGCTCACCGTCTGTCCGGATGCCGACAGCGGCATGGGCCGGTCGCTGGCCCATGCGGTCCGCCACGCGCTGCCCGCCGAAGGCTGGCTGGTGGCGCTGGGCGACATGCCGTTTATCCAGGAATCGACCCTGGCGGCCCTGCGCGGCGCGCTGGAGGAGGGCGCCGGCATTGCCGTCCCCGTCTTCGGGGGGCGGCGCGGCAATCCGGTCGCTTTCGGCGCACGGCACCTGGATGCGCTGCTGGCTTCCAGCGGCGACCAGGGCGCCCGCCGGCTGCTCGCCGCCCACCCGGTGATCGAAGTGGCCGGCGACCCCGGCATCCTGCGCGACATCGACACCCCCGCCGACCTGGCGCCATGAAGCCCGGGCGCCCAGCTGCGCCGTTTTGCTGTATGCATGTGAATCCGATTACACTAGGCGGAACATCGGCGCGAGAGCATTCTCCATCATGAAAAAAACATCCCAGAAAAAGCAGCCTGCAATCCAGTACACCATCGTCCCCAAGGACCTGGCCGGCCACCTGTTCGACGTGACCGTCACGGTCGCGGCGCCCGATCCGGAGGGGCAGGTGTTCGCGCTGCCGGCCTGGATCCCAGGCAGCTACATGATCCGCGAGTTCGCCCGCAACATCGTGCGCGTGCGCGCCGAAGCCGGCGGCGCGGCGGTGGCGCTCACGAAGCTGGACAAGCATTCCTGGCGCGCGGCGCCGACAAGCGGCCCCCTGAGCGTCCACTACGAGGTCTATGCCTGGGACCTGTCGGTGCGCGCCGCCCACCTCGACCAGACCCACGGCTTCTTCAACGGCACCAGCGTCTTCCTGCGCGCGCTGGGCCAGGAAGAAATCCCGCACCTGGTCGACATCCAGCGCCCCGCCGACCCGGCGGCCAGGACCTGGCGCGTGGCCACCGCGATGCGCGAGCTGGGGGCCAAGCGCTACGGCTTCGGCACCTATGTGGCGGCCAACTACGACGAGCTGATCGACCATCCGGTCGAGATGGGCGACTTCGAGCTGGCCACGTTCAAGGCACACGGCATCCCGCACGACATCGTCATCACCGGCCGCGTGCCCAACCTGGACATGGCGCGCCTGCAGGCCGACCTGAAGGCCATCTGCGAAACCCAGATCGCCTTCTTCGAGCCGAAATCGAAGAAAGCGCCGATGGAGCGCTACGTGTTCATGACGATGGCGGTGGGCGACGGCTACGGCGGCCTGGAGCACCGCGCCTCGACCGCGCTGATCTGCGCCCGCGCCGACCTGCCCAGCACCGCCACGCCCAAGAGCGCCGAGCCGAACGAAGGCTACCTGCGCTTCCTGGGCCTGTGCAGCCACGAATACTTCCACACCTGGAACGTCAAGCGCATCAAGCCGGCCGTGTTCGCGCCCTACGACCTGCAGGTCGAGAACTACACCCCGCTGCTGTGGCTGTTCGAAGGCTTCACCAGCTATTACGACGACCTGATGCTGGTGCGCAGCGGGATCATCGGCGAAGCGACCTATTTCAAGCTGCTGGCCAAGACCATCGGCGGCGTCCTGCGCGGCAGCGGCCGCACCAAGCAGAGCGTGGCCGAATCGAGCTTCGACGCCTGGAGCAAGTACTACCGCCAGGACGAGAATTCGGCCAACGCCATCATCAGCTACTACACCAAGGGCTCGCTGATCGCGCTCGCCTTCGACCTGACCATCCGCGCCAGGACCAATGGCGCGAAGTCGCTGGACGACGTGATGCTGGGCCTGTGGGAACGCTTCGGGCGCGATTTCTATCCCTCGGTCGGCCGCGGCGTGACCGAAGCGGACGTGGAGGCGCTGTTCGACGAGGTCAGCGGCCTGAAACTGAAGACCATGTTCGAGCGCTACGTGCGCGGGCTGGATGACCTGCCGCTGGCCAAGCTGTATGCGCCGCTGGGCGTCAAGCTGGTGGACGAGCGCAAGAGCGGCAAGCCTTCGCTCGACGCCGGCATTGGCCGCGATCCGCTGGGCGCCAGGCTGACCCAGGTGCACGAAGGCGGCCCCGCCCACCAGGCCGGCCTGTCGGCGCACGACGTCGTGATCGCCATCGACGGCCTGCGCGTGACCGGCAATCCGCCGAACGTCGATGCCTTGCTGGCCCGCTACCGGGTGGGCGACAAGGTGACCGTGCATGCGTTCCGCCGCGACGAGCTGATGAGCTTCGAGCTGACCCTGCAGGGCGACCGCATGCCGGGCATTACCCTGGCGCTGGCGGTGGCCGGCAAGAAGTCCGCCGCCGCCATCAAGCGCCCCAGCGCAGTCTGATCTTCCACCCATCGACAAGAGGCTGATTTGAACCTGACCCGCATCGCCGCCGCCACCGTCCTCGCCCTGTCCATCCTGCCGGCCCAGGCCGGACAGGCCGCCCCGCTCAAGGGCGAAGTCGCCAAGCGCGTCAACGCCATGTACCCGTGGCTGGACAAGGTCTACAAGGACCTGCACGCGCATCCCGAGATCGCCTTCCAGGAAGTGCGCACCGCCGGCAAGCTGGCCGCCGAGATGCGCGCCCTCGGTTTCGAGGTGACGGAAAAAGTCGGCAAGACCGGCGTGGTCGCGGTCCTGCGCAACGGCGAAGGTCCGACGGTCCTGGTGCGCACCGACATGGACGGCCTGCCGATGGAAGAGAAGACCGGCCTGCCGTATGCGAGCCGCGCCAAGGCGCTCAGCGACGGCCGCGAAAGCTTCGTCACCCACAGCTGCGGCCACGACATCCACATGGCCAGCTGGCTGGGCGCAGCGCGCACCCTGGTGGAACTGAAATCGCAGTGGAAGGGCACCCTGGTCTTCATCGGCCAGCCGGCCGAGGAGATCGTCGCCGGCGCCAAGGCGATGCTGGACGACGGCCTGTTCAAGCGCTTCCCCAAGCCGGACTATGCCTTCGCCCTGCATTCCTGGCCGCTGGCGCACGGCACCGTGGGCTTCAACGACGGCCCGGTCTCGTCCAACTCGGACGCGCTCGAGATCGTGTTCAAGGGCCGCGGCGGCCACGGCTCGGCGCCGGACAAGACCATCGACCCGATCGCCATCGCCGCGCGCTTCGTGGTGGATGTGCAGACCGTGGTCAGCCGCGAGAAGGACCCGAAGGAATTCGGCGTCGTGACCATCGGCGCGATCCAGGGCGGCACCGTGGGCAACATCATCCCCGACAGCGTGCAGGTGCGCGGCACCATCCGTTCCTACAGCCCGCAGGTGCGCGCCAAGCTGGTGGAAGGCGTGCGCCGCATCGCCAATGCCTCCGCGGCGATGGCCGGCGCGCCCGCGCCGGAGATGGTGGTGGGCGGCGGCGGCGCGGCCATCGTCAACAGCGCGGAACTGGTGGGCAAGACCGAAGCCGTGTTCAAGGATGCTTTCGGCGCCGCCAACGCCCAGCGCATGCCGGCCATGACGGCCAGCGAGGACTTCTCGATGTTCGTGAACGAGGGCGTGCCCGGGATGTTCTTCTTCACCGGCGTCTATGATCCGAAGGTGGTGGCGGAAGCCGAGCGTCCCGGCGGCAAGCCGATCGCCTTCAACCACTCGCCGTTCTACGCGCCGGTGCCGGAACCGTCGATCAAGACCGCCGCCCAGGCCATGAGCCTGGCCGTGCTGAACGTGCTCGGCAAATAAGACGGGTCAGCCGGCTTTCAGGCAGTCGGCGCAGCGGCCGTAGAGCGTCAGTTCGTGGCGCTCGACGCTGAAGCCTTTCGGCGCCATGTGCTCGATGTCGCCCGGGCAGGCGTGCACGTCGAACACGCGCTGGCATTGGGTGCACTGGAAGTGGTGGTGGTGGTGGTCGGCCGCCGACGTCGATTCGTAGCGCGCCCCTTCGCCCGGCAGGGTCACCACCTTGAGCGCGCCATCGTCCACCAGGGATTTCAGGTTGCGGTACACGGTCGCCATGCCCAGCTGGCTCACGTCGCGGCTGGCCTCGGCCAGGACTTCCTGAGGAGACAAGGGACGGCGCGCATGCTCGATCGCATGCAGGATGGCGGTTTTTTGACGTGTATTGCGTTGCATGACGCGAAGAATACCTGAAGGAGGGCGCGCGGGCCAGCCAAGGGTTAAAAAGGGGCTTGAGCTCTTAATGATAATGCCTTATCATTAGTCGCTAATGATAATGACTTATCATTATTTTACCTCATCAAAGGAATCAGCCCCATGCCTGTCCTCACTTGCAAACGCACGCCCCTCACGCTGGCCCTCATGCTTGCCTTCGGTTCGCCCCTGGCGGTCCATGCCCAGTCGGCCCAGAGCCGCCTGCAGGCCAAGGATCCGGACAGCGTCCCGACCGTGGTAGTGTCGGCGAGCGCGCTGGGCGTGGTGAGCGACGACATGATCACGCCGGTGAACTCCCTGGGCGGTGGCGAGCTGGTGCGCGCACGCGAATCGACCCTGGGCGAAACCCTGGCCAACCAGCCGGGCATCACCTCCAGCCACTTCGGCGCCGGCGCCAGCCGCCCGGTGATCCGCGGCATGGATGGCCCGCGCGTCAAGATCCTGTCGGACGGCGCGGAAGTGCAGGATGCCTCCACCATCAGCCCCGACCACGCCATTGCTTTTGAACCTGTGCTGGCCGAGCGCATCGAAGTGCTGCGCGGCCCCTCGGCCCTGGCCTATGGCGGCGGCGCTGTGGGCGGCGTGGTGAATATCCTGGACCGCAAGATCCCGACCGCGATGCCGTCCAAGGCGGTGGAAGGCAGCATGGAGCTGCGCGGGAACTCTGCCGCGCACGAACGCACCGGCGCTTTCGAAGTGACCAGCGGCGCCGGCAACATCGCCGTGCACGCCGAAGGCGTCAAGCGCGACGCCGACCCCTACCGCGTCGGCAGCGGCTGGGCCGAGGGCGAGCGCGTGGGCGGCAGTTTCAAGAACACCGAAACCGGCACCGTCGGCCTGTCCTGGATCGGGGAGCGCGGCTTTATCGGCGCGGCCTTCACCAAGGAACGCACCGAATACGGCATCCCGGGCCATGGCCACGAATTCGAGAGCTGCCATCCGCACGGCGCCGAGCTGCATTGCGGCAGCCATGAAGAAGAGGGCGAAGAGGACCACGAACACGAGCACGAGCACGGCGCCGAAGAGGTTCCGGTGGTGCGCATGAACAGCGACCGCTGGGACATCCGCGGTGAATACCGCAACCCGGTGGCCGGCATCGACAAGATCCGCCTGCGCGCCTCGCTCACCGATTACCAGCACGACGAGCTGGAAGAGGGCCAGGTGGCGACTTCCTTCCTGAACAAGGGCCGCGACCTGCGCGTCGAGGCGGTGCACGCACCGCTGGCCGGCTGGCGCGGCGTGGCCGGCGCCCAGACCACCAAGCGCGACTTCAGCGCACTGGGCGAGGAAGCCTATGTGCCGTCCAGCGTCACGAAGAAGCATGCGGTCTTCGTGACCGAGGAATACAAGCTGGACGCCTGGCGCTTCGAAGCCGCCGCGCGCCACGAGTGGCAGGACATCGACGTGGCCGGCGCCCTGCGCGACCACGAATCCAAGGGCACCTCGGTCTCGGTCGGCGCGGTCTGGAAGCTGGGCCAGGACTATTCGCTGCGCAGCTCGCTGTCGCGCAGCCACCGCCTGCCCACCGCCGAAGAGCTGTACGCGGACGGCGTGCACCTGGCGACCAGCACCTTCGAGATCGGCAACCAGGACCTGAAGAAGGAAACCTCGAACAACCTCGACCTCACCTTCCGCAAGTTCAACGGCGACACCACGTATTCGGTGAGCGCCTTCCGCAACCGCGTCAACGACTACATCTACGCCCACACGCTGGACGACGTCGAAGGCTTCCAGCTGGTCGAGTACGCCCAGCGCGACGCCACCTTCACCGGCCTGGAAGGGGAGCTGCGCCACAAGTTCTCGCCGCTCCTGAGCGCGACCGTGTTCGGCGACTATGTGCGCGCCAAGTTCACGGACGGCGGCAACCTGCCGCGCATCCCGGCGCACCGCGTCGGCGTGAAGCTCGACGGCGAATGGAAGCACTGGCACGGCCTGGTCGAGTTCTACCGCGTGAGCAAGCAGGACAAGGTGGCGGACTTCGAGACCGCGACCCCGGGCTACAACATGCTGAACCTGGGCACCCACTACACCACCCGCATCGGCGGCATTCCGGCCCAGTTCTACGCGCGCATCAACAACGTGACCGACGAGCTGGCGCTCAGCCACACCTCCTTCATCAAGGAAGTGGCGCCGCTCACCGGCCGCAACCTGACCGCGGGCCTGCGCCTGATCTTCTGATCAGGCCGACAGCCGGCATCATCGATAAACAGCGCGACAAACAGGGGAGGGAAGATGAAAGGCTTGATCAGACTCGGCGACTACGCGGGCATGACGGCGTCCGCCCTCTGCCTGGTGCACTGCCTGGCGATGCCGCTGCTGATGGCGGCCTTCCCCATGCTCGGGCTGGCTCACACCCACGATACCTTCCACAACAGCATCCTGGCCGCGGTCAGCATCCCGGTCCTGCTGTCGCTGCTGCCCGGCTACCTGCGCCACCGCGACGGCATGGTGCTGGCGCTGGGCGCGCTGGGGCTCGGCAGCTTCCTGGCCGCCATCTTCATCCTCAGCCCCGTATACGGCGAAATGGCGGAAGCGGCCGGCGCCGTCCTGAGCGGCGTCCTGCTGCTGTCCGCCCACATCCGCAACCGGCGCTTCTGCGCCCATTGCGCCGCCTGATTCTTATTCGAACAGGCGCTGCAGCTCGCGTCCCGGATTCTCGGCGCGCATGAAGGCTTCGCCGACCAGGAAGGCATGCACGTTCGCCGCGCGCATGCGCGCCACGTCCGCCGGGCCCAGGATGCCGGACTCGGTCACCACCAGGCGGTCTTGCGGAATGCGGTCGAGCAGGCCCAGGGTGGTGTCGAGCGTGACCTCGAAAGTGCGCAGGTTGCGGTTATTGATGCCCACCAGCGGCGTGCGCAGCTTGAGGGCCGCGTCCAGCTCCTCGCCGTCGTGCACTTCCACCAGCACGTCCATCCCCAGTTCCAGCGCGCAGGCTTCGAGTTCGGCCATCAGGCCATGGTCGAGGGCCGAGACGATCAGCAGGATCGCATCGGCGCCCATGGCGCGCGCCTCGTACACCTGGTAGAGGTCGACCATGAAGTCCTTGCGCAGCACCGGCAGGGCGCAGGCGGCGCGCGCCTGGCGCAGGTAGTCGACCGAGCCCTGGAAGAACTGCACGTCGGTCAGCACCGACAGGCAGGCCGCGCCGTGTTCGGCATAGCTCTGCGCGATCGCGGCCGGCTGGAAGTCCGGGCGCAGCACGCCTTTCGAGGGCGAGGCTTTCTTCACTTCGGCGATCACGCCGGCCTGGCCGGCGGCGATTTTCGCACGCAGGCCCTGTTCGAAGCCGCGCAGTTCGCGGCGCGCTTCCTGGTCGCTTTCGACTTCGCTGCGCAGGCTATACAGGTCGCGCTGCTTCTTGGCGGCCGCCACTTCGTCGGCCTTCACGGCCAGGATCTTGTTCAGGATGTCGGACATGGAAAACCTTTACTGTTGCTTACTGTGGCTTTGAGAGTGCCAGCTTGACGCCGAGCCAGACGAACAGGCCGCCGGTGGCGCGGTTGAGCCACACGGTGACGGCGGCGGGCGGCTTGAGGCGCGCGCTGGCCTGGGCGGTGAACAGCGCCAGGGCGTGGCACCACAGCATGCCGTTGATATTGAAGATGCAGCCGAGGACGATGAAGGCGAGGGCCTTGCTCGGCGCGTCATGGCTGATGAACTGGGGTACGAACGCGAGGAAGAACAGCGCCACCTTCGGATTCAGGACATTGGTCAGGAAGCCTTGCGCGAAGATCTTCCGGTAGGGTAAAGGCGGCAGTACGGGCGCCGCCGCCGAGGTGTCGCGCGGCTTGCTGCGCAACAGGCCGAACGCCATGTAGAGGATGTAGGCCGCGCCGACCAGCTTGACCACGGTGAAGGCGGTGGCCGAGGTCGCGAGCACGGCCGACATGCCGAGCGCCGCCGCGAAGATGTGCACGAAGGTGCCGGCGCCGATGCCCAGCGCGGCGGCCGAGCCGGCGCGCCAGCCCTGGCCGGCGCTGCGGGTCATGATGAGCAGCGAATCCGGGCCCGGCATGATGTTGAGCATCAGGCCGGCCGCGATGAAGACGCCCAGGTCCTGGATGCCGAACATCAGGCCGCTCCGCCGAGCTGGCGGGTGACGCTCACGAACTGCTCGAGCTTGGCCAGCGCCGCGCCGGAGGCGATGGCCTCGCGCGCCTTGGCCAGGCCTTCCTCGATGGAAGGCGTGACGCCGGCCGCGTACAGGGCGGTGCCGGCGTTCAGGGCCACGATGTCGGTCGCCGGGCCCGGGTCGCCGCGCAGGGCTTCGAGCACGCGGGTCTTCGATTCGTTCTTGTCGGCCACCTTGAGGTTGCGGCTGGAGATCATCTGCATGCCGAAGTCTTCCGGGTGGATTTCGTATTCGCGGATCTCGCCGTCGATCAGTTCGCCGACCAGGGTGCCGGCGCCGAGCGAGACCTCGTCCATGTTGTCGCGGCCCCAGACCACCATCGCATGCTGGGCGCCGAGGCGCTGCAGCACGCGCACCTGGATGCCGACCAGGTCGGGGTGGAACACGCCCATCAGGATGTTGGGCGCGCCGGCCGGGTTGGTCAGCGGGCCCAGGATATTGAAGATGGTGCGCACGCCCATCTCGCGGCGCACCGGCGCGGCGAACTTCATGGCAGCGTGGTGGTTCGGGGCGAACATGAAGCCGATGCCGGTCTGGGCGATGGACTGGGCGATCTGTTCGGGTTTCAGGTCGATGTGGGCGCCCAGGGCCTCGATCACGTCGGCGCTGCCCGAGGACGAGGACACGCTGCGTCCGCCGTGCTTGGCGATGCGCGCGCCGGCGGCGGCGGCCACGAACATCGAGGCGCTCGAGATGTTGAAGGTGTTGGCGCCGTCGCCGCCCGTGCCGACGATGTCGAGCAGGTTGGTGGTGTCGGCCATCGGCACCTTGGTCGAGAATTCGCGCATCACCTGGGCGGCGGCGGTGATCTCGCCGATGGTTTCCTTCTTCACGCGCAGGCCCATGGTCAGGGCGGCGATCATGGTGGGGGACATTTCGCCGGACATGATCTGGCGGAACAGGTGCAGCATCTCGTCGTGGAAGATTTCGCGGTGTTCGATGCAGCGCAGCAGGGCTTCTTGTGGGGTGATCGGCATGGCGGGTCCAGTAATCTAAGAGTGAACGTTTGCGCTACCCCGTCATCCCGGCGAAGGCCGGGATCCAAGTTCGCTTGCGCAGCCGCGAAGTGAGGAGCTAGTGGCGTGCGACGAACTTGGGTTCCGGCCTTCGCCGGAACGACGGTCTTGAGGCTGCGGGCTGAATCAGCGCGTCAGGAAATTCTTGAGCAGCGTATGGCCATGCTCGGACAGGATCGACTCGGGATGGAACTGCACCCCTTCGATGTCGTACTCCTTGTGCCGCACGCCCATGATCTCGCCGTCGTCGGTCCATGCCGTCACTTCCAGGCAGTCCGGCAGCGAGGAGCGCTCGATCGCGAGCGAGTGGTAGCGAATCACGGTGAACGGCGTCGGCAAATCCTTGAACACGCCTTCGCCGGTGTGCGCGATGAGCGAGGTCTTGCCATGCATGACCTGCTTGGCGCGGATCACCTTGCCCCCAAACGCTTCGCCGATCGCCTGGTGTCCCAGGCACACGCCCAGGATCGGCAGCTTGCCCTTGAATTCACGCAGGATATCCAGCGACAGCCCGGCATCCCTGGGCGCCTTCGGCCCCGGCGAGATGCAGATGCGGTCCGGGCGCATCGCCTCGATCTGCTCCAAGGTGATCTCGTCGTTGCGCACGGTGCGCACGTCTTCGCCGAGTTCGCCGAAATACTGGACGATGTTGTAGGTGAACGAATCGTAGTTGTCGATCATGAGCAGCATGTCAGAACTCCCCATCCAGGCCGTCTTGCACCTGTTCGGCCGCGCGCAGCACGGCGCGCGCCTTGTT
>CAMPHU010000020.1 GCA_946886065.1 uncultured Massilia sp. | reverse complement strand
GCCGGCCGAGGTCACGTGGTCGGCGTGGGCATGGGTTTCCAGCACATGGGTCAGGTGCAGGCCGAGACGCTCGATATGGGCCAGGTCGCGTTCCACATGGCGGTCGACCGGATCGATGATCACGGCGTCGCGGCTGCCGGGCGGCACCAGGATGTAGGTAAAGGTGGACGACTCGGCGTCGAACAGCTGGATCGGGTTGACTTGCATGATGGCACTCCTGGATAGCTGCCCTTGTTGTACCACATGTGGCCGCTTTGGAAAAGCATGGGTGTGCGCTCAGCGCGTGTCGCGCAGGCTGTCGAGCTTGTCGCGCAGGGTCGCCTCGGACAGCTCGCCCGCGTGGCGCAGGCGCAGCACCCCGGACGCATCGTAGAACAGGGTGGTCGGGTAGCCCGGCGAGCCCGTGCGCGTGGCCAGCTGGCCGGCGGGATCGGCCACGACCCCGGTCGTGGCGAGCCCCTGTTCCTGCATGAAGCGCTTCACCGTCTCCAGCGATTCGCCCTGGTTCACGTAGACGAAGCCGACGTCGGGATAGGTCTGCTGGGCCTGGATCAGCACCGGCATCTCGCGCCGGCAGGGCGGGCACCAGGTAGCCCAGAGGTTGACCACCAGCGGGCGGCCGCCGAAGCTGTGCAGCGCTACCTGGGTGCCGTCCAGGCGGCGTACCTGGACGTCGGGCATGGGCGCCTGCGCTGGCGCCATGAGCTGGGCGGCCAGCGTGCCCCCCAGCCAGATCGCGACCCCGGCCAGGCTCGAGACCAGCAAGGGCCGGCGCAGGGCGCTGTCGCGGCGCGTCAGCTCGGCCCCGATCACGCAGGCGGCGATCAGGCCGGCCGTGCCTTCGAAGCCGCCGTCGCGAATGTCCAGCGCGCCCAGGGGCGCGGCAAGGTAGATGTCGTGGTGGCGCAGGACGAACACGGCGCGCGCAGTGACGAAGCCCACCAGGATCATCTTCCACAGCACCGGGCCGGCATCGGCGCGCCGCCTCCGGCGCAGCCAGCCGGCCAGGCCGGTAGCGGCCAGGATTGCCGCCAGGGTTAGAAGGGTTTGCAGCGGAAAGATGAGGGGGCCGAGCCGGATGGTGTCCAAGCGATGCTCCAGTGTCAGTTGCCGGCCCGGCGGAGATGCCGGCCAGGGCCGCAGATTAGGGCCATAGATTCAGGGCCGTAGATTCAGGGCCGCCTGGCCGGCACCTGGTCGCGGCGGCACACGAGCACGCGGTCGATCCGGTTGCCGTCCATGTCCACGACCTCGAAACGGTAGTCGCTCCAGTCGAAGAACTCGGATACCTTCGGGATGTAGCCCAGCTTGTACAGCACGAAACCGGCCAGCGTGTGGTAGGCCCCGGAGTCCTCGTCCGGGAAGGCGGTCGCCGTGTTCATCAGGTCGCGGAAGCGGTCGAGCGGCATGCCGCCGTCCAGCAGCCAGCTGCCGTCCTGGCGCTGCACGGCGTCGGGATCGTGCTCCTCGCCGATCACGGTGACGTCGCCGACCAGCGCGCTCATCACGTCGCTGAGGGTCACCATGCCCTGGATGTCGCCGTACTCGTCGACGATCAGGGCCAGTTCCACGCGGTTCTTCTTGAACAGCTCCAGCAGCGCCATCGCGCTCACCGTCTCCGGCACGTAGAGCAGCGGCTGGACCGCGGCATCGAGGTTGATGGCCTCCAGCGAGCCGTGGCGCACCGACTGCGCGAACAGGTCGCGCGCCATGACGTAACCGAGGATGTGCGAGCGGTCACCACGGTACACGGGGAAGCGGCTGTAGGGATTGTTCGCGATCAAATCGAGGTTGGCCTTGCGGTCCGCCTCCAGGTCCAGGATCACCAGGTCCACGCGCGGCGTCATCAGGGCCTTCAGGTGGCGGTCGTCCAGGCGCAGCGCGCGCGAGACGATATCGTACTCGGTCTTCTCGAACAGGCCGGCGTCGGTGCCCTCCTTGATCATGCCGGTGATGTCTTCCTCGGTCGGCGCATCGTCCTTGCCGTCGCGGATGCCCAGGACGCGCACGATGGCTTCGGTAGCCAGGGACAGTACCTTGACGAAAGGCGCCATCAGCTTCGACAGGATGCGCAGCGGCTGCGCGATGAGCGTGGCCATCGCTTCCGGGTACTGCATGGCGATGCGCTTCGGGACCAGCTCGCCGAGGATGATGGAGGCGAAGGTGATCCCCACCACGACGATGGCCAGCGCGATCTCGCGCGCATACGGCGCCAGTGCGGGGAAGGCCTCGAATTCGGGCGCCAGGCGCGAGACCAGCGAGGCTTCGCCGAAGGCGCCGTTGAAGATGCCGATCAGGGTGATCCCGACCTGCACCGTGGAGAGGAAGTGGCTGGGATTGTCGGAAAGCTCGAGGGCGGCGCGCGCACCGCGGCTGCCTTCTTCCGCGCGCCGTTCGAGGCGCATGCGTTTTGCCGAAACGAGTGCGAGCTCGCTCATGGCGAACACCCCGTTCATCAAGATCAGAACGAGGATGATCAATATATCTGTCATACGGGGCGGGCGCCCTTATCCGGTCTTCTTCCGGGCCGTGTCCGGGCACGCCACGCCGGCGCACGGCGCATCATCGCATGCCCGGCAGTTCAAAGGAACACCAATGCCTTACTGTTCCGGTCGGAAATATTTACGGATGCCGGCCCAGCATTGCTGGTAATCGCCCTGGCGCTGCGGCGAATTCAGCGCGTATTCGGTCGGCACGATCACGTGGCGGGTCTCGAACATGAAGGCCATGGTGTCCGCCACCTTGTGCGGCTGGCTGGTGTCGGCGCCGCTCGCCTTGTCGAAGGTGGCCGCGTCCGGGCCGTGCCCGCTCATGCAGTTGTGCAGGCTGGCGCCGCCCGGCACGAAGCCGTCTGCCTTGGCGTCGTAGGCGCCGTGGATCAGGCCCATGAACTCGCTCGCCACGTTGCGGTGGAACCAGGGCGGGCGGAAGGTGTCTTCGCCCACCAGCCAGCGCGGCGGGAAGATCACGAAGTCGAGGGTGTCCACGCCCGGGGTGTCGCTCGGGGCCTGCAGCACCAGGAAGATCGACGGGTCCGGGTGGTCGTAGCTGATCGAGCCGATGGTGTTGAAGTGGCGCAGGTCGTATTTATAGGGCGCGTAGTTGCCGTGCCAGGCCACCACGTCCAGCGGCGAGTGGCCGATATCCGCGCGCCACAGGCGGCCGCAGAACTTGCTCACGAGTTCGAAGTCGCCTTCGAGGTCTTCGTACTTCGCGACCGGGGTCAGGAAGTCGCGCGGGTTGGCCAGGCCGTTGGAGCCGATCGGGCCCATGTCGGGCAGCTGGAGCAGGGCGCCGAAATTCTCGCAGATGTAGCCGCGCGCCTGGCCGTCCGGCAGGGCGACCGCGAAGCGCACGCCGCGCGGGATCACGGCGATCTCCTGCGGCTCGACTTCGACCAGGCCCATCTCGGTGGCGATCGCCAGGCGGCCCTGCTGGGGCACGATCAGCAGCTCGCCGTCGGCATTGTAGAAGTAGCGGCCCTCCATCGAGCGGTTGGCGGCGTAAAGGTGGATGGCGCAGCCGCTCATGGCTTCCGGCGAGCCGTTGCCGGCCATGGTCACCCAGCCCTCGATGAAATCGGTGGGGCTGTCCGGCATCGGCAGCGGGCTCCAGCGCATCTGGTCCGGCGGGGCCGGGGTGTCGAAGCGGCTCACGATGCGGGCAGCCATCATCGGCGCGAAGCGGCCATGCACGGCGGCCGGGCGGATCCGGTACAGCCAGGAGCGGCGGTTGTGGCTGCGCGGCGCCGTGAAGGCGGTGCCGGAAATCTGCTCGGCATACAGCCCGTGCGCCACGCGCTGGGGCGAATTGCGGTGCAGCGGCAGGGCGCCGGGCAGGGCCTCGGTGGCGAACTCGTTGCCGAAACCGGACTGGTAGCCAAGGGGCTGGCTCATGCTGGATTCTCCTGGACGAAACGGGGTAAAAACGGGGTAAATGAGCGGAGTACAGGTATTGGCGCTCACTCTAGAAGAATTCGCCGGGTTTTACGAGATGAATAGAAAAATGTAGACTATTTATCCGATCAATATTGCTGTTCCCGCGCCGGGACGGGGCCGACAATGCGCATTGTCCAGGCCAGCACCGTCCGCGGCCGGGCAGCGAACGCCCATGATAGAACCGCACACCATCGACCTGAACCTGCTTTCCGTGTTCCAGGAAGTCTACCGGGAGCGCCAGATCTCCTCCGCCGCCAAGCGGCTGGGACTGAGCCAGTCGGCGGTGAGCAATGCGCTGGCGCGCCTGCGGCGCAGCTTCGGCGACGAGCTGTTCGTGCGCACGGCCAGCGGCATGCAGCCGACCCCGCTGGCCACGCAGATGGCGGAGCCGATCGGGGTGGCGATGGCGCAGGTGGCGCTGGCGCTGAACCAGCGCAGCCGCTTCGAACCGGGCACCAGCGGCCGCCGCTTCACCCTGGCGATGACGGACGTGGGCGAGATCTACTTCATGCCGACCTTGATCGAGCGCTGCCGGCAGCTGGCGCCGGGCGTGGAGGTCTCGTCGCTGCGCGCGGGCGCCGTGAACCTGAAGGAAGAGATGGAAGGCGGGCGGGTGGACCTGGCAATCGGGCCCTTCGAGGATGTGTCCGAAGCCCTGTACCAGCGCCAGCTGTTCCGCCAGCCCTATGTGAGCATGTTCCGCAAGGGCCACCCGCTGGGACGGGGCGAGCTGACGCTGGAGCGCTTCGTGCGCGCCGAGCACCTGCTGGTGGACGCGAGCGACAGTCCGTACGACCGCATCAACCAGCTGCTGGCGCGCGCGGGCGTGGGCCCCTCGGTGCGTTTCAGGGTGCCGCATTTCACGGCGGTGCCGTATATCGTGAGCACGAGCGACCTGGTCGTGACGGTGCCGCAGAAACTGGCTGAGCGCGCGGGCGCACCCTTCGGACTGGAGTGGGTGACGCCGCCGCTGGAGCTGCCGCCGCTGCAGACCAACGTGTTCTGGCACCGGCGCTACAACCAGGATCCGGGCAACCAGTGGCTGCGCGGGCTGCTCGCGGAAGTGTTCGCGGAATGAAGCACAAGGATGTGGGGCCGCCTGCGCGTGGCGCCCCATGCAGGACAGAGTAAAGGACGGCCGGGCACGGGGATCGCGTGCGCGGCCGGGAGACGACCCAACCCAGTCAACAAAGGAAGAGAAAATGGCAGACCTGTTTGAGAACCCCATGGGCCTGATGGGCTTCGAATTCGTCGAGTTCGCATCGCCCACGCCGGGCGTGCTGGAGCCCGTGTTCGAGAAGCTGGGCTTCACGAAGGTCGCGGTGCACCGTTCGAAGGACGTCACCCTGTACCGCCAGGGTGACATCAACTTCATCATCAATAACGAACCGAAGAGCTATGCCGCCTACTTCGCGGCCGAGCACGGCGCGTCGGCCTGCGGCATGGCCTTCCGCGTGAAGGATTCGCACAAGGCTTACAAGCGTGCGCTGGAGCTGGGCGCCCAGGCGGTCGAGATCCCGACCGGCCCGATGGAACTGCGCCTGCCGGCCATCAAGGGCATCGGCGGCGCGCCGCTCTACCTGATCGACCGCTTCGAGGACGGCAAGTCGATCTATGACATCGACTTCGAATTCCTGGACGGCGTCGAGCGCCACCCGGTCGGCCACGGCCTGAAGATCATCGACCACCTGACCCACAACGTCTACCGCGGCCGCATGAGCTACTGGGCCGGCTTCTACGAGAAGCTGTTCAACTTCAGGGAAATCCGCTACTTCGACATCAAGGGCGAGTACACCGGCCTGACCTCGCGCGCGATGACCGCGCCGGACGGCAAGATCCGCATTCCGCTGAACGAGGAAGGCAAGGCGGGCGGCGGCCAGATCGAGGAATTCCTGATGCAGTTCAACGGCGAAGGCATCCAGCACATCGCCATGCTGTCGGACGACCTGATCACCACCGTCGACGCGCTGCGCGCGGCAGGCGTGCCCCTGATGAGCGCGCCGCCGGCGACCTATTACGAGATGCTGGAAGGCCGCCTGCCGAACCATGGCGAGAACGTGGACGCGCTCAAGGCGCGCGGCCTGCTGATGGACGGCAGCACCGAAGGCGGCCAGCCGCGCCTGCTGCTGCAGATCTTCTCGGAGACCCAGCTGGGCCCGGTGTTCTTCGAATTCATCCAGCGCAAGGGCGACGACGGCTTCGGCGAAGGCAACTTCAAGGCGCTGTTCGAGTCGATCGAGCGCGACCAGCTCAAGCGCGGCGCGATTCCAGGCGCCACCGAGGGCGCGGCGGCGACCGCGGAAGCGTAACGACACCGCCGGCGCCGGGCGCGCCGGCAACCCGGATGGCCAGGATTTGCTATCCTGCCTGCTTTGGCGGCCCCATGCGTGGGGCCGTTCTTGCATTCGGAGGTCGTATGTTGGCTGCGTTCGCGGTCTTGTTGGTGTTCCAGTGCCTTGGCGAAGGCATCGTTTTCCTGTTCGCCCTGCCGCTGCCCGGCCCCGTGGCCGGCATGCTGCTGCTGATGGCGGGCCTGATCCTTTTTCCCGCGCTCCAGACCCTGGTCGAACAGGGCGCCAACACCTTGCTCTCCCATTTGTCGCTGCTGTTCGTGCCGGCCGGCGTGGGCATCGTCGCGGCGGCCGCCAGCGGCAGCGGCCACTGGGTCGCGATCGCCGCTTCGGTTGGCGCCAGCACCGTCCTCACCCTGGCGGTGACCGGGCTGATGCTGCGCGGCCTCGACAAGGAGGAGCAGCGCGATGCCTGATTTCACCGGGCTCGGCCATTTCTGGGTCTACCTGTCGGCCTCGCCGCTGCTGGGGCTGACCATGACCCTGTGCGCCTACCTGGCGGCGCAGGGGATCTTCCGCCGCAGCAAAGGCTCGCCGCTGGCCAATCCGGTCGCCATCTCGATCGCCCTGATCGCGGCCGTGCTCTGGGTATCCGGCATGTCCTACCAGCGCTATTTCTCGGGCGCGCAGTTCGTCCACTTCCTGCTCGGCCCGGCGACCGTGGCGCTGGCGGTGCCGCTGGTGCGCCAGCTGCCGCGCCTGCGCAAGGCTTTCCTGCCGCTCGCGGCGGCGCTGTTGGCGGGCTGCGTGACCGCCATCGTCTCGGCGGTCGGGGTGGCGCTGCTGCTCGGCGCCACGCCCGAGCTGGCCTATTCCCTGGGCCCGAAGTCGGCCACCTCGCCGATCGCGATGGCCGTGTCGGAGCGCCTGGGCGGCATACCGGCGCTGACCGCCGCGATGGTGATCGGCACCGGCGTCTGCGGCGCCATCGTGGGCAAGTACGTGTTCCAGGCCGTGGGCATCCGCTCGGATGCGGCGCGCGGCGTGGCGCTGGGGCTGGCCTCGCACGGCATCGGGACGGCGCGCGCCTTCCAGCTGAGTGCGGAGATGGGCGCCTTCGCCGGCCTGGCCATGGGCCTGAACGGGGCGCTGACGGCCCTGGTCGCGCCCTGGCTGGTGCCGCTCGTGGTGCAGTGGATGGCTTAAGTCAGGCGAAACCTGCCGCAAGGCAATGCTGCGCCGCACAATTCCGGATCACACTAGACTCGCGCCAATGATCAAGACGGAGCCGACTGTGACCAACTACAAAACCATCAGCCTCGGCCTGCAGGGCGGGGGCACCTACGGCGCCTTCGGTTGGGGCGTCCTCGACCGGCTGCTGCGGGAGGAATGGCTCGACATCGACGCCATCAGCGGCACCAGCGCCGGGGCGATCAACGCGGTGGTGCTGGCCGACGGCTATGCGCACGGCGGCGGGCGCGCCGGTGCGCGGCGGGCCCTCGACCGTTTCTGGCGCACCCTCGGCCAGACCGCCATCCTGAGTCCCTTGCAGCGCACGCCGCTCGACCACCTGGCCGGGGGATTCACAATGGAACATTCGCCGGCCTATCAGCTGCTGGAAATGGCGGGCGCCCTGGCGGGGCCGGTGTTCGAGACCCCGGTGACGCTCAACCCTCTGCGCAACTTCCTGTCGGCCACGGTGAACTTCGCACGCGTGCGCGAATGCGAGGAACTCGAACTGTTCATCACGGCCACCAATGTGCGCACCGGCACCGGTAAGCTGTGGGAGCGCAAGGAGCTGGACGTGCAGAAGGTGCTGGCCTCGGCCTGCCTGCCCACCGTGTTCGCGGCCGTCGAAGTCGATGGCGAGACGTATTGGGACGGCAGCTACGTCGCCAATCCACCGCTTGCGCCACTGATCGAGCGTGGCGCCGCACGCGACCTGGTGATCGTCCAGAACAACCCGATCGCGCGCCAGGAGCTGCCGCGCAACATGGCCGACATCAGCAACCGCGCCAACGAGATCGCCTTCAACATCAGCTTCGTGCGCGAGATCAGCGCCCTGCAGCACCTGCATGGCGTGCCGGACGAATTGCGCGGCGCCCGCGCGGCCCTGGATCCCGTGCGCCTGCACCTCATCACCGGCAACGATCGCCTGTCCGAATACAAGATCTCGGCCAAGTTCAATGCCGAGCCGGGTTTCCTGCAGCTCCTGCACGATCTGGGCGTCAGCACGGCGGAGACATGGCTGCGCGAGCACGCCCAGCACCTGGGCGTACGCTCGACGCTCGATCCCACGCCGGTCTACTTCGCCGACCGGCACTAGGCAGGTGGCGAGGTCGGCTCAGACCGGGTTCGACTTCCAGGGTTTCTTCGGCCCCAGTGCCTTGGCGGCGAACAGCGCGCTGGCCAGGCCCACCACCATGGCGGCGGTGCTGCCCGAGAAGCCCACGACATGCTCCTTGGCCAGCTTGCCGGCCTTCGGCCCCACCAGCTGCATGCGGCGGCTGGTCATGCGCGCGCCCATTTCGGACAGCGCCTGGCGGCTGAAGATGGCCTCGGCCTGGGGCAGCAGCTTGGTTTCCTCATCGGCCACGTGGTGGATCACGTCGCGCATCAGTTCCATCACGAGGTCGTCGTGGCGCGGATCGGAGCCGCTGGTGCGGCGCAGCTCGGCGATGACGCGGCGCATCTCGTTGTGCTCCGGCTCGGCCTTGTGGATGAAGGGCTCCTTGGCGTCGCGCTGGCGCATCGCCGGGTAGAAGATTTCTTCCTCGAGGGTCGCATGGATTTCCAGCGCGTCGCAGATGGTGTCGGCCAGCGCCTTCTTGACGGTCGGGCGCTTGTCGCGCGAATACTGGTGGAAAGTGACCATCGTGTGCGAATGGTCGAAGCGGATCATGTCGGTAATCGTCGGGCTCAACTGTTTGAGAGAAAACATCGTTCTTCTCCTTCGTGGTGGTTGGACCAGCAGCTTGTGCCGGCGAAGTCGGGCGCCCAGTCCGGGCGCGCTTGCATTCCTGATCAGGCTTCATGCTAGGGGCTTTCCCATGCGGGGCGCGCACGATTACCTTGTCCGAAACAGGGGAATTTCCTTTCAACATCAAGCACTTGATTCCCATCGGCCATGTTCTTAACTTGGCTTTACAGCTTGTCACACTAGTCCTACAACCAGACGAGCGCGTACCTGATGACGTCTCGACAGCGGTGCTGAGAACATGAACGTGTTCGGTTGCCGACCCCGGCGGCAGCCTCGGGGCCGGCTGCGCGTGCGGGATGCGCGGCGGCCGGAGTCAACATTCATCGGAGGAATACGGTTATGTTTGCACACAACAAACGCTTGCAATACACGGTGCGCGTCAACGAGCCGAACCCGGCGCTGGCCAACCTGATGCTCGAGCAGTTCGGCGGCCCGCAAGGCGAGCTGGCCGCTGCGATGCGCTACTTCACGCAGGCGGTATCGGAAGACGATCCGGGCCGCAAGGACATGCTGTTCGACATCGCGACCGAGGAGCTGAGCCACCTGGAGGTGATCGGCCACATCGTCGCCATGCTGAACAAGGGAGCCAAGGGGCGCCTTGCGGAAGCGGTCGACAGCGAAGCCGATATGTACAAGAGCATTACCGGTCCCGGCAACGACAGCCACATCACGCAGGTCCTGTACGGCGGCGGCACGCCGCTGGTGAATTCGGCCGGCGTGCCGTGGACGGCGGCCTATATCGACTCGATCAGCGAGCCGACCGCCGACCTGCGCTCCAACATCGCTGCCGAGGCGCGCGCCAAGATCGTCTACGAGCGCCTGATCGCGCTGACCGACGACCCGGGCGTGAAAGAGGCGCTCGGCTTCCTGATGACCCGCGAAGTGGCGCACCAGAAGTCCTTCGAGAAGGCCTTGTACGCGATCGAGCCCAACTTCCCGCCGGGGAAAATGGCGGCCGACCCGCGCTTTGCCAGCGTGTACTACAACATGTCGCAGGGCCCGGGCGAGATGCGCGGCCCGTGGAACCAGGGCGCGGACTGGGATTTCGTGAGCGACCGCGAGAAGCAGTGCGCCGTGGATGGCGGCTCGGGCGAGGCGGAAGTCTCGCTGCCGGCCGACGACATCGACGTGCTCAAGCAGATGGCGATGCGCACCCAGTCCAACCCGGCATCGTCGCCGCGCACGGGCGCGGAGCTGGGCATGAGCATGCAATCGGCCTCCGGTGGTACGATGGGCGGATCGTCGGGTAATGCCATGGGCAAGGCCAATGTGGCCAGCAAGGGCGGCGAGCTGGACGATACCGGCCTGAGCAATCCGAAAGGCAGCAAGAAGTCGCTGAAGAAGTAATCCGCAAGCCAGGCCCCGTGCGGCCCTGCCGCGCGGGACCTGAACAGGACATTGCATGAATTTCAGAACCGAAAAAGCGGACGGAACGCGCGCGGACAGTGGCATTCCGCGCTGGCTCACCTTGCGGCGCCTGGTCGGGTTCACGATCTGCGCCATCGGCTGCCTGGTCCTGCTCGGCAGCCTCGTCGAGCAGATCATGAACGCCAATCCCAAGATGCACGCGGCCCTGCTGGGCGGCGGCACGGCGGCGGCGGCGACGGCCCTCGGGACCTTGCCGGTCTTGATGGCGCAAAATTTCTCCAAACGAAGTTATGACTGCTTCCTCGGCTTCGGCGCCGGCGTGATGCTGGGGGCGACCGCGTTTTCGCTCGTGATCCCGGCCCTGGCGGCGGCTAAGGCCGGCGGCGCAGGCAGCTGGGAAGCCAGCCTGATGGCGGGCGCGGGCATCATGGCCGGCGCCGGCGGCATCATGCTGCTGGGACGCGCCGTGCAGCCCGAGGGCATCCTCGGCGGCGACGTCGACGGCACCTCGCTGCGGCGCGCCTGGCTGTTCATCTGGGCGGTGGCCCTGCACAACCTGCCCGAAGGCCTGGCGATCGGCGTCGCCTATGCCGGCATCGACATCGAGAAGGCGAATTCCCTCACCACCGGCATCTCCATCCAGGACGTCCCGGAAGGACTGGTGGTCGCGCTGGCGCTGCGCACGGTCGGCTATGGACGCCTGATGTCCGTGAGCGGCGGCGTGGTGTCCGGCCTGATCGAACCGGTCGCCGCGGCCTTCGGCGTGGCCTTGATCGGTATTTCAGCAGGGCTCTTGCCCTTCGCGCTGGCCGCGGCCGGCGGTGCCATGCTGCTGGTGATCGTCCACGACGTGATTCCCGAATCCCACCGCGGCGGCAACGCGACGGCCGCCAGCATCGCCCTGGTCGGCGGTTTCATCCTGATGACGGTGCTCGACACGGCGCTTTCCTGAGCGCCGTTTTTCCCGGCGTCCAGGCGAAACAAATCTGGCGCTGTCCTCATTACGTGTGGAATAGGCCGATTGCCGCCCGCAGGAAACGCTCCGGCGAGGCGATACGTTCGCCGGCCAGCGCCCATTGCCAGCCCAGGTAGTGCGGCAGGGTCATTTCGGGCAATGCCCGGAATGACCGAGGCGACGCCATGAAAGCGCGCCAGCCATTGCCGGAATCGGCGGTGGCAGGCATTTACGTTTCGCAGATGAACGGCCCTCGAAAGCGGCGCACAGACGATCCAGCCCGAGCGCCGGCCGCAGCGCCTCGAGAAGTTGTTGGCGCTGACGCCCGGTCAGCGCCGGCAATTGCCGCGTCCAGGTCGTGAACCGCCTGCTGTCCATGGTCCCTCCGCAGTCTGTTCGATCCGGCTTGGACCAGGGTGGAGCCCTGCAGTTCAATTCCTGCGCGCAGCGGTGACAGCGCCGCAGATTTCGCTTGACTTCGAAATATGACGGGCATAATATGAGCCTCATCATATTTCGAGGTGCCGCCATGCCAGCTTCGACCAAACGCGAACAGACCCACGCCCGGATCGTCGAGGCCGCCGCACGCGCCTTGCGCCGCGAAGGCTTCGCCGGCGTCGGCGTGGCCGACGTCATGAAGCAGGCCGGGCTGACCCATGGCGGTTTCTACGCCCATTTCGCGTCCCGCGAGGCGCTGTTGCTGGAGGCGGTCGAGCGCGCCGCGGCGGAAGGCGCCGCCATCCTGGCGGAACGCATCGCCGAACGCAGCGCGAAGGGCATGGGGCCGCTGGAGGCCTTGATCGATGCCTATTTGTCGCCGGAGCACCTTGCGGAGACGGAAGGGGGCTGCGTGGTCAGCGCCCTCGGGGCGGACATGGCGCGCCAGGACGAGGTGCTCCGCAATGCCTCGCGCGACCGGGTCCGGCGCCTGATCGGGCGGGTGGGGCAGGCACTGCCGCCGGGCGCCGCCCCGGGCCAGGCGGTCGCCCTGGCCGGAGCGCTGGTGGGCACGCTGCAACTGGCGCGCACCATGGGCCCCGAGGGCGCCGGGCTCCTCTTGCTTACGCAGGGGAAGGCCGCGCTGCTTGCACAATACGCTGTATCCTGACCCGGCAGGCAAGCCTGCAGGCGGGTCTTTTTTCGCAGTTAAATATGATGGTCATCATATAAGTGGCGCCAACGGGGCACTGGGCCGGCCGGACGCCATCTCACACGAAAGGGAATGCCATGAAACTCGACAACGCAACCGTCCTCGTCACCGGCGCCAACCGCGGCCTGGGCCAGGAATTCGCACGCCAGGCCCTGGCCAGGGGCGCGCGGAAAGTCTATGCGGCGGCACGCAACCCGGCCTCCGTCACCCTGGAAGGCGTGGTGCCCGTGGCCCTGGACGTGACCGACGCCGCCCAGGCGGAGGCCCTGGCGCGTGAACTGGGCGATGTCGACCTGGTGATCAACAATGCGGGCATCGCGGAAATGACCGGCGTGCTGAACCCGGACAGTCCGGAAGCGCTGCGCCGCATGCTGGAAACCAATGTATTCGGGATCTTGAACGTGAGCCGGGCCTTCGCGCCCGTTCTGGGCAAGCATGGGGGCGGCGCGTTCCTGAACGTGCTGTCGGTGGCGAGCTGGATCAGCAGCCCCGCGCTCGCCGCCTACGGCGTGACGAAGGCGGCGGCCTGGAGCCTGACCAATGCGCTGCGCAACGAGCTGGCGGCTCAAGGGACCCAGGTGATGGGCCTGCACGTGGGCTTCATCGACACCGACCTGACCCAGGGCATCGACGCGCCCAAGCTGACGGTCGATGTGGTCGTGGACCGCGGCTTCGCGGCGCTCGAAGCAGGCGCGCCGGAAGTGGCGATCGACGAACTGACCCAGGCCGTCAAGCGCGGCCTGTCGGCCGAGCCGGGCCTCTACACTCAGGCGCGCTGAGCCATGGACATGCGCGTCGACGCGGCCATCGCCGCCTCCGCCACCGGCCGCCTGTCCGGCTGGGGCGCCTTCGCGATCGCGAGCACGGCGGTCCTGCTGGTGGCAAACGACAGCACCATGCTGTTCGCCGCTTTCGGCGCGCTGCGCCATGCCTTTCCCGGCGCCACGGCGGCCGAGCTGTCCTGGGTGCTGAACGCCTACACGGTGGTGTTCGCGACCTTGCTGGTCCCGGCGGGCGGCCTTGCCGACCGTTTCGGCACGCGTCCTACCTTCCTTGTCGGCCTGGCGCTCTTTCTCGGCGGCTCGGCCGCGGCGGGCCTGTCGCCCGGTCTCGGCGTGCTGGTCGCCAGCCGCGTGGTGCAGGGCGTGGGCGCCGCGCTGGTCACGCCCAGCTCGCTGGCGATCATCCTGGCCGCCTTCCCTCCCGCGCGCCGCGCCGTCGTGGTCGGCCTGTGGGGCGCGGCTTCGGCGCTGGGGGCGGCCATCGGGCCGATCGCGGGCAGCTTCGCGGCCGAGCTGCACGGCTCGGCAGGGGTGTTCTTCGTGAACCTGCCGCCGGGCGCGGCCGCGCTGTGGATAGGCTGGAGGCGCCTGGCGCGGGTCCCGGCCGGCGGCAATGCGGCGCGCATCGACCTGGTCGGCATGTTGCTGCTGGGCCTGGCTGCCGGCGCGCTGGCGATGGCGATCACCCAGTCCGGTTCGCCGGCCTGGGGCAGGGCGGAGCTCGCCCTGCTGGCGGGCGGCGGCGTGCTTGCCCTGGCCGGCTTCGTGCTGTGGGCGGCCCGCAGCGCGGCGCCGCTGGTCGACCTGGGCCTGTTCCGCTCGCGCACCTACAGCGCGGTGAACCTGGCGACCCTGGTGTTCAACGTGGCCTTCATCATGATGTTCTTCTCGCTGTTTTCCTTCCTGACCAAGGTATGGCACTACAGCCTGCCGCTGGCCGGGCTGGCGATCGCGGCCGGGCCGCTGACGGTGGTGCCGGTGGCCTTCCTGGCGGGACGCTTCGCGGCGCGCTCGGGCCACCGCGTCCTGCTGGTGACCGGTTCGCTGGTATTTGCCGCCGCCGGGACCTGGCTGCTGCTGGTGCCGGGGACGCAGGCGGCCTACCTGGGCCAGTGGCTGCCGGCGATGTTGCTAAGCGGTATCGGGATCGGCATGGTGCTGCCTTCGCTGTCCGGAGCGGCGGTCGCAGGACTGGCGCCCGCGCGCTTCGCGGTCGGCGGGGCCGTCAACCAGGCGATCCGCCAGTTCGGCGCGGTGCTGGGCGTGGCCCTGACCGTGCGCTGGCTGGGCGGCGCGGAACTGGCCCCTGCCGACTTCGGGCCGGTGTTCGGGATGCAGATCGCGCTCGCCCTGCTGACCGGCTTGCTGTGTCTGGCGGTGCACACCCGGCCCGGCATGGCGCCGGAACGCTAGGCCGGGCGGCGCTCAGCGGCCTGGAGCAGGGGCGAGCGTCCCGGCGAGGAAGCCGGTCATGCGCAGCGCGTAAGCGGCGGGGGCGTACTCGTACAGGTCCTGGTGGGCCGCGCCGGCCACTTCCCATAACTGGGCGCCGGCGCCGAGCGCGGCATGGATCCTGCGGGTCTCTGCGAGCGTGGTATGAAGGTCCTCCGTGCCGGATGCCACCAGGACCGGCATGTCGAGCGCCGCCAGCCTGTCGATGGGGCGCAATTGTTCGGGCTCGATGGCCAGCCTCAGTGGCAACTGCCACAGCAGGAGACGGGACAGCGGGACGGCCAGCAACCCCAGCCGCCGTCCAAGCCGCATCCTGAGGCGGTTCTCGACCGCTTCCTCGATGGTCGGATACATGGATTCCAGGACGACGGCGTCCGGACGGGGGCAGGCGCGGCACAGCACCAGGGAAGCCGCGCCCAGCGAGACCCCGATCACGCCCACGCGCGCCTGCGGCTGGCGCCGGCGCAGCCATGCAAGGCTGGAGCTGACCGCCTCCGATTCGTTCAGGCCGAAGGTAATCGCGGGCGCGGGACTGGCGCCATGCCCCGGCAGGTCGATCAGCAGGACCGCATGGCCCGCCTGGTTGAGCAATCGGGCGCGCGCCAGCATCTGGCGCCGGTCGGAGCGGATGCCGTGCAGGAGCAGCACGACGCTGTTGCCGCGCCCTTCGAGGAACCAGCCGGCCACCGGCATGCCCGCGCCGGTGCCGATGCTCACCGCGATGGTGCCGGGCTCGGCAGGGAAAACAGCCGATCCGTTCCCGCCGCGCGTCAACGCGGTCCCGGCTTGCCACGCCAGGATGGCGGCCGCGGCGGTGGCCGCCGCCGCCACGGCGGTCCATTTCTTCAGGCCGATTCTTGCCACGCGCCACTCCATTCGCTTGCTGTCCCATCGCCAAGCATAGCAAAGCCTGCCCTGGCGAAATGCGCGCATCCTCACCGCAGGCGGACAAAAAAAGACGGCCCCGCAGGGCCGTCTGTCGTTTCCCGCGCGGCGGGCGCTCAGTCGCGGATCTCCAGCGCCCGGTTCAGGCTCAGCGCCGCCAGCGAGCCGACCGCGCCCGACAGCAGGTAGAGGCTGACATAGCCCAGGCCGAAGTGGGCCGACAGCCCGAGCGCGACCAGCGGAGCGAAGGCCGCGCCGACCAGCCAGGCCAGGTCCGAGGTCAGGGCCGCGCCGGTGTAGCGGTACTGCTGCTTGAAGTTGGCGGTCACGGCGCCGGCGGCCTGGCCGTAGGACAGGCCCAGCAGGGTGAAGCCCACCAGGATGAAGGTGTTCTGGCCGGCCACGCCGCCATCCATCAGGGTCGGCACGAAGGCCGAGAAGATGGCGATCAGCGCCGCCAGGGTGCCCAGTGTGGTGCGGCGGCCGACGCGGTCGGCGATGTAGCCCGAGGCCAGGATCGCCACGGCGGCCAGGCCCGCGCCCCACATCTGGATCTGCAGGAACTCGTCCATCGGACGGGTATCGTAGAGCTGGATCCAGGACAGCGGGAACACGGTCACCAGGTGGAACAGGGCGTAGCTGGCCAGGGCGGCGAGGGCGCCGATGGCGATGTTGCTGCCCTGGCTTTTCACCAGCTCGCCGACCGGGGCCGGATCGAGCTCGTGGGCGTCCAGCAGGCGCGAGTATTCGCTGGTCGACACCAGGCGCAGGCGGGCGAACAGGGCCACGATATTGATGGTGAAGGCGCAGAAGAACGGATAGCGCCAGCCCCAGACCAGGAAGTCGTCCGAGGACAGGCTGGTCAGCAGGTAGGCGAACAGGCCCGCCGCGATCAGGAAGCCGAGCGGCGCCGCCAGCTGGCCCAGCATCGCGTACCAGCCGCGCTTGTGTTCCGGCGCGCTCAGCGCCAGCAGCGAGGGCAGGCCGTCCCAGGAACCTCCCTGGGCCACGCCCTGGCCGATGCGCATCAGCGACAGGATCACGACCGAGGCCATGCCGATCTGGCCATATGTTGGCAAGAAGGAAATCACGACGGTACACGTACCCATCAGGAATAGCGCGATGGTGAGCTTGATTTCGCGGCTGAAGCGCTTCTGGATCTCCATGAAGATCACCGTGCCCAGCGGGCGCGCCAGGAAAGCGAACGCAAAAACGGTAAAGGAGTAGAGTGTCGCCTCAAGCCGGTCGGCCCAGGGGAAAAAGACCGCGGGGAAGACCAGGACGGAAGCGATCGCGTAGACGAAGAAGTCGAAATATTCCGAGGCACGGCCAATGACCACGCCGACGGCTATTTCTCCCGGGTGAATTTCGCCATCCCGGGCGTTGATGTTGCGGGCCCCACTGTGAGGGTGGGTGATCGGGGCGGCACCTGCGCCGCCGTACGTCGTCGTGCTTTGCATATTCTTCGTCTCCCTAAAGTACCGGCCGCCGACATGTAATCTTACCTTGTCAAAATAATACCTTTTGGCAAGGGTGGGACAAAACGTCCAATGTTCGCGGACGACCGTTGGCATTACAGTAGCATGTTCTTATTCCCATGTAACGTTAGATACCTAGCATGATTCCTAAAATTGTCCGCCGCGGACTGCCATTGCTCCCGTTAGCCGCCCTCGCAGGCTGCAATACGGTGGTGATGAACCCCACCGGCGATATTGCAAAACAGCAGGCCGACCTGATCACCATCTCGGTCCTGCTGATGTTGATCATCATCGTGCCGGTGATGATTCTGACCGTCCTGTTCGCCTGGCGCTACCGCAAGGGCGCCGACGCCAAGTACACGCCGGACTGGGACCACTCGACCAAGCTGGAGCTGGTGATCTGGGGCGCGCCGCTGCTGATCATCATCGTCCTGGGCCTGATCACCTGGGTCTCGACCCACAAGCTCGACCCCTACCGTCCGCTCGACCGCATCGACGAACACCGTCCGATCCCGGCCTCGACCAAGCCGCTGGAGGTGCAGGTGGTGGCGCTGGACTGGAAGTGGCTGTTCATCTATCCGGAGCAGGGCATCGCCTCGGTGAACGAGCTGGTGACCCCGGTCGACGTGCCGGTGCGCTTCAAGATCACCGCCTCGACCGTGATGAACACCTTCTACATCCCGACCCTGGCCGGCATGATCTACGCGATGCCGGGCATGGAGACCACCCTGAACGCGGTGCTGAACAAGCCGGGCAACTACCAGGGCCTGTCGGCCAACTTCAGCGGCGAAGGCTTTTCGCACATGAAGTTCGGCTACAAGGGCGTGAGCGCGGGCGAGTTCGACGCCTGGGTCCAGAAGATGAAGGCCAATCCGGGCGCGCTGAACCGCGCGGACTACCTGGCGCTCGAGAAACCGTCGGTGCGTGAGCCGGTGCGCTACTACGGCTCGGTCGAGCCGGCGCTCTACAACCGCGTCCTGAACCGTTGCGTGGCCGAAGGCAGCGTCTGCATGAACCAGCAGATGGCCGACGACCACAAGCGCAACCAGGTCGCCGCCGCGATCAAGGCCCTGCCGAAGGCCGCCACGGCCCAGGTGGCCAACGCGGAAGTCTGCGAGACCCCGGCGGCCGGCAACCCTAACAATCCTGTGAAGAAGTAACCATGCAAGACTCATTCGACTTGACGAAGCTTATCTTCGGTCGGCTCACCTGGGACGCGATTCCCTTCCACGAGCCGATCCTGATCGCTACCTTCGCCGGCGTCATCGTGGGCGGTCTGGCCCTGCTCGGCCTGATCTCCTACTTCCGCCTGTGGGGCAGCTTGTGGCGCGACTGGATCACCAGTATCGACCACAAGAAAATCGGCATCATGTACATGATCCTCGGCCTGGTGATGCTGCTGCGCGGCTTCGCCGACGCGCTGATGATGCGCGCCCAGCAGGCGTTCGCCTTCGGCTCCAACCACGGCTTCCTGCCGCCGGACCACTACGACCAGATCTTCACCGCCCACGGCGTGATCATGATCTTCTTCGTGGCGATGCCGCTGGTGACGGGCCTGATGAACTACGTGGTGCCGCTGCAGATCGGCGCGCGCGACGTGGCCTTCCCGTTCCTGAACAACTTCTCGTTCTGGATGACCACCATGGGCGCCGTGCTGGTGATGGCCTCGCTGTTCGTGGGTGAATTCGCGCGTACCGGCTGGCTGGCCTATCCGCCGCTGTCGGGCATCCTCGCCAGCCCCGGCGTGGGCGTGGACTACTACATCTGGTCGCTGCAGATCGCCGGCGTCGGCACCTTGCTGTCCGGCGTCAACCTGATCGTCACCATCGTCAAGATGCGCGCGCCGGGCATGGGCCTGATGAAGATGCCTGTCTTCGTCTGGACCTCGCTGTGCACCAACATCCTGATCGTGATGTCCTTCCCGATCCTGACCGCCGTGCTGGCCATGCTGGGCATGGACCGCCTGTTCGACACCGCCTTCTTCACCAACGACCGCGGCGGCAACGCCATGATGTACGTGAACCTGATCTGGATCTGGGGCCACCCCGAGGTCTACATCCTGATCCTGCCGGCCTTCGGCATCTTCTCGGAAGTCGTGTCGACCTTCTGCGGCAAGCGCCTGTTCGGCTACACCTCGATGGTGTACGCGACCGTCGTGATCATGATCCTGTCCTACCTGGTGTGGCTGCACCACTTCTTCACCATGGGCAGCGGCGCGAGCGTGAACTCCTTCTTCGGCATCACCACGATGATCATTTCGATCCCGACCGGCGCCAAGATCTTCAACTGGCTGTTCACGATGTACCGCGGCCGCATCCGCTTCGAACTGCCGATGATGTGGACCGTGTCCTTCATGCTGACCTTCGTGATCGGCGGCATGACCGGCGTGATGCTGGCGATCCCGGCGGCCGACTTCGTGCTGCACAATTCACTGTTCCTGATCGCCCACTTCCACAACGTGATCATCGGCGGCGTCGTGTTCGGCCTGTTCGCCGGCTTCAACTACTGGGCGCCGAAGATGTTCGGCGTCAAGCTGAACCAGTTCTGGGGCAAGGTCTCGTTCTGGCTGTGGTCGATCGGCTTCTGGGTCGCCTTCACCCCGCCGTACATCCTCGGCTTCATGGGCTATACCCGCCGCGTGAGCCACTTCGAGGACACCTCGGTGCAGTGGCTGTTCCAGGTGTCGCTGTTCGGCACCCTGATGATCGCCGGCGGCATCGGCGCGCTGCTGCTGCAGATCTTCTTCACCTGGAAGGACCGCAAGTCGCTGCGCGACGTGACCGGCGACCCGTGGGACGGCCGTACCCTGGAATGGTCGACCACCTCGCCGCCGGCCGACTACAACTTCGCGTTCACGCCGGTGGTGCACGACAACGACACCTTCGCCGACATGAAGAAGAACGGCTACCAGCGTCCGCTGAAGGACTTCGTGGCGATCCACATGCCCAGGAACACCTGGGCCGGCTTCGGCATCTCGGCGATCTCGATGGTCGTCGGCTTCGGCGTGATCTGGCATATGTGGCTGCTGGTCGGCGCCGCCTTTGCCGCCATGATGGCCGCGATCATCATCCACACCTTCAACTACAAGCGCGATTACTACATCTCGGCGGAAGAAGTGACCCGTACCGAGGAAGCACATACCCGTTTGCTGGAAAGCCATGTCTAACACCAATGCAACCATGACCGGCGCCCTGAGCGCCGACCAGGTGACCGCGCGCTATCTGGTGCGCGAGCACCATCCGGAGAACGGCACCCTGCTGGGATTCTGGATTTACCTGATGAGCGACTGCCTCATCTTCGCGTCCCTGTTCGCCACCTATGCGGTGCTGGGCCGTAACTACGCCGGCGGTCCGACCGGCGCCGAACTGTTCGACCTGTCGCTGATCGCCGTGAACACCGGCTTCCTGCTGCTGTCGTCGATCACCTTCGGTTTCGCGATGATCTCCGCGCAGGCCAAGAAGGCCGGCGCGACCATCGGCTGGATGGCCGTCACCGGCCTGCTGGGCGCGGCCTTCCTGTCGCTGGAACTGTACGAGTTCTTCCACCTGATCCATGAAGGCGCGGGCCCGTCGCGCAGCGGCTTCCTGACCGCGTTCTTCTCGCTGGTCGGTACCCACGGCCTGCACGTGCTGTTCGGCACCGTCTGGCTGGTCACCCTGATCGTCCAGATCAAGAAGCACGGCCTGGGCGCCGAGAACTTCCGCCGCCTGCAGTGCCTGTCGCTGTTCTGGCACTTCCTGGACGTGGTCTGGATCTTCGTGTTTACCTTTGTCTACCTGATGGGAGTCCTGCCATGAGCGACCACAATCACGATCACGGCCACGACCACGGCCACCATGGCGGCTACGTGACCCACTACAGCGCCAAGGATTACGCGATCGGCTTCGCGCTGTCGCTGATCCTGACCGCGATCCCGTTCTGGCTGGTGATGGGCAATGTCCTGCCGCCGGACACGACGCGTTTCGTGATCCTCGGCTTCGCCGCCGTGCAGCTGGTCGTCCAGATGATCTACTTCCTGCACCTGAACGCCAAGTCGGAGGACGGCTGGAACATGATGGCGCTGATCCTCACCATCATCCTGCTGGTGATCGTGCTCTCGGGCTCGATCTGGGTCATGTACCACATGAACGCCAACATGATGCCGGCGATGGGTGGCGCGAGCGACACCGTCCACGGCACCCACGACATGCCGTAATGCAGTCCGGGCACGATCAGGCGGCATCCAACCCACAGCCACGCTCCGCGCTCGCGCGGCGTCTGCTGGCGGTGCTGGGCGTGCTCCTGATCGTGCTGTTCGCAGGCCTGGGGACCTGGCAGCTAGTACGCCTGCAGTGGAAACTGGACCTGATCGCACGCGTGAATGCGCGCGTGCACGCTGCCCCCGTTGCGGCGCCACCGGCGGCGCAATGGGCGCGGGTCACAAAAGACTCCCACGAATACCGGCGCGTCCAGCTGTCCGGGCACTACCTCTACGAATTCACCACTCCGGTCCAGGCGCTATCGAGCCTCGGCGCGGGGTTCTGGCTGCTCACGCCGCTCTGCACGGCCGAGGGCCAACTCGTCTTCATCAACCGCGGCTTCATTCCGGCCGCCGAAAACCGGGCAGGGCGCTATCCGGCACGCCGGGCTTCCGCCGCTGCCTGCGCCACGCCGGGCGAGGCGGTCACCGTCACCGGCCTGCTGCGCATCAACGAGCCGGGCGGCGGCTTCCTGCGCGATAACGACCCTGCCGGCAACCGCTGGTACTCGCGCGACGTGGCGGCCATCGGCGCCGCGCGCGGGCTGGCGCATGTCGCGCCGTACTTTGTCGACGCGGGCAAGGACCAGGACCCGCAAGCCGCCCCTGAGCGCGCGGTCGGCGGCCTGACCGTCATTTCCTTCCAAAATAACCACCTCGTTTATGCGCTCACTTGGTATGCTCTGGCCCTGATGGTGGCCGGCGCCCTGTGGTGGGCCGGCCGCTACGGTTCGACCACCACCGACGACTGAACGGGACCAGGCCTGATGCAATCACCGCTGGATTTCTTCGCCAAGGCGGGCAAGAGTTCGCCCTCGGCCGCCGCCGCGAACGTGGAGTTCGCCGCCGGCCACAAGAACATGCTGCAGCTGATCGAGCTGCGCTGGATCGCCGTGATCGGCCAGATCACGACCATCGCGGCCGCGATCCTGATCTTCCGCATCGAGCTGCCGCTGGTGCACATGCTGCAGGTGCTGGCCTGCCTGATCGCCTTCAATATCGCCAGCCACCTGCGCTGGCACGAGCACCGGCCGGTGTCGAACGGCGAGATGTTCATGGCCCTGCTGGTCGACGTGGCCAGCCTCACCGTGCTGCTGTATCTCTCCGGCGGCACCACCAACCCCTTCGCCTTCCTCTACCTGCTGCAGGTGATCATCTCGGCGGTGCTGCTGGAAGTGGCCTGGACCTGGTCGATCGTTCTCATCACCATCCTGTGCATGGCCGGCCTGGCCATGTACGCGGAGCCGCTCGCGCTGCCCTTTGACCATGCGCGCGGCATCGCCAGCATCTATGTGCAAGGCCTGCTGGTCTGCTTCGCGCTGAACGCGGCGCTGCTGGTGATGTTCATCTCGCGCATCTCCGACAACCTGCGCGAGAAGGCGGCCCAGCTGGCCGGGCTGCGCCAGCGCGCGGCCGAGGAAGAGCATATCGTGCGCATGGGCCTGCTGGCCTCGGGCGCGGCCCACGAGCTGGGCACGCCGCTGGCCACCGTGTCCGTGATCCTGGGCGACTGGAAGCGCATGCCGGAGTTCAGGAAGAACCCGGAGCTGCTGGAAGAGATCACCGAGATGCAGACCCAGCTCAAGCGCTGCAAGTCCATCGTCAGCGGCATCCTGCTGTCGGCGGGCGAGGCGCGCGGCGAGTCGGCGGTGCGCACCACCATGCGCGGCTTCCTCGACGGCCTGGTGGCCCAATGGCGGGAAAGCCGTCCGGTGCGGGCCTTCGCATACAATAACCACATCCGCGAGGACCTGCCGGTGGCGTCGGACTCGGCGCTCAAGCAGACCATCGACAACCTGCTCGACAACGCCCTCGAAGCCTCGCCCGACTGGGTCGGGATGGACGCCCGTATCGAGGACCGCAACCTGACCCTGTCCGTGGTCGACCGCGGCCCCGGCTTCGCACCCGGCATGCTGGCCCAGCTGGGCAAGCCCTACCAGTCGACCAAGGGCAAGCCCGGCGGCGGGCTGGGCCTGTTCCTGGCGGTGAACGTGGTGCGCAAGCTGGGCGGCACCGTCACGGCGCGCAACCGCCCGCAGGGCGGGGCGGAAGTGGTGCTGTGCCTGCCGCTGTCGGCAATCGAACTGGAAGAGGAAAACAACGATGTCCAATCCTGAGCCGCTGCTGCTCATCATCGAAGACGACGAAGCCTTCGCCCGCACCCTGAGCCGCTCTTTCGAGCGGCGCGGCTACCGGGTGCTGGTGGCGAGCGGCTACGAGGAGGCGGCGGCCGTCCTGCAGGAGCACACGCCCGGCTATGCCGTGGTCGACCTCAAGCTCAAGGGCAATACCTCCGGCCTGTCCTGCGTGCAGCTGCTGCACGAGCACGAGCCGGACATGCTGATCGTGGTGCTGACCGGCTTCGCCAGCATCGCCACGGCGGTCGAGGCGATCAAGCTGGGCGCGGTCCAGTACCTGGCCAAGCCCTCCGATGCCGACGACATCGAGGCCGCCTTCGGCCACGTGGCCGGCAGCACCGACATCGAAGTCACCAACCGCTCCACTTCGATCAAGACCCTGGAGTGGGAAAAGATCCATGCGGTGCTGGCCGAGACCGACTTCAACATTTCGGAAGCCGCGCGCCGGCTCGGCATGCACCGGCGCACCCTGGCGCGCAAGCTCGAGAAGCAGCGGGTGAAATGAAGCGCGCCGCGGGCCTGGTCCTGACCCTGACCCTCGTTCTGGCGGCCGGGTGCGGCCGGGACGGGCCCGTGGACCGGGTCGAGGCGGGGCGCAAGGTCTTCGCGCGCTGCGCCAACTGCCACCAGGTGGGGCCGGACGCCCGCCATCTCTTCGGCCCCGAGCTGAACGGCATCGTGGGCCGCCGTGCCGGCGGCCTGCCTGATTACGCCTATTCGCCGGCGCTGGAGCAGGCCGGATTCACCTGGGACGAAGCGAGGCTGGCCGCCTTCCTGCGCGATCCGGAGCAGGTCGTGCCGGGCAATGCGATGCGCTTCTGGGGATTGAGCGACGACGAACAGATTGCCGACCTGCTGGCCTACCTGCGCGCCCAGCCGGCGCGCTGAACCTACAGTCCGCTCTTGCTGAGCGCGAAAGCGGCGAGGAAGCCCAGCACCGTGATCAGGCCGGCGAAATCGTGGGTCTCCTCGAAGGCCTCGGGAATCATCGTATCCACCAGCATGGCCAGCACGGCGCCCGCCGCCACCGCCATGGTGGCCGCCACGACTTCCGGCGGCGAGGTGCGGAACACGGTGTAGCCGGCCAGCGCCGCGATCCCCGACAGCACGGCGATGCCGCCCCAGATGCCGAAGATGTAGTGCGGCGAGCGGCCCGCGCGCTTCATGCCGGCGGCGCTCGACAAGCCCTCGGGGATATTCGACAGGAAGATCGCGCCCACCGCCACCAGGCTGACGCCATTGCCGCCCAGCATGGACAGGCCGATCACGATCGATTCCGGAATCCCGTCGAGCAGGGCGCCGATGGCGATCGCCATGCCACTGCCGCTGTCCTGGGCTTCGCTCGGCTGGCGCCCGCCGGAGCGCTTGCGGTGGCGGGCACCCTGGCGCGCCAGCAGCCAGTTCGCCAGGGTAAACAGGGCGGCGCCCGACAGGAAGCCCACCGCGCAGGACGCCAGGCCGTCGGTGTCGTAGGCCTCGTCCATCAGCTCGAACGACAGGGCCGAGATCAGGACCCCGCTGCCGAAGGCCATGATGGCCGCCGTCAGCCGCTGCGGGATGGCGAAGCGGTAGCCGGCCAGGGCGCCCAGCAGCAGGGCGCCGCCCGCCAGCAGTCCCCAGCATCCAGCCTGCAGCCAGTCCGGCACACCCTCCATCGCTGCCACCCCCGTCTCTTCTATGGCCCCATGATAGCCAAAGGGACGCATCCCGGCCGTACGCCTCGGCCGGGGCCGTGACGCCCGGGCCGCCGATCAGGCACAATGGCGGTCTATGCAAAACCGAACCATTCACTCGCCTTTCATTGCGCGCACGGCGGCCCTGCTGGCCTGCGTGTTCTCCGCCGGCTGCGCCACCGGCCCCTCGCGGCCTGCCGGCGACGCGTCCGCGGAGACGCCGGCCTTCGTGGTGCTGGGCGCGGGCGGCGCCGCGCACGCACGCCTGGTCACGCGCGAGCGCAGCTGTCCCGTGATGCTCGTCGACGGCCGCGCCACGCCAATGGCCGTGCGGGTGCCATACGGCGCCATCCCCGTGCGTCCCGGCGCCGATCCGGCCCTGGCCGGCGCCCCGAACAGCGCGGTGCTGACCTGCGAGCTGGCACTGCCGGCCGGGACGCGCTCGGCCAGCGTCCGCGGCCAGCAGCTGGCGCTCCCGGTCGCCGCGCCGCGCCGGCTGGTCGTGCTGGGCGATACCGGCTGCCGCATCAAGAAGCAGACCGTCCAGGACTGCAACGACCCCGACAGCTATCCCTTCGCCCGGGTGGCGGCGGCTGCCGCGGCCTGGAAGCCCGAGCTGGTGGTACACGTGGGCGACTACCACTACCGCGAAGACCCGTGCCCGGCAGGGCGCCCCGGCTGCGCCGGCAGTCCCTGGGGCTATGGCTGGGACGCCTGGCGGGCCGACTTCTTCGCTCCCGGCGCGGCCCTGCTGCGCGCCGCGCCCTGGGTCATGACGCGCGGGAACCACGAGTCCTGCGCGCGCGCCGGCCAGGGCTGGTGGCGCTACCTCGACCCGCAGCCCTACCTGGCGCAGCGCAACTGCGACCTGCCGGCCGGAGACGCGGTCGCCGACCATGCGGAACCCTATGCGGTGCCGCTCGGCGGCGACGCCCAGCTGATCGTGTTCGATACCTCCAACACCAACTGGCGCGGCCTGCCGGAAAGCGATCCGCGCCGCGCACGCTACCGCGACACCTGGCGCGCGATCGCGCGATTTGCGAGCGGCGCCTCCTACAACATCGGGGTCGACCACCATCCGCTGTTCGCCTTCGGCGCCAACCAGGATGCGAAGACCGGCAAGCTGAGCCTGTTCGGCGGCGACAAGGGCCTGCTGGACGCGTTCGGCGACATGGACAAGGGCTATCTGCCGCCCTCGATCGCCATGCTGCTGTCGGGGCACGTGCACCTGTGGGAGCAGCTCAGCTTCTCCAGCCGCCATCCGACCCAGCTGGTCAGCGGCTTTTCCGGGACCGCCGAGGACACGGTGCCGCTCCCGGCGGCGATCCCGCCGGGGAGCGAACCGGCGCCCGGCGCGGTCGTCGAGCACTTCAGCTCCTGGGTCGACGGCTTCGGCTTCATGACCCTGGAGCGCCTTGGGGCGGCCAGCTGGGAAGTCGGGGTATGGGACCGCCATGGCCAGCGCCGCAACCGCTGCACGGTCGAAGGCAGCAAGTCGCGCTGCGACCTGGCCCAGGTGAGCGGCAAATGAGGGAAATAGCAGGTGCAGGGTAGTGCATTCGCACAAATGCGATTGCCTAAGCGCTATTTTTCAGGCAGACTAGCAGGGTGACGACGGCCGGAGACGGCAGGCGTCCGGTCAGCTACGGAGCGGAGTCCTCCGCTTCTTTTGCGCCCCCGCATTGCGCCGGGGGCGTTTTTTCGGCGCTCTCCCGGCGCCGCTTCCCATGTTGAGTGGATCGGGCCGGTCAGAGCTGGGCCAGCGGGATCTTGCCGACATCGTCCGTATCCAGCTGGTCGATCAGCGTGTCCAGGTCTTGTTCCAGGCGCAGCAGGGTGGCCTCGTCGAGGCTCGCGAGCGCGTCCGGCAGCACGCCGGCGAAGGGCATGGGCGCACGGGCCAGCACTTCGGTCCCGGCCGGCAGCACGCGCAGCGCCACGTTGCGGCGGTCCGTGCTTTCGCGGCTGGCCGCCACGAAGCCGCGCTCGACCAGGCTGCGCACGAGGTTGCTGGCGGTGGACTGGTGGATGTCGAGTTCGCGCGCCAGGCTGGTGGCGCCGATGCCGGGCTGGCGTTCGATCACGGACAGGGCCCACAGCTGGGCCCCGCCGACGCCGGTGTCGCGCTCGACCTGGCGGAAGTGGGTCTTGACCGCATTGAAGACAATGCGGAACTGGCGCAGCACCCGCTGTGGCGGGGTTTCGGTAGGAGGGGGAAGGGTTTCTGGTCGCATGCCGCGATGATACCCGATGCGGCCTGCCGCGGCGATTGCGGCGGCACGCTTTTTAGCCGCCTGTGGCGCCCTTGCTGCGCCGTAACGTCACACCCGCCGCTGCGCTTCTTTGCTAGCATCGGGCAATGCGAAGCACGCCGACGATTCCAGGTTCCATGCGGACGGGCGCGCTCTCGCGCGCGGCGGTGGCCACGTTCGTACTCGGCCTTGCCTTGACCGTGGTGCTGTGCGCCGGCCTGCGGCAAGCCGAGACCGAGCGCACGCAAGCCGAGTTCGCCCAGCGCGCGGCGGTGCGCGCCGCCGCCGTCACACGCGCCTTCGAGGAAGCCACGGACGCCCTGCGCGCCACCAACCTGTTCTTCCAGGTCAGCGCGCGGCAGTCCGGGAATGTCAGCCGCGAGCAGTTCGATGCCTTCGTTCAGCCCTTGATGCGGCGTCACGGCTATCTGCAGGCGCTCGAATTCCAGCGCTTCGTCAGCGCGGCCGAGCGCGCGGCCTTCGAGGCCGAGCGCGCTGCCCTGTGGCCGGGTTTCGCCATCAGCGAGCGCGGACCCTCGGGCCTGGTGCGGGCCGGGCCCCGCGCGCGCTACCTGGTCAACGACTACGTGGTGCCGATCGTTGGCAACGAAGCGGTGTTCGGCTACGACGCACTGTCCAACCCGGCCCAGCGCGCATTCAGCGAGACCGCCGTGGCCAGCGGCGAGCCGGTGGCCAGCCCGCTGCTCGACCTGTTGCAGGCCGGATGGGAACGGCGCGGCATCCTGATCGCGATGCCGGTCTACCGCTCCGGCGCACGCCTGGACGGGCCGGGCGATCGGCGCCGGGCCGCGCTCGGCCTGACCGTGGTGGTGATCGACGTGGCCACGCTGGTCGGCGGCAGCCTGGACGCGGTGCATCTGCTGGGCGACACGGATTTTTCACTGACCCTGGCCGCCGCCGGCGCCGACGGCGCCATGCTGCTGGTGTTCCGCCATGGCGAGCTGCCCGGCGCGCTGCCGTGGTGGCAGGTGTTGGCGGGAGAATCGCCGCTGCGCCTGAAGCGCGGCTTCGAGGTGGCCGGCCAGCGCTGGGAACTGACGGTCGAGCAGCGACCGGCCGGGCTGGCGCACCACCTGGCCGAACTGGCCGCCCTGGTGTTCGGCGTGGTGCTGAGCCTGGCGGTCGCCAGCCTGGTGCAGCAGCGCAGCGCGCGCATCCGCCGCACCGAGGCGCTGGTCGAGCAGCGCACCGCGGCGCTGGAGATCGCGACCGGCTCGCTGCGCCTGTACGAGCGCGCCATCGAGGCCAGCGCCAATCCCATCCTGCTGGTCAGCGCCCTGCGTCCGGGCTTCCCGATCGAGTACGCCAATCCGGCCAGCACCCGTGTCTACGGCTACGCGGCCGAGGAGCTGGCGGGGCGTCCGCTGGCGATGCTGGCGGGCGACAATGCCGACCAGCCGGCCCTGGAGGAGCTGCGCCAGGCCCTGCGCGAGCGGCGCGAAGGCCATGCCCTGGTGCGCCAGCAGACCCGCGACGGCAGCGAGCTGTTCGGCGACGTCTACATCGCGCCGGTACGCCGGCCCGGCGGCATCACCGAGCACTTCGTGGTCACGATCTACGACGTGACCAAGGCCAAGCGCTACGAGGCGGAGCTCGAGCACCACGCCCAGTACGATACCCTGACCGGGCTCGCCAACCGCGCGCTGCTGGCCGACCGCATGGAGCGCGCCATCGGCACATCGGGCGGCAAGCCTGTGTGGGCGGTGGCGCTCGACCTCGACCACTTCAAACTCATCAACGACACCCTGGGACGGCGCACCGGCGACGAGGCGCTGCGCCTGGTGGCGTCCCGCATCCAGGCCGCGGTGCGCCCGGCCGACACGGCGGCGCGGGTCGGCGGCGACGATTTCATGCTGGTGCTGTGCGGCGCCGAGGACGAGCGCCAGGCCGCGGCGCGCCTGCAGCTGGTGCGCGAGGCGGTCTCCCAGCCACTGGAACTGGACGGCCAGGCGCTGGTACTGGGCTGCACCGCCGGCGTGGCCGGCTTCCCGGCCGACGGCGCCGATGCCGAGACCCTGGTCAAGCATGCCGAAATCGCGATGTACCGGGCAAAGGAGACCGGCCGCAACGCGGTGCAGTTCTACGAGCCGCACATGAACGCGCGCGCGATCGACCGCCTTGCGCTGGAGGGGGCGCTGCGCGCCGCCATCCAGGACGACCAGTTCGAGCTGCACTTCCAGCCCCAGGTCGACCTGGCAAGCGGCTTCGTGGTCGGCACCGAAGCCCTGATCCGGTGGCGCCATCCGCAGCTGGGCACGGTGCGCCCGGACCGTTTCATCGGGCTGGCGGAGGAGACCGGCCTGATCGTGCCGATCGGCGCCTGGGTGCTGCGCAACGCCTGCCGCCAGAACCAGCGCTGGCGGCGCGCCGGCCTGGGCCCGCTGCGGGTGGCGGTGAACCTGTCGGCGCGACAGTTCGCCGAGCCCGACCTGGTCGAGATGGTGGCGCGCGCGCTCGAGGAATCCGGCTTGCCGCCGGACTCGCTCGAGATCGAGCTGACCGAAAGCATGATGATGGCCGACGTCGAAGGCGCCATCGAGACCATGCGCTGCCTGAAGCGCATGGGTGTCAAGCTCTCGATCGACGACTTCGGCACCGGCTATTCGAGCCTGTCCTACCTGAAGCGCCTGCCGGTGGACGTGCTCAAGATCGACCGCTCCTTCGTACAGGACATCGTCTCCAGCGCCGACAGCGCCGCCATGGTGGTGGCCATCGTGTCGCTTGCCCACGGCCTGCGCATGAACGTGATCGCCGAAGGGGTCGAGACCCTCGAGCAGCTCGATTACCTGCGCAACTGCGGCTGCGACGAGGTGCAGGGCTATGTGTATTGCCAGCCGCAGCCGGTGCAGGAGGTGGAGCCGCTGCTGCGCGCCGGCCGGGTGCAGCCGGCCCCGGTCGACGCCTGAGGGAGCGTTGCCGCACCGTCGGGCGGCCTGCGGTCGGCTATACTTCACCCGCCGGCGTTGGAAGCCGGCGCGCCAGCAAGCAGCCTACAGACAGCGGGACAATCAGTGGACCAGGACCAGAAGACCAGCAACCCCGAATCACGCCATCCGGTGGCGCGCCATGGCAAACGCCTGGCGGCCGGCGCGGCCCGTCATGCCCAGGCCGGGATCACGCGCGCCAGGGAGCGCCTGCGCGACCGCCCCCTGTGGGAACAAGCCGCGCTGGTCGGCCTGTGGTCGCTGGCCGCGCTCCTGTCGATCTTCTTCGTCTACCTGCTGGTCCTGATTCCGCTCACGCCCGGCATCGAGGACCTGAACCAGGCGCGCACGGCGCGGCCGACCAGGATCCTGTCCGCCGACGGCAAGGAACTCGGCAGCTTCGAGCAGGGACTGCAGGAACGGGTCAAGCTGTCGCAGGTCTCGCCGGACGTGATCAAGGCACTGATCGCCACCGAGGACCACCGCTTCTACGAGCACCACGGCGTCGACTTCACCCGCATCGCGGGCGCCATGTGGGCGACCCTCAAGGGCGACGCCCAGGGCGGCTCGACCATCACGCAGCAGCTCGCGCGCAACATGTTCCCCGAGGAGATCGGGCGCGCGCGCAGCATCAACCGCAAGATGAAGGAGCTGATCACCGCGATCAAGATCGAGAACACCTACAGCAAGACCGAGATCCTCGAGGCCTACCTGAACACGGTGCCCTTCCTGTACAACGCCTACGGCATCGAGATGGCGGCGCGCACCTATTTCAGGAAGCCGGCAGCGCGCCTCGACGTGCTGGAAGCGGCGACCCTGGTCGGCATGCTCAAGGGCACCCATTACTACAATCCGGTCACCAATCCCGAACGCTCGCTGCGGCGGCGCAACGTCGTGCTGAACCAGATGCGCAAGCACGGCGCCTTCACCGAGGAGCGCTACCGCCAGCTGGCCAAGCGCCCGCTGCGGGTGCGCTTCGCGCGCCTGCCGGACCGCAGCGGCCGCGACAACCATTTCACCGCCTTCGTGCGCAAATGGCTGCTCGAATGGGCCGACGAAAACGACTACAACCTCCAGCTGGATGGCCTGGTGGTCGAGACCACCCTCGACATGGCGCTGCAGGAGGCCGCCCAGCGCGCGGTGGAACGCCAGTCCAACGCGCTGCAGGCGATCGCCGATGTCGAATGGTCCCAGCCCGGCCTGGTGCGCTCGACCTCGACCGGCATGTACCAGTCCATGCGCGGCGACGTCAACCCTTTCGCGTATTACTGGAGCTCGCGGGTGCGCACCCTGGACGCCTTCGTGCGCGAAAGCGCCGACTACCGGCGCGCGGTCGAGGAGGGCGAGGCCCCCGCCGCGGCCCTCAAGCGCCTCAAGGGCGACCGCGAGTTCATGAATGCCCTCAAGACGGCCAAGTCGCGCCTGGAGGCGGGTTTCGTGGCCATCGATCCGACCAATGGCGAAGTCCGCGCCTGGGTCGGCAGCCGCGACTTCGAACGCGACCAGTTCGACCACGTGGCCCAGGCCCTGCGCCAGCCGGGATCGACCTTCAAGCCCTTCGTGTACGCGGCGGCGCTGGAGCGCGGCATTCCGCCCGACCAGACCTACCGCGACGTGGTGCAGGACATCCGCGCCGCCGACGGCACGGTCTGGCGCCCGACCGACATGTCGGGAAACACGGGCCGCAACATGACCCTGCGCGACGGCCTGGTCTACTCGAAGAACACCATCACGGCCCAGGTGATGCAGGAAGTGGGGCTGCCGCCGATCGTGCGCCTGGCCCAGGGCATGGGCATCCGCCAGAGCAAGCTGGCGGCCGTGCCCTCGCTTGCGCTGGGCACCAGCCCGGTGACCCTGCTCGAGATGGTGAGCTCCTACGCCACCATCGCGGCCGAGGGCGAGTACCGCAAGCCGGTCTTCGTGCGCCGCATCCTGGACCGCGACGGCCGCGTGGTGGCCGATTTCGCGGCCGCCGTGCCGGAACGCGCGATGTCGCAGGAGTCGGCCGTGACCCTGATCGACATGCTGCGCGGCGTGGTCACCCGCGGCACGGGCGGCGGCGTGCGCTCCCGCTTCGGCATCTACGGCGACGTGGCCGGCAAGACCGGCACCACCCAGAACAACACCGACGGCTGGTTCATCCTGATGCACCCGAACCTGGTGGCGGGCGCCTGGGTCGGCTTCAACGACAACCGGGTGACCATCCGCAGCACCTACTGGGGCCAGGGCGGTCACAACGCGGCCCTGCTAGTGGGCGACTTCTTCCGCGCCGCGCTCGACACCGGGAAGGTCGACCCGAAGGCCATGTTCCCGGGCGCGCCGGCGCCGGCCGCGCCGCGCTACGAAGAGGACAGCGAGGAGGAGTTCGAGGAGTTGCCGGCCGATGCACCGGTCGAGGTGATGGTGCCGGAGGAAGAGGCCGAGCCGGCGCCCCAGCCGACCGAGGAAGAGATCCAGGAAGCGATCGAGGAGCAGACGCCGCCGGTGGAGCCGGCGCCGCCGCCGGCCCAGATCCAGGGCGCGCCGGTCCAGCCTGAAGACGAACTCTGAGCGGTCAGCGGCGCGCGGGAGCGGGTTCGCCGGCCGCGGCCCCGGTGGCCGCTCCCGCCCTTAGCAGCGGATAGGGATTGAGCGCGCCGCCCGCCTCGTAGACGCCGTAATGCAGGTGCGGCGGCGTGCCCCTGGCGTTGCCGCTGTCGCCGACGTAGCCGAGCACCCGGCCCGGCGCCACCCGCATCCCCGCATGCACGTCCGCATAGCCGTCCAGGTGGGCGTAGTAATGGCGTTGCCCGGCGGGCCCCAGCACCCACACCACCAGTCCGCCCAGGCGGTTGCTGCCGACCCGCAGGACGATGCCCTCGGTCGCGGCCAGCACCGGCGTGCCGCGCCTGGCGAAGATGTCGATGCCCTCATGCTTGCGGCCTTGGCCGCGCGCGGCGTGCCAGGTGTCGCGCAAGGCCCTGGGAAGCACGCCCTGGACCGGCATGGCCAGCGAGGCCGGCGCCGGCATCCCCGCCAGCCGGATCGCGTACAGCATGTGCCTGAGCCAGGGCTCGAGCAGGGCGTAGCCCAGGATCAGGACGGCGGCAAGCAAGAGACTGCGCAGGAAGACTCGCATGGGCGGCTCCTTGGATGGCGGATCCCGAACAGGTATGGGCGGCGTCCGGGATTGGCAATGCCGCGGGCGCGATCAGGCCGCGCTGGCGGCAGGTTCGCCTCCGGCATCCGCGCCTGGCGCGCCACGCGCGGCGGCGGGCGCGGGGCAGGCCGGGAAAGTGACGGTAAAGGTGCTGCCGCGTCCCTGGCCTTCGCTCTGGACATGCACGGTGCCGCCGTGCAAGGAGGCCAGCTGCTTGACCAGGGCCAGGCCCAGTCCCAGGCCGCCCTGTGCGCGGTCGATGCTGGTCGGTCCCTGGACCAGGACGTCGAAGATCACCGGCAGCAGCTCCGCCGCGATCCCAACGCCGCTATCGCTGACCTCGACGACGGCGCGGCCGGCCACGCGGTAGCCGCGGACGGCGATCCGGCCGCCCGCCGGGGTGTACTTGATCGCGTTATGCAGCAGGTTGTCGATGATCTGTTCCAGGCGGGTACGGTCGCCGTCGACCCAGGCATCCTCGACCTCGACGCGCCACTGGTGGTTGCCGGCGTCCACCAGCGCCTTCGCCGAACAGCAGGCGCGCAGCACTTCGGCCAGGTCGACCCTGGCGTGCTGGAGCACGATCTTGCCGGACAGGATGCGCTGCACGTCCAGCAGGTCGTCGACGATGCGTGTGAGGTGGCGCATCTGGCGCCGGCTGATCTCGCGCGCATTGGCCGCGATCTCCGGTTTGATGGCCGGCATGTCGAGTACCGCCATGGCGCCCGAAATGGCGGCCAGCGGGTTGCGCAGCTCGTGGCCCAGCATGGCCAGGAAGTTGTCCTTGGCCCGGCTCTGGCCTTCGGCCAGCTTGCGCGCGTGCTGTTCGCTCAGCAGCAATTGTTCGCGTTCGTCCTGCAGGGCCTGGCGCACCGCGCTCTCGCGCGCCAGCGCTTCGCTGGTGTGGTGCAGGCCGGAGAGCAGGGCGTCGACTTCCTCGACCCGGGTCGGCTCCGGGCGCGGCAGCGTGCGCTGGCCCAGCGAGCGGGCCGCCGCGGCCGCGTGGCGCAGCGCCGCTTCCAGCTTGTTGCCGAGGAAGGCCGCCACCGCGAGGGCCAGGCCCATCAGGAGCATCAGGGCCATGGCCGCGTACAGCGTGGCGGTGCGCGCGGCGGCCTCGACCTCGGCCACCGGCACGCCGATCACGACGGTCCAGTTGCTGGTCTGGGAGCGGGTGAACACGCCGTAGACTTCGGCGCCGTCGTGGGTGGTATGGCGGTACACCCCGCTGTTGCTGGCGCGGGTGGCCGCCAGGAAGTCCGGGCGCATCGGCCTGCCCACCGTGCTGCCGGCGTGGCGGTTGCGCACCAGGGTGGTGCCGGCGGCGTCGAAGATGCCGACCACCCACTCGGGCCCCAGGGCGTCGTGGTTGAGGATGCGCGCGAAATGACGTACGTCGAAAATACGGCTGATGATGTAGTGCTTGCCGGGGCCGACCACGGCCGGCACGTCGACCGAGACCGTGGGGCGCTGGGCCAGGGCGCCGACGAAGTAACCGGAGACGCGGGTGCCGCGTTCGGGCGTGACTTCGGCCGCCCAGGCCCCGGGCGCGCCCGGCAGCGGCGTGCCGAAAGGCACGAGAGTATTGAACAGGCCCCTGCCGTCCTGGTCCGCGAGCACGGTCCAGGACCACAGGTTACCTTCGTTGATCGCGCTGGCCCAGCGGTGCAGGCGCGCGTAATCGCTGCTGCGCAGGCTTTCCGAATGCGCGATGCCGCGCAGCGAAGACTCGGCCGCGGCGATCTCGCGGTCGATCTGGAAGGCGGTGGCGCGCGCCATTTCCTTGACACTGCTGATGCGCGACTCGCGCTCCCAGTCGAGCAGCATGGACAACCCGATCCAGAAGGCGAGCGCCACGGGAATCAGGATGGCCGCCGCCATCAGGAACAGGTAGGTACGAGTCTTCATCGAAGCGCATTGCCGGATCGGGGAAATGGCAGGGTCTGGCCGGGGCCGGGCCATGCCCATCAGCAATCATTGTAACGGGATAAAGTTTTTCTTGTTAGATATTTGTCGTACAAGCAACTTTAGCGGGCGCCTGCCGTGTTCTCCCAGCCACGCCGGCGGGCGGCTTCCTCGCCGGCCGCGTCGAGCGGCGCGCCGTCGATGCGCGCGTCGATGGCGTCCAGCACGGCAGGGGGCAGGGCGCTGCCGGCCTGGCGGTAGCCGCCTTCCAGCTGCGGCGTGGTTTCCGACAGCACCGGGATGCGCCACTCCCTGCCTTCGCGGCA
>CAMPHU010000019.1 GCA_946886065.1 uncultured Massilia sp. | reverse complement strand
GTGCTGGACCATCTCGCGGTCGAGGCAGGCGCGTCCGTCGCAGGCGCCGACGATCGTGACGCGCGCCCCTTCGGCCCGCAACAGGCGTCCGGCCAGCAGCAGCTCGGCCGGACCGCGCAGGGCCGGGGCGCTCAGCGTCAGGCGGTTTCCGCCGCGTCCGCCGTCCCAGCCGGCCACCCGCGTCCACGGCGCCCATCCCTCCGGCAGGCGCGCGAACAGGCGCATCGCGGCAACCGGCAAGCCTTCGGCGCCCGGGGCCGGCGCGTCCGCGAGCGTCGCCTGCCACCGTACCTGGCTGCCGGAACGCACCCGCCAGGCCACCAGGCGCCGCTCGCTATTAAAAATCCGCACCTGCTCGCGGACGTAGGCGCCGTCGGCGCGCCGGTACAGGCGCGACAGCAAGCTGCGGTCGCCCTGGTCCAGGGTCAGCCTGTCCCACCCCGGCAGCGGCGCGCGTGCACCGGCGTCGGCTGCTTGCCACGCCGCAAGGTCGCGCGGGGCCAGTTCGATCAAGCCGTCCTGGCGCATGCGCAGCAGGCCGCGTGCGCGCAACTGGTCAAACAGGGCCTGGTCTTCCATGCCCGGCGCCGGCGCCGCCGGCACCTGGTAGCTGCCCGGCGGCAGGCGCAGCGACAGCGGCTCGCCGGCAGCGGGAAAGGCCTGCACCAGGGCCGCACCCGCCGCTCCGGCATCAGGACGGTAACGCTGCACCAGCAGCTCGCCGGCCTGCGGGCAGCTGCGGCTGGCGCGATGCAGGAAGCGCAAGGCTTCGCCCTGCCATACCAGCCAGCCGCCGCGGCCGAGCGGCGCCCCGGCGCGGTTGCCGCGCTGGATCGCCCCTTGTGTGGCGTCGCCGATCCAGGCCGCGCCCCCTCCGGCCAGCCAGGAAATCGTCAGGCCCGATGGCGCCTGCCCCGCCACCGTGACGCGCGGCAGGTTCGCACCCAGCAGGAGGTTGCGCGCAGGCGCGCCGCCGGCCTGCTCCAGCGGATAGCCGATGCGCAGGGGCAGCAGCTGCGGGCGTGCCGGATCGAGCACCTGGGTGCACAGGTCGATGCGCTGCGCGGGTTCCGCACGGGTGCCGGACGCCATCAGCAGCGCGGCGCCGCCATGCCGGACCAGGGTGACGCCGCCCGCCGCCGGCACCTCGAGGCGCACGCCGCCCAGGACAGGCTGCAGGGCCGCCAGGGCCGGCGACACCGGCGCACCGTCGGCCCCCACCGCCAGGCGGCGCGCATGTATCCCGAGCGCCAGCGCGCCGGCCAGGACCATGCCCGCCACGGCCAGCAGCCACCCGTTCACGCGCGGCAGCGTCGGCCGGAAGGCCGTCCGGCGCGCCGGCCGCGCCCCGGCGCGCAGGTTGCGGGCCCGCCGCCGGGCGGTGCGGCTGGCGGCGAACTGGTCGAACATGGTGATGAAGAGGCCGGTCATGCCCGGCGCTAGCGGGGGGCGGTGGAAAACGGCCGGGTCCATGGCGAATCGCGCGCGGGTTCGCGCAGGCTTTTGTGCCGGTCATCCCCCGATTTCCGCGTCTCGTCGCATGCGGCTGGAGATGGCGCGGCGCCCGGCCTACAGTGCACACATCGACAACCCGCACGCAGCAAGGAGCAAGGCCATGAACATCCTCAAGCACATGGAAGCCGTCTTCCTCTTCACCGCCGCCATGGCCGTCCCGGCCAGCTACCTGGGCGCCGCCATTCCCGAAGCCCAGGCCCGCCCGTACGGCGCCGATCCGGCCGCGGTCGCCACTTCCGGCAAGGTCGCCGTGGTGACGGTCACCGCCAGGCGCCTGACGGCGGCAGAGAAGGCGCAGCCGCTGCTCGCCGGCCGCTGAGCCAAGGAAGCACCGGCGGGTGTTGCGCGCCCGCCCTGCTGAACTGTTTCAGTTGTAAGCATCTGCTTCAAAGGCCCACTTCCCGATTCCGGAGCGCTATATTTAATCATCCGCTTTTGGATCTGGAGACCGAACATGAAATCCACCCTCGCCCTTGCCGCCCTGATCGCACTCGGCGCCGCCACTGCCCCGCTGCCCGCGCTGGCGCAGGCCCACTTCGAAGTGGTGATCGGTTCGGCGCCGCCGGCGCCGGTCTACGAACGCATCCCCGGTCCGCGCCACGGCTACGTCTGGGCGCCGGGTTACTGGGAATGGCGCGGCCATCGCCACGACTGGGTGCCGGGCCACTACATCGCCGCCCGTCCGGGCTATGCCTACGCGGCGCCGAGCTGGCGCCAGGGCCGCGGCGGCTGGTACCTGGAGCCGGCGCGCTGGACCCCGTACGGCCCGGACCGTGACCGCGACGGCGTGCCCGACCGCCTGGAGCGCCGCGGCTACGAGCCGGTGTACGCCGGCCGGGGCCACTACGGCTACGACGGTCCGCGCTATGACCGCGACCGCGACGGCATCCCCGACCGCTACGAGCGCCAGCGCTACCGTGACACCGACCGCGACGGCGTGCCGAACCGCTACGACCGCGACCTGGACAACGACGGCGTGCGCAACGAACGCGACCGCGACCGCGATGGCGACGGCGTCCGCAACCGCCGCGACCAGCGTCCGGACAATCCCTACCGTTATTAACCCATCCACAGTGCCGGCAAGCGGATAGCCGGCCCTGCCAAAAAGACAATGCCGCCCGGGGGACCGGGCGGCATTGCCGTTGTTAGAGCGCGCCTCTGCTCAAGGCTTCAGGTACTTGTCCAGGAAGGCCAGGATCTTCGCGCTGGCCTCGGCCTGGTTCTTCTTCTTCGAGAAGCCATGGCCCTCGTCCGGGAACACGATGTACTCGACCGGCACCTGGCTCTTGCGCACCGCCTCGACGATCTCGTCGCTCTCCGGCTTGATCACGCGCGGGTCGTTGGCGCCCTGGATCACCAGCAGCGGCTTGCGGATCTTATCGGCGTGGAACAGCGGCGAGGTCGCGGTCAGGAAGTCCTTGTCCTTCACCGGGTCGCCGATCTCGTCGTACAGCGCCTTGCGCTGCGCCTCCCAGTACGGCGGAATGCTCTCCAGCGTGCGGATCCAGTTGGAGACGCCGAAGATGTCGATGCCGACCTTGAAGGCCTCCGGGCGAAAGGCCATCGCGGCCAGGGTCATGTAGCCGCCGTAGCTGCCGCCCATGATGGCGATGCGCTCGGGATCGATATAGCCCTGGCTGGCCAGCCAGGTCTTGGCTTCGATGCAATCCCACAGCGGCTCCAGGCCGTGCTTGCGGTCGTCGGCGCGGAAGAAGGTCTTGCCGTAGCCGGAGCTGCCGCGGTTATTGATGCCCAGCACCGCGTAGCCGTGGTTCACCAGGTACTGGACCTGGGCGCTGTAGCCGCGCATGGTCTGCCCGCCCGGCCCGCCGTGCACCAGCACCACGGCGGGCACCTTGGCATTGGGCGCGGCGCCCTTCGGCTTGTAGTAGATCGACGGGATCACGGTGCCGTCGAAGGAGCGGAAGCGCACCACTTCCGCGTCCACCAGGTCGTTCGGATCGATATCCTTGCTCAGGCTGCGCGTGAGCTGGGTGGTCTTGCCGGTCCCGAAATCGTGCACATACAGGTTGTTGGGGGAACGGTCGCCGTTCAGGTAGAAGGCCATCCGCTTGCCGCTTTCGGAGAACGTCACCTGGCGGATCTCGCCGCCGGGCAGCTTGGGCAGGGCCACGGGCTTGCCTGCGCCCTCGTAGATGCGCACGTCGATGCTGCCGTCGCGGTTGACCACGCTGACGCGGTGCCGGCCGTTGCGCGAATAGCGCGTGTCCAGCAGGTCCCAGTCGGCCTTCTCCACGTCGGACACGGCGCCGCTGCGCAGGTCGTAGGCCATGATGCGCGCGAACTCGCCGTCGGCATTGCTGGTGAACAGCAGTCGCTGCGAGTCCGGGTCGAAGGTGGCGGCCGAATGGGCCGCCGGTTCCTTGTGCGGCGTGACGTGCCTGGTCGCGCCGGACTGCAGGTTCACCACGTAGACATCGCTGTCCGAGGTGGTGTTCGACTTGTCGAGCGCCACCCAGTTGCCGTCGCGGCTCACCGCCGAGATGCTCATCCCGCTCTCGTTGCGGTACGCCATCTTGCGCGCATAGGTCTTCGCGTCGTAGAGGTAGAGGTCGAAGAACTTGGGATCGCGCTCGTTGGTGGTGACATAGAAGCCGCTGCCGTCCGGCACCCAGCCGGCGAAGGCCGCGCGGTGCTTGTCGCCCGGCGTCAGGTCGCGTTCGGTCCCGTCGAGTTCGCGCACGAACACGTGGTTGCGCTCGTTGCCGCCCTGGTCGCGGGTGAACAGGATGCGGTCGTCGTTGTAGAAGTAGCCGACCGCATAGGTGCTGTCGGTGGTGGATGTGGTGAGCGCGCGCGGCGCGCCGCCGCCGACCGGCATCGTGTACACGTTGAAGATGCCCGACGCATTACTGCTGAACAGGATCTGCTTCTCGTCCTTGCTGAAGGAGGCGCCAGTCACCGAGGTCGTGGCCATGAACTGCTCGATCGTGTAGCGCTTCGGCATCTTCGCCGCCGCCTTCGCGGTGGGCGCCTTGGCCGCCGCATGGGCGGGCGCGAGCCCGGCGACGGATGCGGCAGTGAGGTACATGGCAAGCAGGGCACAGCGGACGGCATGACGCGATAGGGACATGTAGGCTCCTGGTGGATGGTTGTCGAAGTGACCATTGCAGTCTTGCAAAACCCTTAACATGTGTCAATAGCAGGGAAAGCGGTTATGCTTCGCCCATGATCGACCTCGCCACCCTGCAAGCCGCCGCCTACAAGGCCGAACTGGCCGCCAGCCGCCAGCTGGCGGAGCGCACCGGCATGCCCTTCGAGGCGGCCCTGCGCGCGACCCTGAGCCTGCGCGCCGGGGCCGCCGGCATCGATCACCTGGTGTCCGAACGCCAGGCGCTGCTTACCCGTACCGCGCAGCGCGCCGCCGTGCGCCAGGCCGGCGCCGAGGCCGCCCGTGCGCGCCGCGCCCACTGTGGCAGCCAGGACCGGGCCGCATGGCAGGCCTGGTTCGACGGGTCGGCCCGTCCCAACCCGGGGCGCTGCGGCATCGGCGCCGTCCTGGAAGGCCCGAAGGGCCAGCGCGTCGAACTGTCGCAGGAAGCCGGCTACGGCAACAGCAGCGAAGCGGAGTACCGCGCCCTGATCGCCGTGCTGCAGGCGGCCGTCCTGCAGGGCGCCACCGACCTGGCCATCCATGGCGACAGCCAGGTCGTGGTCGACGACGTCAACGGTCCGGCCTGCGCCGCCGCGCCGGCCCTGGCGCCTTACCGCGACCAGGCCTGCGCCCTGCTGGCGCGCCTGCCCGGCGCCACCCTGCGCTGGGTGCCCCGCCACAAGAACGGCAGGGCCGACGCGCTGTCCCAGCGTGCCTTCCCCATCACCGAACCGGAACCACTCGCATGACCGAACTTCCCACCGATCTTCCCGGCTGGCGCACCAAGCTGGCCGCGCTGGCCGCCGCCCACGCCGGCACGGACGGCGCCCACGACGCCAACCACCTCGACCGGGTGTGGCGCAACGCCCAGGCCCTGCTCCCGCACCATCCCGAGGCCGATCCGCTGGTGGTGCTGGCGGCCTGCTACCTGCACGACCTGGTCAACCTGCCCAAGAACGACCCGGACCGCGCACAAGCCTCGCGCCGCTCGGCCCAGCTGGCGCGCCACCAGCTGGCCTGGATGGGCTTTCCGCCGGAGCGCCTGGACGGCGTCGCCCATGCCATCGAAGCCCACAGCTTTTCCGCCGCGATCCCGGCCGAGAGCATCGAGGCCAGGATCGTGCAGGACGCCGACCGCCTGGACGCGCTCGGCGCCGTCGGCCTGGCGCGCATGTTCTACATCGCCGGCATGATGGGCAGCGCCCTGGCCCATCCGGACGACCCGCTGGCCCGGCAGCGCCGGCCCGACGACCGCGCCTATTCGCTCGACCACATCGCGGTCAAGCTGGCCACCCTGCCCGGCAAGATGCAGACCGAGGGCGGGCGCAAGCTGGGCGAGGAGCGGCTGGCCTACCTGGAATCCTTCCGCGCGGCCTTCGCGGCCGAATGGCTGGGCCAGCCCCCTCCCTGACGCCCTTGCCTCGATGCTAAGATAGGCGGTCCGCCAACAGCCCGAGGTGTGCATGCCCCGCTCGACCGCTTCATCCCCTTCCTCCCAGTCCGGTAGCGGCAACCTGAATTTCATCCTGGTCTGCATCTTCATCGACATGCTCGGGATCGGGCTGATCGTTCCCGTGATGCCGCTGCTGGTCGGGCAGTTCGTCGAGGGCAAGGAATCGCAGGCGCTGTGGTTCGGCGGCCTCACCACGGTGTTCGGCCTGATGCAGTTCCTGTTCATGCCCGCGCTGGGCGCGCTGAGCGACCGCGTGGGCCGGCGCCCGGTGCTGCTGTATTCGATGGCGGGCATGTGCCTGAACTTCCTGATCACGGCCTGGGCGCCCAGCCTGGCCTGGCTGTTCGTGGGACGCATCATCGGCGGCATGTCCTCGGCCAGCATGTCGGTGGCCTCGGCCTATGCGTCCGACATTTCCACCCACGAGAACCGCTCGCGCAGCTTCGGCAAGATCGGCGCCGCCTTCGGCCTGGGCTTCATCTGCGGCCCGATGCTGGGCGGCCTGCTGGGCGACGCCGGCCTGCACCTGCCCTTCTACGTGGCGGCCGCGCTGTCGGCCGCCAACCTGGTCTACGGTTACTTCATGGTGCCGGAATCGCTGGCGCCCGGCCTGCGCGCGCCCTTGCAGCTGGCGCGCCTGAACCCCTTCTCCGCCCTGCTGCGCCTGGTGCGGCGGCGCGAGATCCGCGGCCTGGTCATCGTCATCACCCTGGTGACCTTCGCGCAGATGATGCTGCACTCGACCTGGGTGCTGTACACGACCTTCCGCTTCGACTGGACCCCGCGCGACAACGGCATCGCCATGTTCTGCGTCGGCCTGGCGTCCGCGGTGGTGCAGGCCGGTCTGCTGGAGGTCCTGCTGCGCCGCTTCGGCGAAATGCGCCTGGCCCTGCTGGGCATCAGTTCCGGCGCCGTGACCTATATGCTCTACGGCCTGGCAACCCAGGGCTGGATGATGTACGTCTTCATCCTGTGCAACCTGCTGGCCTTCGCCGCCGGGCCGGCCCTGCAGGGCATCGTCTCGAAGGCCACGCCGCCGGAACGCCAGGGCGAATTGATGGGATCCCTGCAATCGATCGGCAGCCTGGGCGTCATCGTCACGCCCCTGATCGGCACCGCGATCCTGGGGGCGGCCAGCCACCTGCCCGCCTCGGACTGGCGCATCGGCAGCAGTTTCTTCCTGTGCGCCGCGATGCAGGTCGTCGCCATCGTCGTGGCACGGCATTATTTCCGCACCCACCGCCACGCCTGATGGACGGCGCGATCCTGGCGGCCGTGCTGTTCGCGGCCTTCCTGCACGCGGCCTGGAACGCCATGCTCAAGCTGCGCGGCGCGGGCGCCGATCACATGCTGGCGGCGGCGGCCGTGACCGCCGGCGCCGGCGTGACCGGCGCCCTGCTGCTGCCCTTCCTGCCCGCTCCCGCGCCGGCCAGCTGGCCCTTCATCGCGGCGTCCGCTGTCCTGCACGCGCTGTACTACGCCATGCTGGCCGCCACCTACCGCAGCGCCGACATCAGCCACGCCTACCCGCTCATGCGCGGCAGCGCGCCGGTCATGGTGGCCCTGGCCGGCGGCCTGCTCGGCGCCGAGCGCCTGCATGGCGCACAGTGGCTGGCGATCGGCCTGGTCTTTGCCGGCGGCGTGGCAGTGTATGCCGGCTCGCGCACGGGCTCGGCGGGCAACGACAGGCTCACCCTGCTTGCCGTGTCGACGGCCGCCATGATTGCCGCCTGCACGCTGGTGGACGGCTTCGGTGTGCGCCGCTCCGGCGCGCCCGCCGCCTATACGGCGTGGATCTTCCTGCTGACCGGCGCCGCCACCTCGGCGCTGGCCTGGGGCCGCATGGGCGCGGCGCTCCCGCGCTACCTGCTGCGGCACCCCTGGCTCGCGCTGGCCGGCGGCGCGGCGACCACCTGCTCCTACGGCATCGCGCTGTGGGCCATGAGCTTCGCGCCGGTGGCGGTGGTGGCGGCGCTGCGCGAGACCTCCATCGTGTTCGCGCTGGCGATCGCCATGCTGGTCCTGGGCGAACGGCCCTTGCCCGCACGGCTGGCCGGCGCCGGCTTGATCGCGCTGGGCGCGGTGGCCGTGCGCCTGGCCTGAGCGCTCAGAACTTCAGCTCCAGCGTGGTGCGCAGCTTGACGGTGTCCGGGTAGGTCCAGAGCCGCTGTTCCAGCCCGGTGACCGGATCGAGGTAGCTCGGCCCGAAGGTATTGTCTTCGCTGAGCAGGTTAGCGAGCGCGACCCGCAACTGGACCTTCGGGCTGAAGGTCCACACGGCGTAGCTTTCCAGGTCGGTGCGGGCGCTGCGGTAGAAACCGCGGTTCGCGGCCACGCGCACGAAGCCGCCGCGCCGGTGCGCCAGGCTGGCGCCCAGCGCCAGCGCGCCGGACTTGTAGTCGACCCCGAGATTGGCCGTCAGCGGCGTCTGCTGTTCCATCCGGTTGTCCGGGCCGGGCACCGAGGCGACCCGCGACCAGTTGCGGCTGACGCTGGCGCGCAGGTCGATTGCGGGCGCGTCCGCGAACAGGGACTTGAGCGGGAACTTGGTCTCGAGCTCGAGGCTGCGCAGGGTGGCGCGGTCGTCGTTGACGGGCGTGAAGATCCAGCGCAAGCCGTCGAAGTAGATGCGGTTGCTGGTGTAGTCCTCGATCCGCCGCAGCGCGCCGCTGACCGACAGCATGGCCCCTTCGGCCCAGTAATGCTCCCAGGCCGCGTCGATGCCCCAGGCGAGCTCCGGCTTCAGACCCGGATTGCCCTGGAAATCGGCTTCGGTGGCGCTGTTGTTCTCCCATGCCGCGCGGCGCGGCACGATGCTGTCCAGTTCTGGCGCCTTGTAGGTGCGGCTCAGCGCCAGGCGCAGCTGGTCGCCCTGCTTGCCGTCGTGGTCGGGGAGCTTGTACAGGGTCTGCACGATCGGCGTCAGGACATCGGAGCTCACGCGCACCGGCTCGACGGCGTTGCCGGACACGCGCGTGCGCACGCCCTCCCAGCGGGCGCCGAGATAGACCGACCACTGCGGGCTGATCGTCCATTCGTCCTGCGCGTAGAACGCGGCGCGGGCGACCTGCGCGCGGAAGTCTTCGTCCAGCAGCTGGCCAGGGGCGAATACGCGCACCCGGTCGCGCTCGGCGCGGATGTCCGCGCTTTCGTTGAAGCGCAGGTCCCAGCCCAGCGCCAGCAGGTGGCCGTTCGCCATCGGATTGGTCAGCTTGCCGGTCGAATTCGCGCCCCTGGCATGGGTGTCGGAGAGCGTGCTGCCATCGGTTTCGGGCAGGCCGTCCGCGCCCAGGCCGGAACGCCGGACGAACATCTTGCGCGAGGACCATTCGGCGCCGAGCTTCGCATCGAGCTTCAGGCCGGATTCGAGCGCGCGGGTCCACTGCAGGCTCGAGCTCAGCATCCTGTCGTCGAATTCGCCGAAGACGTGCAGATCGGGGGTCTGGGGTGGACGGCCGGCCAGGGTCGTCACCACCACATGGGGATTGTTGCGGAAGCTGGCGCCGTTGAACAGCGCCTCCCAGCCGATGGTGTCGCCGTTGTCGAGGGTCCAGTTGAGGCGCGGGCCCAGGTTCAGCCGGTTCATGCGTCCCTGTTCCGTGGCGCGGGTCACGCGGCGCATGTCCGTCACGCCGTCGGGGCGGATGTTTTCCTCGCTGCCTCCCCATTCGCGCGACAGGCTGTCATGGTTGCCGCTGGCCGAGAACGACCAGGACGACTTGTCGCCGCGGTCCGCCAGCTGGGTGCTGAAGGTCGGGCCGCGGAAATCGCTGCTCAGCAGGTAGCCCAGCTTGGCCTCGCGCTGGCGCTTTCCGGCCCGCTTGCGCAGCACGATATTGATCGTCCCCGCGACCGACTCGCTCGAGAACTCGGCGCTGGCGACGCGCAGCACCTCGATGCGCTCGATCATGTCCGGCGCGAGCGTGTCGAGCGCGAAGCCGGCCGGGCTGCGCTCGCCGTTCACCAGGATCTGGGTGTAGCCCTCGCCCAGGCCCCGCATCCTGACCTCCGTGCTGCGCCCGGCGCCGGTGGTGACGGTCACGCCGGGGATGCGCTTCAAGGTATCGGCCACGCTGGTGTCGCCATAGCGCGCGATCTCTTCGCGGCCGACGACGATGCGGGCCGCGGTGTCGTCACGGCGTGGATCGTAGCCGGCGCCCCGGATCTCGACACGCGCCACGTCGGCGCCCGGCGAGGCGGCGTCCTGCGCGTGGCTCGAACCTGCCAGGGAGGCCGCCAGGGCGAATGCCGAGAGCGGATATGCGGGGTGAATGTGTGGCATGGGTTGCTCGTCTCCTTATTGATATGGAAACAATATATGCCACACCTGAGCACATTGTAAACATGTAAACAGCAGTTTCGGGTTCCATGTGTGAGTACTCGTGACTTCCATCCATTGGAATCCATCCATTCAATTCGCATGACGCGAAGTCCGACCCGCCGTCCTGCGCCGCATGCGCCTGGAGCGCGTGCGTTTTCCCTCTGCCTGAAGCTGGGGTACACTCCGCCCATGGCGATGCAGGAATTGCACTTTCCGTAAAGCATCCCGCTATAATGCGCGATCGTTTTTCCAGAGAGGCCCGTCACCGTGTCCCGTATAAAAGTCTTGCCCCAATATGTGCTGCCGAAAACGGCGCTGACCAACTTCGCAGGCCGCGTCGCCGGCGCCAAGGGTGGCGCCATGACCACCAGCCTGATCCGCTGGTTCGTGGGCAAGTACGGTGTGAACATGGACGAGGCGGCCAATCCGGACATCGCCAGCTACACCAGCTTCAACGACTTCTTCACCCGTCCGCTGCGCGAGGATGCACGCCCGCTGGCGGTGGCCGACTTCGTGTGCCCGGTGGACGGCGCGATCAGCCAGTTCGGCGACATCGACGATCACCACATCTTCCAGGCCAAGGGCCACAAGTTCACCACGGCGGAACTGGTGGGCGGCGACGAGCAGCTGGCCGCGCATTTCCAGCACGGCCACTTTGCCAACCTCTACCTGAGCCCCAAGGACTACCACCGCATCCACATGCCCTGCGACGGCCGCCTGACGCGCATGATCTACGTGCCGGGCAAGCTGTTCTCGGTGAACCCGACCACGGCGCGCGGCGTGCCGGGCCTGTTCGCGCGCAACGAGCGCGTGGTGTGCGTGTTCGAGTCCGAGGAGCACGGACCCTTCGTGATGACCCTGGTCGGCGCCACCATCGTGGGCAGCATGGCCACGGTCTGGCACGGCGTGGTCAACCCGCCGCGCATGCCGCGCATCTTCGAATGGAAATACGAGGACCAGCACGTCGTGCTCAAGAAAGGCGAGGAGATGGGCCGCTTCCTGCTCGGCTCCACCGTGGTGATGCTGTTCCGCCGCGGGTCGATCGCCTTCAATGCCGACTGGTCGCCCGAACGCGCGGTGCGCCTGGGCGAATCGATGGGCGACCGTCCGCGCGCCTGAGTTCAGGCCGGCGCGCCCGGCCTTGGTGCCTGCATGAAGGGGTCGTGGCCCGCTTCGCGGCACATCGCGCCGATCAACTCCAGGAAGGCCCGCGTCTTGGCGGGCATCAGTTTACGGCTCGGGAACACCGCCCAGCCGTTCGCCGTCGGCATCTCCCACTCCGGCAGTACCCGCACCAGTTCGCCCGCGTGCAGGTAGGGCTCCGCGAACAGGTCCGAACTGATCGCGATGCCCGCGCCGCGCGCGGCGATACGCGCCAGCAGGTCGGGTGAATTGGCGGTGGCCCGCGCCTGCAGCGCGCGCTCCCAGCGCACCTTGCCGCGCGTGAGCACCCAGGGCACCGATCCGCCGTAGCGGCTCAGGATGCACAGCACGTCGTGGGTCAGGAGGTCGTCCGGATGCTCCGGAATGCCGTGCTGCGCCAGGTAGCCGGGCGACGCGTACAGGCCCAGGCGCTCCAGCGTGATCGGGCGCGCGCTCAGGGTGGCGTCGTCCGGCAGGTCCCCCATGCGGATCGCGATGTCGAAGTTCTCCGCCACCAGGTCGACCCGGCGCGGCGACAGGTCCATCTCCAGGGTCACCATCGGATAGCGCGCCAGGAAGCGCGCCACCACCTCGTTCAGGCCGGCGTTGGCGAAGTCCGGCGGCGCCGAGATGCGCAGCTTGCCGCTCGGCTCGAGCTGGCGGTTCTGGGCCAGGGCCCCCGCGGCCTCCACCTCGTCCGCCACGCGGCGCGCATGTTCCAGCAGGATGGCGCCGAACTCGGTCACCACCAGGCGGCGCGTGGTCCGCTGCAGCAGGCGTTCGCCCAGCCGGTCTTCCAGCAGCGCCAGGCGGCGCGAGACGGTCGACTTGGGCAAGTCCACGCGCTCTGCCGCGCGGCTGAAGCTGCCGGCCTCGACGATCCGGGCAAAGAGCAGCAGGTCATTCGGTTCCACGTCCATGATTGTTCCACCAGTAGAATAGTGTTATCCATTCTACTGTCTTCCGAATTGTTTTTGGGATTGATACAGTGTGCCCATCGAAAACTTTTCTTGGAAACGAAGGGACACAACATGAACATCCTGCACATCACCTCCAGCGTCCGTGGCAACGATTCGGAATCGAGCCGCGTCACCAGGCAGATCGTCGACAAGCTGCTGGCGGCCAACCCGGGCGCGACCGTCACCCGCCGCGACGTCGGCGCCAACCCGCATCCGCAGCTGGACGGCGCGGCCGTCGGCGCCCTGTTCACCCCGGCCGACAAGCGCACCGCCGAGCAGGCGGCGCGCGTGGCCCTGGATGACGCCCTGATCGCCGAAGCCCAGGCCGCCGACGTGATCGTGATCGGCGCCCCGATGTACAACTTCAGCATGCCGGTGCAGCTGAAGGGCTGGTTCGACGCCATCGCCCGCGCCGGCGTGACCTTCCGCTACACCGAGACCGGTCCGGAAGGCCTGCTGAAGAACAAGAAGGTGTACGTGGCCACCTCGCGCGGCGGCGTCTACCCGGTGGAAGCCGACCCGCAAGTGCCGCAGATGCGCGCCCTGCTGAACTTCCTGGGCCTGACCGACCACACCTTCATCTATTCGTCGGGCATGGCCATGGGCCCGGAAGCAGTGAGCAAGGGCCAGGCGGCGGCCAACGAAGCCATCGAAGCCGCTCTGGCATAATCTTCGCCGCCAGCGGGGCGGCGGGGCAAACAGCGTCATCACACCAGGACAGGAGAACAGCATGACCCAGCAAGCGCACGAAGAAGTACAGGCAAGCACGATCGGCAAGACGCGCGGCGTCGAACGGATCATCAACGGCCAGTTCGTGATGGACGGCGCGGGCGTGAAGATCAACCGCGTCCTCACCGGTCCGCTGCAGCGCCGCCTCGACCCCTTCCTGATGCTCGATGCCTTCGGCAGCGACAAGCCGGGCGACTACATCGCCGGCTTCCCCGAGCATCCGCACCGCGGCTTCGAAACCGTGACCTATATGCTCAAGGGCCGGATGCGCCACCGCGACAGCGGCGGCAACGAAGGCCTGATCACGGACGGCGGCGTGCAGTGGATGACGGCCGGCCGCGGCGTGGCCCACTCGGAGATGCCGGAGCAGAACGAGGGCCTGATGGAGGGCTTCCAGCTGTGGCTGAACCTGCCGGCCAGGGACAAGATGACCGATCCCTGGTACCGCGACATCCCGGCCGAGGAAGTGCCGCGCTTCACGCTCGAAGGCGGCGTGACGGTGCAGGTGATCGCCGGCAGCACCCACGGCGTGGACGGCGCGGTGCAGCGCGAAGCCACCCAGCCGCTGTATCTCGACCTCGCCATCCCGGCCGGCGTCACCGTCGAGCAGCCGATCCCGGCCGGCCATAACGCCTTCGTCTATGTATTCCGCGGCGAAGCCGTCATCGAGGGCAAGGCTGTGGCGTCCGGCCGCATGGCGATCCTCGACAACGCGCCGGGTGCCGACGGCGTGCGCATCAAGGCGACCGAGCCGACCCGCCTGCTGGTGCTGGCCGGCCGCCCGCTGAACGAACCGATCGCGCAGTACGGCCCGTTCGTGATGAACACGCAGGAAGAGCTGTACCAGGCGGTCGAGGACTTCCGCAACGGCCGCTTCGTCTGACGCTGTCTTAGCCGGCAAGGGCCGCCCTCGGGCGGCCCTTTTGCCATGCGCGCAGGCGGCGCTTGCGCTACACTGCCGGGATGAAGCATCTGCCCACCTTTCCGCCATGCCGCTGCTAGACACCCTCTCCGCGCTGCTCTCGCGTGCAAGCCGGGCCCTGGGCCTGGAAACCGTCGACGCCTTCCCGCCCGGCCATGCCTACGCACACACGCGCTGGAACAAGGCCTATTTCGACATCGCCTCGGACCTGAGCGCCGACCGGATGGAAACCGCGATCTGCGCGGCGATCGCCAACACGCCCTACGTGTTCGCCCACATCCGCAACCCGACCCCGCGCATGCAGCGCGCGCTGCTGGCGATCATCGAAGCGCGCCTGCGCCGCTCGGACGCGCCCACGGACCTGGCGCGCCTGCTGCTCGACGCCTACCGCAGCCCGCATACGCCGGAAATCGTGCCGGGACTGCGCGCGGCCATCGCCGCGAATGCGGAATTCGACCCGCTGGTCCAGGCGCACGCGGTGCTGGCCTACCTGGCCGATGCACCGGCGGCCTTCGGCGTGATCGAGGCGCATCACTAAGCGCCCATGCACATGCTGACCGCGTTCGCCACCGTGCGCGGCATCCGGCTGGTGCTCGCCTTCCCGCATCCCAGCTATGTGCGTCCGGGCGTGGGCGACGTGCTGCTCGCCCGCCTGACGCCCCACTTTCCGGCGCTGCCGATCATGCTGGTGTCGGCCAAGGCCAGCAACGCGCGCGCCTACGCCACCTTCGACACCGATGCGCTGCTGGCCGAGCTGGATCTTGCGGACCTGGTCCTCGAAAGGATCGATCTCGACTCGCCTCCGCTGGTGGAGGCGAAGCCGCCTTTCTGAGGGCTACGCCTGCGTCACGGTGTCGCCGACACGGCGGGGCGCCGCGTTGCCCGGCACGTAGCGCTCGCGCAGCGCCATGAAAGGGGTCTCGACCAGGCGGTACAGCAGCCAGCCGCTCAGCACCGACAGCGCGAGCAGCGCCCCGATGGCCGCCGGCGACTCGGCATGCACGCCCTGCCGCGCCAGCCAGGCCGCGCCCATCACGCACACCTGCTTGTGCAGCAGGTAGATGGCGTAGGACCACAGCGCCAGCGCGCCCGCTCCCGGCAGCTTGACGGAGCACAGCAGCGAGCCGGGCGACACCGCCGCCACGATCAGCAGCGAGAAGCCGAGCGCCAGCAGCGGGTAGCCGAACACCGTCGCCCCGCGGCCGTAATGCTCGCCCAGGAACCACCAGAACGCGATGCCCGTCACCGCCAGGCCCGCCAGGCCGAGCAGGTTGCCGTGCCGGACCAGGCGCGCCCAGGCCCGCGGGTGGCAGTTCTTCAGCAGCGCGATCGCGACGCCGGCAAGCAGCTCGTCGAAGCGGCAGAAGCTCGCGTAATAGATGTACTTGTAATAATGGTGCATCCAGTAGCGCTCGCCGGCGACCACGTCCTGCCACAGCCAGGCGCGGGTGAACATGCCGGCCGCGAAGGCGAGCGCGATGAGGAACCACGCCAGGCGCAGCGAACGCCCGAACGCGGCGCCCAGCAGGGCCAGCGCCGGCAGCAGCATGTAGAACTGCTCCTCGATCGCCAGCGACCAGGAATGCGAGAACGCGCTGCCCGGCTCCAGGTGGTAGTTCTGGACGAAGCTCAGGTACTTCCACAGCGGCAGCAGCGGCCCGTCGCCGCGGAAGGCCGGCCACAGGAAGTACAGCGCCAGCACGAACCAGTAGTTCGGCAGGGTGCGCAGCAGCCGGCGCGCATAGAAGCGGGGCAGCGACAAGCCCTCCTCGCTGCGCACCGCCTTGAAGATCTGGTTGCCGATCAGGTAGCCCGACAGCGCGAAGAACAGGTCCACGCCGACCCAGCCGATCTCGCCCACCCAGCCGAAGGTCGGCCGGTCCGTCACGAACAGTACGTAATGGTGCAGGACGACGAGGGTGACCGCGATCGCGCGCAGGGTATCGAGGCCGTGGATGCGGGTGCTGCTCATGCCGGATCAATCAGGTTGGAATTTGCGGATCATGCCACGGCGTCCTTGCCGGCGCCAGCATTCTTCCTGCATTGTCCTATAGAATATTGGCACCTTTTTCCTCCGGACCCTCCAGCAATGACTTCCTCGCGAAAGTACCAGTTCAAATCCGTCAACTACACCGCCCTGGCCCCGGGGCCGCGCCTGATCATCATGGGCGCCACCCACGGCAACGAAGTTTGCGGCACCCAGGCGATCCGGCGCGTGATGGAGGAGATCGACAGCGGCAAGCTGCACATCGCGGCGGGCAGCGTGACCTTCGTCCCGGTGGTCAACCCGCTGGCCTATGCCAAGGGCGAGCGCAACGGCGACCGCAACCTGAACCGCGACCTGTTCCCGAAAGAGAACCCGCAGGACTTCGAAGACCACGTCGGCAACTGGCTGTGTCCCCTGCTCGCCCAGCACGACGTGCTGCTCGACCTGCACTCGTTCAACGCGCCGGGCCAGCCCTTCGTGATGGTGGGCCCGGAGAACAACGACGGCCCGCTGCAGCCCTTCCGCCACGCGGAGATGGAACGCGCCTGGGCGCTGCGCCTGGGCGTGCGCCGCTTCGTCGACGGCTGGCTGGCGACCTACGGCGCCGGCGTGCAGCGCCGCGCGCGCGACGCCGACGAGCTCAAGACCGTGCTGCGCTACGGCGTCGGCACCACCGAATACATGCGCAGCACCGGCGGCTACGCGCTGACCCTGGAATGCGGCCAGCACGCCGATCCGCAGGCGCCGGAAGTGGCCTACCAGGCCATCATGAACACCCTCGCCTTCCACAAGCTGATCGAGGCGCCCGCGCCGCAGCCGGCGCCGTACGAGGAGATCGAGGCGCTGTCGATGGTGGTGGTGCACGACAAGCTGGACGAGGGCGACCATTTCACCCGCCAGTGGGCCAGCTTCGATCCGCTGACCGAGGGCGAGCAGATCGGCCTGCGCGCCGACGGCACGCCGGTGGTGGCGGAATTCGGCGGCCGCATCCTGTTCCCGGATGCAAAGGCGCTGGCCAACAAGGAGTGGTACTACCTGACCCGCCCGAACCCGGGCTTCGGCAAGTAATACAAGGGCTCAGGCCGGCGTCAGCAGCTTGAGCAGGACGATGCCGCCGGCGATCATGCCGATCGCCAGCAGGCGCAGCGCGCCGGCCGGCTCGTTCAACAGGACCATGCCGCAAATGGCAGTGCCGATGGTGCCGATGCCGGTCCAGACGGCGTAGGCCGTGCCCAGCGGCAGGTGGCGCAGCGCCAGGCCGAGCATGCCGACGCTGCCCGCCATCGTGGCCAGGGTGAACGCGGAGGGCCACAGGCGGGTGAAGCCCGCGGTGTACTTCAGGCCGACCGCCCAGGCCACCTCGAGCAGTCCGGCGATAAACAGCTAGATCCAACTCATGGTTTTCCCAGCGAAGGCGCGCAAGACCGGCGAGTATAGCAAGGGCCCGAGGTACTTGCCGCGCCGAAATCGAGGCGGTCCCTGCACGAATTTTTCGAATATCGTAATATGGCGATATTCGGATCGTAAAAATCCGATATAAGGAAGAGCTCATGGACATCGACGCGATCCACAAGGCGCTGGCCAATCCGGTGCGGCGCCAGATCCTGCAGATGCTGAAAGACCCGCAGCAGCACTTTGCCGAGCAGGAACACCCGCTCGACTTCGGCGTGTGCTGCAAGCTGATCGACCAGCGCACCGGCCTGTCGCAATCGACCGTGTCGGCGCACCTGGCGACCCTGCAGCGCGCGGGCCTGGTCACCACGCGGCGCGTCGCCCAATGGGTCTTCTATCAACGCAACGAGGAGGTCATCCAGGCCTTTCTCGACCAACTGAATGACGGATTGTAGGAGTACCGAATGACGACAATGTTTGACCCGATCAAAGTGGGCGCCCTGGAGCTGCCGAACCGTATCGTGATGGCGCCGCTGACCCGCTCGCGCGCCGTGGGCGGCGGCCGCGTGCCGAACGCGCTGATGGCGGAATACTACGTGCAGCGCGCATCGGCCGGCCTGATCCTTTCCGAAGCCACCGCCGTCACGCCGATGGGCGTGGGCTATGCCGATACCCCGGGCATCTGGTCCGACGAACAGGTGGAAGGCTGGAAGCTGGTCACCGATGCCGTGCACAAGGCGGGCGGCCGCATCTTCCTGCAGCTGTGGCACGTGGGCCGCATCTCCGACCCGGTGTTCCTGGACGGCGCCCTGCCGGTCGCCCCGTCGGCGATCCAGCCGAAGGGCCACGTGAGCCTGGTGCGCCCGAAGCGCGACTACGCCACCCCGCGCGCGCTGGAGACCGCCGAGATCCCGGCCATCGTCGCGGCCTACCGCAAGGGCGCGGAAAACGCGAAGAAGGCGGGCTTCGACGGCGTCGAGATCCACGGCGCCAACGGCTACCTGCTCGACCAGTTCCTGCAGGACTCGACCAACCAGCGCAGCGACCAGTACGGCGGCTCGGTCGAGAACCGCGCGCGCCTGATGCTGGAAGTGACCGACGCCTGCATCGAGGTGTGGGGCGCCGACCGTGTCGGCATGCACCTGGCGCCGCGCCGCGATTCGCACGACATGGGCGATTCCGACCCGGCCGCTACCTTCGGCTATGTGGCGCGCGAGCTGGGCAAGCGCAAGATCGCCTTCATCTGCGCCCGCGAAGCGGTCGGCGAGGACAGCCTGCGTCCGTTGCTCAAGAAGGCATTCGGCGGCGTCTACATCGCCAACGAAAAGCTGACCAAGGAAAGCGCCGAGCAGCTGATCTCCTCGGGAGAGGCCGACGCCGTGGCCTTTGGCGTGTGGTTCATCGCCAATCCGGACCTGCCCAAGCGCCTCCAGTCCGGCGCGCCGCTGAACACGCCGAAGCCCGAGCTGTTCTACCATCCGACGGCCGAAGGCTATACGGATTACCCGGCGCTGTAAGCCGTCTTTCCCGCGACGGGCCGGCCTCCTGACGGGCGCCGGCCCGTTTTCCATGGTGCTTCGGCTTATCCGCCGCCATGACCGGCCTGGCGCGCAGGCGTTCCGCCGTCTCCTGGGCCACTGGCCCGGCGCCGCCGATCGGCAATAATCCCGTACGTACATCCTACAAAGCGATATGTATGTGGTGTAAATAGCCCTAAGCGCGTGCTATTCTTGCGCGATTATTATTTCGCGCACACCCGCATGCGCTTCCAAGAGAGAGGAGTCACCGTGAACTTTCCCGCACGCCGAGTGATGGCAATGGCCATCGCATCCGCCTTCGTCTTCGGCGCCGCCGCAGCCTCCGCCGCCGCCGCCCCTGCCCGCGCCGAGAACGCCTACCTGTCGCAGGAAGACGCCGCCGCCCGCTCGGCGCGCGTGTCGAACGTGGACTACGTGCTGGACTTCACCCTGACCGGCAAGGAAAGCTTCGCCGGCACCACCACGGCCACCTTCGACCTGAAGGATACCGATGCGGCGCTGACCCTCGACCTGGACAAGGCCACCGTCAAGTCGGTCACGGTCAACGGCAAGCCGGTAGAGGCGCGCTACAACGGCTGGTTCATCACCATCGCGCCGCAGGACCTGGCCAAGGGCCGCAATACCGTCACCGTCGCCTACGAGCGCCTGCACAGCACCAACGGCGAAGGCCTGCACCGCATGGTCGACCCGGTCGACGGCCGCGTCTACACCTACTCGCACTTCGAACCGGCAGCCGCCCACCAGATGTTCGCGGTGTTCGACCAGCCGGACCTGAAGGCTACCTACAGCGTCACCGTCACCGCCCCGGCCGACTGGACCGTGGTGACCACCACGCGCGAAACCGCCGTCGCCGATGCCGGCGCCGGCAAGCGCTGGACCTTCAAGACCAGCAAGAAGCTCAGCCCCTACAACTTCTCGCTGCACGCCGGCCCCTACAAGGTATGGGAAGACAACAGCGCACGCTACCCGATGCGTCTGTTCGCACGCCAGTCGGTGGCCTCGCAGGTGACGCCGGAAGACTGGTTCCGCTACACAAAGGCCGGCCTGGTCTTCTTCGACGAGTACTTCGGCATCCCCTACCAGTTCGAAAAATACGACCAGCTGCTGGTGCCGGACTTCCTGTACGGCGCCATGGAAAACGCCGGCGCCGTCACCTTCGCCGAAGCGGGCTTCATGTACAAGGCCGCCATGACGGCCGAGCAAAAACAACGCCTGGCGGCCGTCATCATGCACGAGATGGCGCACCAGTGGTTCGGCGACCTGGTCACCATGAAGTGGTGGAACGGCCTGTGGCTGAACGAGAGCTTCGCGTCCTTCATGGGCACCCTGGCCACGGCGGAAGCCACCGAGTTCAAGGACGCCTGGCAGGCCTTCTACCAGACCGGCAAGCAGGCCGCCTATGTGCAGGACCAGAAGGTCACCACCCATCCGATCGAGGTGCCGGTGCCGTCCTCGGCCAACGCCTTCGACAACATCGACGCCATCACGTATTCGAAGGGCGCCTCGACCCTGAAGCAGCTGCGCCACCTGCTGGGCGAAGAGACCTTCCGCAAGGGCGTGCACAACTACCTGGTCAAGTACCAGTGGCGCAACGCGACCCTGCAGGACTTCATCGGCAGCCTGGGCGAGGCCGCGGGCCGCGACCTGGGCGGCTGGACCAGGGAGTGGCTGTACCAGCCGGGCGTGAACACCATCGAAGCTTCCTACACCTGTAGCGGCGGCAAAGGTGGTGGAAAAATCGCCGGCTTCACGCTCGGCCAGAGCGCGCCGAGCAAGGCGCTCCCGACCCTGCGCGAGCAGCGCGTGCAAGTCGCCGCCTTCAAGCTGGACGGCGGCAAGCTCTCGCTGGTCAGGAACGAACCCGTGACCTACAAGGGCGCGAAGACCGCGGTGCCGGCGCTGAACGGCGCCGCCTGCCCGGACCTGGTCTACCCGAACTACCAGGACTGGGGCTTCGCCAAGGTCCAGCTGGACAAGCGCTCCTTCGAGACCGCGCGTTCCAGCCTGTCGCAGGTCGAGGATCCCCTGCTGCGCGCCATGCTGTGGCAAAGCCTGTGGGACGGCGTGCGCGACGCCAAGCTGCCGCTGAACGAATTCATCAAGGTCGCCCTGAACAACGCGCCGCAAGAGAAGGACTACACCCTGCTCGGCGACGTGGTCGGCAAGATCGTTGCCTCCAAGGGCTACCTCGACGCCATGAACCTGAACGACGCCTATGCGAAGCAGACCGCCAGGGCGCTGGAAGACATGGCGTGGCAGGGCGTGGTCGCCCATAAGGGCAACGACAACTTCCAGCGCCGCTGGTTCGGCGCCTACCTGAACCTGGCCAGCAGCGACGAGGCGCTGGCGCGCCTGGCCGGCCTGCTGGACGGCAAGGCTGCCACCGAAGGCCTGCAGGTCAACCAGGACCAGCGCTGGGCCATCATCGGCCGCCTGAACCGCTACAACTACCGCGGCGCGGCCGCGCTGGTGGAAGCCGAACAGGCGCGCGACAAATCCGACACCGGCCAGGGCGCCGCCGTGGCGGCGATCGCCAGCCGTCCCGATGCGAAGACCAAGGCCGAATGGCTGGCCACGATCGAGGACCTGAAGACCAGGCTGCCGTTCTCGCGCGTGCGCACCGCCATGCACAGCATCTACCCGGCCGAACAGGGCAAGCTGGGCGAGCAAAGCGCAGCCAGGCGCCTGGCGAGCCTGCCGGCCCTGGACAAGGCGGCCGGCCCGGTCTTCATGCGCTCCTACGCGACCAGCCTGATCCCGGCCGGCTGCACGCCGCAAAGCGTGCAGCGCCTGCAGCGCGCGGCGGACCAGATGAAGGACTTGTCGGCCTTTACCCGCCGCTCGCTGCTCGACACCCTGCAGGAAGACCAGCGCTGCGTCGCCATCAAAAAGGCGATGACCGCATCCAAGTCCTGAGGCCGCATGCACGCGCACGATGCCGTGATGCCTCGGCGCGCGCCCGGCTGGCCGCTTGCGGTCACGCTGGGCGCGCACCTGCTGCTGGCCTGGTTCTGGCTCACCGCCGGGACGGTCCGCCTGGAGCCCGGGGATCCCGTCGAGCGCGTGTTCAACCTGATCCCGGTGCTGCGCCCGCCGCAGCCGGCCAGTTCGCCGTCGCCCCGGCCGGCGCCGATCCGCCCCACGGAACCGCGCGCCCTTCCCGAGGCGCCGCAGCGCCCGGACATGCAGGCCGCACCGCGTCCCATCCAGCCGCCGCCCGCCGCCAGCTTTTCCGAACCCTACGACGATCCGCTGGCCGAGCGCCGGGAACCCGCGGCACCCGACAGCGGCGCGGCTGAGCAGGCCAGGCGCGAGGCCGGTCCGGCCGACCATGCGCTACGCGAAGGAAAGCCGGCGCCGCTGGCGCCCACCGACACGCGCTGGCAGCGCTTCTCCGAGCGCCTGGAGTCGGCCCACAAGGATAGTTCGCGCACCCTGGCCAGCGAGTCCTACACGACGCCGGATGGCGTCACCATCTACCGCTTCCGGCGCGGCGGCAAGGTCTACTGCCGCACCGGCGGCAGCGTGCGGCCGACGCCCAGCACCCTCGACTACGTGCGCGACCGCGGCGGGGCCGTGCAGTTCGACAGCGGCGGCGGCGAAGGCTCGGCGGGCCTGGTCCGCTGCCCCAAGTACGCCGATTTCAAGCGCGACTAGCCTTGCTTGCGGCTAGGCGCGGCCGGTCCCGCGCTGCGCGCCTCCCTTGGCGGTCCGCCCTGCTCCCTGGCCGCGCACAGCTCGCCTACGCGCCGCCACGCGCCGCTGCCCTCGCACACCACCGGCGGCCGGTCCTGCAGCAGGCGGCCCAGGTCGACCGGCTTGCCGTCGTTGACCTTGACGTTGCGGTCGATCGGCACGCACAGCACGTCGTGCCAGGCGGCCGCGTAGCCGTCCGGCGTGGGCAGCGGCCCGCGCAGGCGCACGGCGGCTTTCTCGCACGCCTTCCTGCTCGCGAACTCGCCGCGCGGGCTGGTGCTCTCCAGCGTCACGTCGCGGTGCTGCTGAAGATAGAGCAGCAGAATCATCGTAAACATCGCATCTCCTTGCCGTTGCCGGCGCCTGCGCTGCATCAGCCTCCCGAAGGCCGGCGCGCGCTAGCCTGATGGGCCACCTGAAAGGACGCCCATGTTCAAGCTCATCACCTGGAATATCCAGTCCGGACGCAGCCCGGACGGCGTCACGGATCTGGACCGCATCATCGCATGCCTCGAGCGCTTCGCACGGCACGACATAATTTGCATGCAAGAAGTGTCCTGCGGCTACGATGCGGACGGAGAGGACCAGTTCGCCGCACTCCGCGCGCGCCTGCCGGGCCACGCCGCCGTCGAAGCCTATGCCTGCGATACCGCCGGACCCGGCGCGCCGGACGCGCCGCGCCGCCGCACCGGCTGCATGATCTTTTCGCGTCATCCGGTACGCGAAGCCTTTCGCCATTCCCTCCCCTGGCCACCGGATCCCGGCGTGGCCAGCCTGCCGCGCACCGCGCTCGAAGTCACCGTGGCCGTGCCCGGAGGCCTGCTGCGTGTGATGACGGCGCAGCTGGAATACTTTTCGTGCGTCCAGCGCCTGGCCCAGGTGGAACGCCTGCGCGAGCTCCAGCGCGAAGCCTGGCTGCATGCGCGCCTGGGCCGGGCCTCGGGCGCGGGGCCGTTCGCGGCGGCGGCGCGCGCCGCGCCGGCCCTGCTGGCGGGCGACTTCAACATGCTGCCCGGCTCGCTCGAGCACCAGCGCCTGCTGGCGCCCTTCGACGACGATACGCCGCCCTGGCGCGACTGCTGGGGCCTGGCCCAGCCCGGCCGCCGCCATGCGCCGACGGTCGGCCTGCACGACCTGCGCCCGGATGCCGCGCCGCCCTTTACCTTCGATTACGTATTCGCCAGCGCCGACCTGGCGGGGAAGGTGCGGCGCATGCGCATCGACGCCAGCGAACAAGGCTCGGACCACCAGGCGCTGCTGGTCGAGCTCGATTGGAACGCTCCCTGACGCGTTCGCCGCGCGGCCCGTACAATAGGGGCTTGCATGCCGCACCGACCGGCAATGCGCGGCCGCAGGCCGCGCTCAGTTTGACAAGGAAACGCTTTGGACTGGGATTATCCACGCCCCTTCATCCTGCCGGTGGCGCCGCGCGCCGGCGACATCGACGGCCTGAACCACACCAACAATGCGGTCTACGTGCGCTGGTGCGAGCAGGCCGGCTGGGCCCACTCGGAACAGCTCGGCCTGTCGCTCGACGACTACCGGCGCCTGGACCGCGCCATGGCGATCCGCCGCGGCGAGTACGATTACCTGCTGCCCACCCTGCTCGACGAGCCGCTGCTGCTGGCCACCTGGCTGGTGGGCGGCGACGGCAAGCTGTCGATGGAGCGCCGCTTCCAGCTGGTGCGCGAGCACGACGGCGTAACGGTGCTGCGCGGCCGCTGGGACCTGGTCTGCATCGAGATCGCCAGCGGACGCCCGCGGCGCATGCCGGCCGAATTCCTCGACACCTACATGCCGGTGGTGGTCGGCCGCGAGGCAGCGCCGTAGACCGTGGCCGGGACGGCCCCGGTCTATGGCGCCGCCTCGCGGCCATCACTTTGCCCACCGCCACATTGCGCGTTCTCAAAGAGCACGTTGAGCGAAACGCAGTCCCGCTCGCGAACGCGGGTTCAGACTGTCTCTTGTCACCGCTACCCGTGCGAGGAAACGATGCCCCATTGCCCGCGACCCGATGCGCGCCCGCGCTGCTTCCCCTATTGGCTGCTGGCCGCGGGCCTGTGCGCGCTCCTGCTCGGCGGCTGCCGGCTGCGCGACGGCGGGGCCGAAGAACTGGTGGTGCCAGAGCTGGTCCGCACCCACCTGTACGTCGCCCCCAACGGCTCCGACAGCAATCCCGGCACCAGCACCGAACCCTTCCGCACCCTGGCGCGCGCATCCCAGGCCGCTTCGCCGGGCACCACGGTGCACGTGGCGCCGGGCACCTATTTCGGCGGACTGCGCACGGTGGCCAGCGGCACCGCCGAAGCGCGCATCGTCTACCAGTCCACCGAGCGCTGGGGCGCCCGCATCGTCCCCCAGCTCGACGCGCGCCAGAGCGCGGCCTGGGACAACCGCGGCAACCATGTCGACATCGTCGGCTTCGAGATCGACGGCACCCAGTACCAGAGCGGCATGAAATGGCTCACCGGCATCTATAACGGCGGCTCGGCCGACAGCATTCGCGACAACCGCATCCACCACATCGCCGCCGATGTCCCCTGCGAGCCCCGGGGCGGTGCCGGCATCACCCTCGACAGTTACTACAAGGGCAAGGACAGCGAGGCGGCCGGCAACCAGGTCCACGACATCGGTCCGCCGGGCTGCGCCACCGTGCACGGCATCGCCGTCAACACCAGTGCGAGCGTGCGCAACAACATCGTCTACCGCATCTCCGGCAGCGGCGTCCACCTGTGGCACGACGCCAGCCATGTGACCGTGCACGCCAATACGGTGGCCGGCTCGGGAAGCGGCATTGTCGTGGGAGGGGGAGACTTCTTCCAGGGAAAGGGGCCGAACGACCACACCCACGTGACCAGCAACATCGTCGTGGACAATGGCCACGGCATCCAGGAACGCGGCGCCACCGGCCCCGGCAACAGCTTCCGCAACAACCTCGTCCATGGCAACCACCAGGACGACTGGGAGCTGGCGCCCGGGCGCCAGCACGCGGCGACGGTCAATGCGCCGCCGCATTTCGTCGACTATGCCCAGGGCGGAACGCCGGATTTCCGGCTGCGTCCGAATTCCCCGGCGATCGGCCACGGGCTTGCGCTCGACACCATCGCGTCCGAGCCCCCTGCCGCCACGGTCAGGCCGGCCAGCCCACCCGGCCCGGCGTCCGGCCTGGGCACGCTGCGCAAGGCGGACATCGGCGCCCTCCCCTTTACCGATCCCTGATACGAGTGCGGACAGCGCCTGGCTAGCGCCCAATGCAACCGCCACGCGAAGCCGCCTGCACAGCGTCTTCGGAGCCGGCCGCGGATGCCGGTTCAGAGAATGTCGTGCACGCGCTCGAACGGGCGGCACAGGCGCACGCCCTTGGGCGTGACCACGAAAGGCCGGTTGATCAGGATCGGATGGGCGACCATCGCGTCGAGCAGCGCCTCGTCGCCGGTGTCCGGCGCATCCAGGCCGAGTTCCGTGAACAAGGCTTCCTTGCTGCGCACGGCATCGCGCACCGTCAGGCCGGCCTCGCCGATCATGCGGCGCAGCGCTTCGCGTGTGGGTGGGGTGGCCAGATAGTCGACGACCTGGGGTTCGTGGCCGGCGTCGCGGATCGCCGCCAGGGTGTTGCGCGAGGTCCCGCAGCGGGAATTGTGGTAAATCGTGATATCCATCTTGGTCGGCTTGCCGCTCGTGTTATCAATCAAACAGCGGCATGATAACCACACCTCCTGCCCCGCACCAGCTTTTTTGCTTGTCCCCCCTGCTCGAGGCCGCTAGAATTCCTCGCTTATTTTCTATGGCGTAATGACTGCTGCTCCATGTTAACAGTCTGTTATGCCCCGACGGAGCCTTCATGAGCGATTACCTGCTGCATCCCGCAGCCCTGCCCACCTGGGGTCAGCGCACTGCACTGCGCCTGCTGACCATGCTTGGCTGGCGCGTGTACTTCAAGCCCCTGCCGGGCCCGCACGGCATCGCGGTGGTGTATCCGCACACCTCGAACTGGGACTTCCTGATCGGCCTGCTCGGCAAGTGGGCGGTGGGCCTGCAGTTCCGCTGGCTGGCCAAGGATTCGCTGTTCCGCGGCGTGATGGGCTCCGTCATGCGTTACTGGGGCGGCATCGCGGTCGACCGCAGCGCGCCGATGGGCGCCACCCGCCACCTGGCACAGCAGATGCTCGCTTCCAAGTGGTGCTGGGTCGCGATCACTCCGGAAGGCACGCGCGGCTACCGCCCGAGCTGGAAGAGCGGCTTCTACCATCTGGCGCAGGCCGCCAAGGTGCCGCTCCTGCTGGTCGCGCTCGACTACCGGAAGAAGGAACTGCGCGTCGTGGACACGCTGGAACTGAGCGGCGACAGCGAGCGCGACATGGAGGCCATCCGCACCGCCTACGCCGAATGCCAGGCGCTTTACCCGCAGCACGCGGCGCCGGTCCGGCTGGCGCGGCGCGACAGCCACCAGGAGTCGGAGCGCAAGCGCGCCTGATCCTTCCACGCGATGCACCCAGGCGCCGGCATGACCGGCGCTTTTTTCGCCTTTCGCCTGGCCCCGCACTTCCGAACATGGCGGTCTCCGCTTCCGGACGTGGGCGCCGGGCGCCTCAGAACTTCACACCCACCGCAAACGAGGCCGTGTCCCGGTCCGCCGCCGGATTGTAATCCCCGCCCCACACCGGCGCATAGGCCAGTTCCGCCAGAAAGCGCTTGCGGTACTCGAAGCGCAGGCCCAGCGCCAGTGACTTGCGCCCTTCGTTGAGCAGGAAGTCACCCGACCATCCCTTCACGTCGTGCACGAACAGCGCATGCGCACTGCCCGACAGCCGCGGCGAGATGGCCGGCAGGCGCAGGTCCAGGCGCGCCCGGTAGCCCCAGGCGTTGGCGCTCGCGTAGCCACGCAGGCTGCACTGGCGCGCCGCGCTGCCGGTGTTGAGCGTGCACCTGCCGTTGACCGGCCCCACGCCGAAGATATCGGCGCGGCCATAGCGCAGCACGGACTGGTCCGGCAATCCGGCCGCATGCTTGCCCACCGCTTCGAACGCGGCGGCCAGCGGCAGGCCGGCCACCGTCCATTCACGGCGGGCGCCGGCCTGGAGCTGCCACATCCCGTACAGGTCGTAGCCATGGAAGATTGCGCCGGGCGCGACCGCGTTGGCGCGCGCCCGCAGCAGCGAAGGCGCAGTGGCGCTCAGGAAGGGCGGCAGCACGTCGCCCGGCGCCAGCATGAAGGGCGTGCCGGGCCGGTAGGACAGCTCGCCGGTGACGCTGGTGGCGCCGCCCTTGTAGTGGAGCGTGAGCGCCGTGATGCGCAGGCCTTCCGGATATTCGGTGAAATACGCCATGTTGCGTCCGTCCGGGTCGCCCGGGACCAGGGCCGGCCCCGTGGGACGGGTGCTGCGCCGCAGTCCCGGCAGCGCGGTGCGCGAGGTGTAGCGGGCGTGATAGAGCCCCAGGTCGAGCCCGAGCGGCGCCGAGCGCCAGCTGAGCCCGGCCCCGAATTCCCTGCTCTCCGGCTTGGGTGCCGGCAGCCGCTTCTGATAGGCCCCGAGCGGGATCCGGGCGCGGTCGCTGACGGCGGGCTGGCCGCTCATCACCCGGTCGCAGCCGTCCACCACGTAGTCGCTCATCGACCACAGCGATCCGCACATGTCGAGCGCCGCGGGCCGGAAACGGGTCTGGTAATAGGCTTCCACGGCGAAGCCCGGCGCAAGGCCAGGCGCGGGTTCGATGCGGCCGAACAGCATCGGACGCGGCACCATGGCTTCGGCCAGCACCGCGCCCGCGCGCCGCAGGCCCGGCAGGTCGCGCGGATTCAGCGCCTCCAGGCCGCCGGGCGTGATCGAGCGGCCGCCCCAGTCGAGCGACTGCCGGCCGACGCGCGCCATCATGGGAATACCGCCCCAGCGCGTGCTTCCCTGCACATAGGCGTCCAGCAGCGCCACCCCGGAAAAGCGCGATAGCCGGGGCGCGCCGGCGTCGCTCAGCGGCGCGCCGGCGGCATAGCCGCTGGCGACGTTGCCCCAGGGCCGCCCGTCCTCGCGCAAGCCGAAGTCGCGCCAGGCCTTGACCCGGACCATGGCCGACAGCGCCCCTTCCCTGGCCGACAGCTCGAACAGTCCCTTGAGCGCGCGCGAGGCCGCGTCCCAGCGCGCATAGTTGGTGTTGGCGTCGTCCGCGTTGCCGCCGCTGCCGTAGCCCACCAGGCCGATGGCGGCCGCGTTCAAGCCGGTCAGCAGATCGGGATCGCGCGCCTGCGTACGCAGCACCTCGCCGTAGGTGATCCTGCCGTTGAAGGAGATGTCGGCGCCGAGCGCCGGGGTGGCGTCGAAGGCGGCGCCGAAGGTGGCGAACAAGGCGGCCAGCCTGGCCGGCCGGGACGGAAACGGGCGTACGGACGCAGCATGTCGGCTCATGTTTTACCTTCGTCTTGTTCGGCCCCGCTGGCAGGGCGGCATGGGGTAATTTGATGCCTCGCCGAAACAATCCTAGTGGACGCCTTATTGCCGGTCAACAAAAAAATTTACGCAAATCAACAGCATTTATGCAGGGTGTTTGTGGCGAATCAAGACGCGTTCAAGCCAGCCGCTTCCAGGCCGTCGCCGCACTGAGGAAGACTTCCCCGTTCAGCGACTCCAGCAGCGCGCTTTGCTTCAGGCGGTCCATCACCGGCCCCTTCACTTCGGCCAGGTGCAGCAGCACGCCGCGCCGGTGCAGCGAGGCATTCAGCTCGGCCAGTCCGAACAGCGCCGTGGTGTCGATCGCGTTCACGGCCGACAGCACCAGCACCAGATGGCGCGTGCCCGGGCGCGCCGCCAGCTCTTCTTCGATGCGCTCGTTGACCGCCTCGACGTTCCCGAAGAACAGGCCGGCATCGATGCGCAGCATCAGCAGGCCGGGCGCGGTGTCGGTCGAAAAGCGGTCCACGTTGCGGAAATGCTCGCTGCCGGGAATCCGGCCCAGCACCGCGATGTGCGGGCGGCTGGCGCGCCAGATCAGGGCCCCGATCGACAGCGCCACCCCGATCACCACGCCCGCCTCCACCCCGAACGCCAGCACGCCGCCGGCCGTGGCCAGCAAGGCCGCGGCGTCGGCGCGGTCGTAGCGCCAGGCGGTGCGCAGGGTCGACAGGTCCAGCATGCCCAGCACCGCGACGATGATGGTCGCGGCCAGGGTCGGCAGCGGCAGCAGCGCCAGCCAGCCGGTGGGCGCCACCAGGGCCAGGGCCAGCAGGCCGGCCGTGATCAGGCTCGCCAGCTGGCTGTTGGCGCCGGCCGCGAAGTTCACCGCCGAGCGCGAGATGCTGCCGGTGACCGGAAAGCCGCCCGACAGGGCGCTGCCCACGTTGGCCGCTCCCAGGCCGATCAGCTCGCGGTTGCTGCCCAGCTTCTCGGGGCGCTTGAGCGCGAGCGCCTGGGCCCCCGACATGCTGATCAGGAAGACCATGAAGCCGATCAGGAGGGCCGGCTTGAGCAGCTGGTCCCAGTGGGCGCCCGAGGTGGCCAGGTTCAGGCCCGGCAGCCCGGCCGGCACCGCGCCGGTGGTCGCCACGCCGAGCCGGTCCAGGCCCCAGGTGGCCACCGCCAGGGTCGCGCCCACCACCACGGCCATGGGGGCGAGCTTGACGCCGATATCCGCGGCGGTGGGCGGCACTCCGCAGCGGCGCAGCAAGGGGGCCAGCCCGGCGCGCGCCGCGAACAGCAGCAGCAGCGAGCCCACGCCCAGCGCGGCGCTTACCGCGTGGGGCGCGAGCGGAGCGCCGCCCAGCAAGGGCCGCACCTGGCCCCAGGCGATCACCAGCGCGGAGCCGATCGTGAAGCCGCTCATGACGGGGCGGGAAAAGAAGTTGGCGAGGAAGCCGATGCGCAGCAGGCCGCAGGCCAGCAGCACCACGCCCGACAGCAAGGCCAGCTGCGCCGCCAGCACCCCGTACAAGGCGCTCCCCGGCGCGGCCAGCGGCGCCAGGCTCGAGGCCGTCATCAAGGACACGATGGCCATTGGGCCGACCGACTGGGTGCTGCTGGTGCCGAACAGGGCATAGAGCACGGGCGGGATGATGCTGGCATAGATGCCCGCCACCGGCGGCAGGCCGGCCACCAGCGCATAGGCCATGCCCTGCGGGATCATCATCATCGCCACGACGATGCCGGCGCTGATGTCGCCCGGCAGCATCGCGCGCCGGTACTGCTGCAACCACTGGAGCATGGGAGGAAGCGAAAACTTGCTTGTGTGAAAACCGCTAGCCTAGCACGGCCATCATCGCATGGCCAGCCACCGTGCCCCCCTTCATTGCATGGCCAGTTCCACGCAGTTGCGCCCGGCCCGCTTGGCGCGCGCCAGCGCCGCGTTCACGCGCACCGCGAGCGAATCGCCGCTTTCCGTCTCGCCCAGCTGGGCCACGCCCAGGCTGACGGTCACATGGTCGCAGCCGGGAATCCCGGCCTGTTCGATGGCGGCGCGCAGCTTTTCCGCCATCTTGAGGCCGTCGATGGCGCTGGTGTGCGGCGCGATGACCAGGAATTCCTCGCCGCCCGCCCGCACCAGCACGTCGCTCGAGCGCAGCAGGGCCTTGACCGTATCGGCCACCGTGCGCAGGACCAGGTCGCCCACCGGATGGCCATAGGTGTCGTTGATGTTGCTGAAGCGGTCGATGTCGAAGCCGATCAGCGCCAAGGGCAGCCGGTAGCGGCGCGCGCGCCTGATCTCCTGTTCCAGCAGGGTCTCGCCGTGGCGCCGGTTGGCCACGTTGGTCAGCGCATCGGTGCTCGCCAGGTGGGTCACGCGCGCCAGCAAGGCTTCGTTTTCGCGGACCGTCTCGGTCATGCGCAGGCCGAAGGCAGCCAGCTGCGCCAGGTCCTCGAACGCGCCCAGCTGGGCCTGCGAGAACGCGTGCGCATGGCCGAACAGCAGGCAGAGCGAGCCGCGCGGCGCTCCCGGTCCCTGGGCCGGAATCGGCAGGCCCAGGGCCATCTGAACGCCGCAGGCGCGCAGGCTGGCAGCCAGTGCCGGCTCGCCCGCCTTGTCGAGGTCGTCGAGCAGGGCGAATTCGCCGCTGGCGGCCGCCAGCAGGCCCGGGAAGGCATGGCGCAGCGGCGAATGCAGCAGCTTGTCGCCGCGCAGCAGCAAGGGCGCCAGCCGCAATCCGGTCGATCCCTGTTCCGCTTCCAGGTGCAGGTCGCCGTCGCGCAGGTAGAACATCGCCGCGTGCACCACGTCCGGCCAGCCCGCCAGCGCTTCGCACAGGCGTTCCGCGAAGCGCGCGCTGTCGTCCGCCTCCTCGAGCGCGCGCTGCGCGGCAGTGTGCACCGCCAGCAGGCCGCGCAGCCCGGCTTCACCCGGCGCCGGCTCCGCCGCGCGCGCGAAGCCACGGCCCAGGCGCTCCGCCAGCACGGCGCGCAAGGCCTCGGCGTCCAGCGGGCCGATCGCGTAATCGAGCGGGCCGAAGGCCATCAGGGCGGACAGCCAGCGCGCATTGGTGAAGGGGCAGAGCACGAGCACCGGGGCGCCGGCGCGCGCGGCCACCAGTCCGCCCAGGGCCTGCAGGTCCAGTCCCGGCTCGAAGCGTTCCAGGTCCAGCACCAGGACGTCGGCCGGCTGGCGTTCCAGCAGCGTGGAAGCCTGCAGCGCGCTGTCGGCCACGCGCAGCTGCGCGAACAGGCCGGCGCAGGCTTCCTGGAAGGCGCCGCGGCGCTGGCCCACCGGGCTGACGTAGATACCTGTGTAGGTCCTTGGCATGCCGTCCTGCTGAGACATCTGTGCTCCCCCTCGTGCATCCTGTTATCAAACCAGGCAAGTTTGCCAGAAAGCTTACCCATGGGATAGCGGAAATGCGCCACTGTGTGTGGAAGCGCACCGTCGCCCTGCCCCGTGCATTGAATACTGCTTCGGTCGATTCACATGCATTCAGGGAGAGCGTAATGCCAAACCAGGACGATGTAGCGAACAAGCAGAAAGCGATCCAGAGCCGGCAAGACCAGATCGACGCCAGCATGCAAAAGGCCGAGAGCCCGGATCCGGTGCAGACCGGAATCCGGCAGCCGGCGCCGCCGATGCCGCCGCAGCACCTGGCCAAGCCCGGCCTGGAAGCGCAGATGGACCTGAAGCCGAAATTCCTGGCCGAGCAGTACAAGGGCAGCGGCAAGCTGCAGGGCATGAGCGCCATCGTCACCGGCGGCGATTCCGGCATCGGCCGCGCCGTCGCCGTGCTGTTCGCGCGCGAAGGCGCGGACGTCGCGGTCCTGTACCTGAACGAGCACGAGGATGCGGCCGAGACCCAGCGCCACGTCGAGCAGGAAGGCCGCCGCTGCGTGACCATTGCCGGCGATGTCAAGGACGAAGCCTTCTGCAAGGAGGCGGTCGACAAGGTGGTGGCCGAGTTCGGCCGCCTGGACGTCCTGGTCAACAATGCGGCCTTCCAGGAACATGCCAACTCGCTGCTGGACATCACCGAGGAGCGCCTGGACGAGACCTTCCGCACCAATATCTACGGCTACTTCCACATGGCCAAGTCGGCCCTGCCCTATCTCAAGCGCGGCGCCGCGATCATCAATACCGGTTCCGTCACCGGCCTGAAGGGCTCGAAGAAGCTGCTCGACTATTCGGCCACCAAGGGCGCGATCCACGCCTTCACCATGTCGCTGGCGGCCAGCCTGATCGAGCAAGGCATCCGCGTCAACGCCGTGGCGCCGGGCCCGGTCTGGACGCCGCTGAACCCGGCCGACCAGTCGCCCGAGCAGATCAAGGAATTCGGCGCCAGCACCACCTTCAAGCGCCCCGCGCAGCCGGAAGAACTGTCGCCGGCCTACGTGTTCCTGGCCTCGCCGGTGTGCTCAGGCTATATCACGGGCGTGGTGCTGCCGATCACCGGCGTGGTAGGCGAATAAGGAGCGATCATGGCGCGCAGCATGTGGAAAGGGGCGATCAGTTTCGGGCTGGTCCACATCCCCGTGGAAATGTACGCGGCGGTCGACAACAAGGGGCTCGACCTGACGATGCTCGACCGGCGCGACTTTTCTCCGGTCGGCTTCAAGCGCTACAACAAGGGCAACCACAAGGAGGTCTCGTGGGACGACATCGTCAAGGGCTATGAATACGCGCCCGGCGAATACGTGGTCCTGTCCGACGAAGACCTGCGCCGCGCGAATCCCGAAGCCACCCAGACCATCGACATCCTGGCCTTCGTGGACGCCGAGGAAGTCCCGCTGATCTACTACGAGCAGCCCTACTACCTCGCGCCCGGCAAGGGCGGCGACAAGGTCTATGCGCTGCTGCGCGAAACGCTCAGGAAAGCCGGCAAGATCGGCATCGCCAACGTCGTCATCCGCGTCAAGCAGCACCTGGCGGCGCTGGTGTGCGTAGGCGACACCATCGTGCTCAATACCCTGCGCTACGCCGACGAGATCCGCGAGACCGAAGCGCTCAAGATCCCGGGCAAGACCGGCCGTACCGCCGTCAACGACAAGGAGCTCAAGATGGCGATGGCCCTCGTGCAGGGCATGAGCGAGGACTGGGACCCGGAGCAGTACCACGATACCTACCGCGAGGACGTCATGGCCATGGTCGAAAAGAAGGTCAAGGCCAAGCAGACCAAGACCATCACCATGCCCGAGCCGGAAAAGGAAAAGCGCGAGTCGGGCAAGGTCATCGACCTGGTCGCCCTGCTCCAGGCCAGCCTGGGCAAGAAGCCGGCCAAGGCCGCCAGTGCGGACGACGACGACGACGACGAACCGCCGCCGCGCAAATCGCGCAAGCCCGAGGCGGAGGAGGAGGAAGAGGAAGCCCCGCGTCCCCGCAAGGCGCCTGCGCACAGCACCGAGCGCGTAGCCGCCAAGCGCAGCACGGCGTCGAAACCGGCTGCCAAGCCCGCTGCAAAGAAAACGACAGCGAAAGCAGCTCCCGCCGCCAAGGCGCCGGCGCGCCGCAGGAAGGCCGCCTGAAGGATGGATGGATTCCTCGACTTCCTGCAATGGCCCGCCATGGCGGTCACCCTGTTCGCCGCCTACCTGATCGGTTCCAAGCGCCCGGAGCGGCGCGTGTTCGGCTTCTCGATGTTCATCCTCAGTAACGTGCTGTGGATCGTCTGGGGCTGGCACGACGAAGCCTGGGCCCTGATCACCCTGCAGGCGGCCTTGATGGCGATGAACGTCAGGGGCATCTTCAAGAACGAGCAGTGAGACGCCTAGCAGTTTCCTGCTCGACTGTATTGTAAAAACCTATCGAAATAATTAAACCAATTATCTTTTTCTTTCAGGCATCGCGGCCTAGAATCTCTTCCATTGACGTTCACACATCAACGAGGAGATTCCCGCATGACCCAGCCCCGCCTGACCACCGCCTCCGGCATCCCGGTCGACGACAACCAGAACTCGCTGAGCGCCGGCGGCCGCGGCCCGCTGCTGCTGCAGGACTTCCACCTGATCGAGAAGCTCCAGCACTTCAACCGCGAGCGCATTCCCGAGCGCGTGGTGCACGCCAAGGGCTCCGGCGCCTACGGCAGCTTCACCGTCACCCACGACATCCGCCATTTCACCAAGGCCGCCCTGTTCTCGGAGCTCGGCAAGCAGACGCCGGTCTTCCTGCGCTTCTCCACCGTCGGCGGCGAGAAAGGCAGCGCCGACACCGAGCGCGACCCGCGCGGCTTCGCCCTGCGCTTCTACACGGAAGAAGGCAACTGGGACCTGGTGGGCAACAACACCCCGGTGTTCTTCATCAAGGACCCGATCAACTTCCCGGACTTCATCCATACCCAGAAGCGCGACCCGCAGACCAACCTGAAATCGGCCAACATGATGTTCGACTTCTGGAGCAAGGCGCCGGAGAGCCTGCACCAGGTGACGATCCTGTTCTCCGATCGCGGCACCCCGGACGGCTATCGCCACATGGACGGCTTCGGCAGCCACACCTATAGCCTGATCAACGCCGGCGGCGAGCGCCATTACGTGAAGTGGCACTTCAAGACGCGCCAGGGCATCAGGAACCTGAGCGCGCCCGAGGCCACGCGGATCGCCGGCACCGACCCGGACCATGCGCAGCGCGACCTGTTCGAGGCGATCGCCCGCGGCGACTTCCCGCAATGGGACGTCAAGGTGCAGGTGGCGAGCGAGCAGCAGCTGCTCGAGTGGAGCCAGCGCACCGGCTGGAATCCTTTCGACCTGACCAAGGTCTGGCCGCATGGCGACTTCCCGCTGCAGCCGGCGGGCGTGCTGGAGCTGAACCGCAATCCGGTCAACTACCACGCCGAGGTCGAGCAGGCCGCGTTCTCGCCGGCCAACGTGGTGCCGGGCATGGGCTACTCGCCGGACAAGATGCTGCAGGGCCGCCTGTTCGCCTACCACGACGCGCAGCTGTACCGGGTCGGGACCAACCACCAGCACCTGCCGGTGAACGCGCCGCGCTGCCCTTTCCACAACCACCAGCGCGACGGCGCCATGGCGGTCAGCAATGGCGGGGCGGCGCGCAACTACCACACCCTCGATGCCGTGGGGCGCGGAGCCAAGGGCATGGGGCATGGCGAGCCGGAGCTGGCGCTGGAAGGCGGCGCGGGGCGCTTCGACTTCCGCGGGCAGGAGGATGATTACACCCAGGCGGGCAATCTGTTCAGGCTGATGGATGCGCAGGAAAGGCAGAACCTGTGCGACAACCTGGCGGGTCCGCTGAGCCAGGTGGAGGCGGAGATCCTGGAGCGCCAGCTGGGGCATTTCGACAAGGCCGATCCGGCCTACGGGCGCGGGGTGCGCGCGTCGCTGAAGGCCTTGGGTCGGAACGTCGACTGAGCATCACGCT